>NZ_JBWVBA010000003.1:0-411146 GCF_057221005.1 Ruegeria sp. HKCCD7628
GTGTTTGGGACGCGGAAGCTAAAACGTGGCGCTCGTCTGCTGGATATTGGGAGTAAACTGGAATTGGGCACCGTATTAAAGCCTGAGAGCCTGTTTGTTCGATGGGTTCTCTGTAGCATGCAAACTTAAGGGAAAATCGTGCAAAGCTATGCGCAAACACCGCACAGAGTTATGGGCAAGACTTTAAGATTTTCTTCAATGAAATCAATGATGGGAATGCAGCGTTTTCAGCGCACCTAAATCCGGTCCCGGAGATTACAAAGTCCTGTTACGAATGTCCGCTTTGGGCTGACTGCAGTCCTTTGGAGGAAAAAATGCGGATGGCAGCAATGTCCCGCAAAACGGTTGCTCATGCCGAGTGTAGCGAACGACTGCCCTGAGCCCAAAGCTGACCGGTTTAATTCCAGCACCAGCGCCTAAACGAATGATTGCCAATCGCCTAATGCAATTGAGCGTTATGTGAAAATTTCGTAAGAAAAGACCTCTAAATCTTCCTCAAAACCCCGCAAAGAATGCCGCCCCAATTTTTTCGGCTCTTCAGATACCAAGTTCACAAAATCGCCTGTTGCTAAAAGCCGCGCCTCCAGTTTTCGCGTCAGGCCCTCTAACCTGCTGGCTATCGCGACTGATGGGCCAGTTACCGTAAAGTCCAAGCGCTTTTCAGTACCAACATTCCCGTAGACAGCCGCCCCAGTGTGCAAACCAACCCCAAATTCAGCACGGTCTAATGGATCAAGTTCTTCATTCCTTTGGAACGCTTCACGCGCCGCGGACAGGGCAGCTTCGCACATGTCTTCGGGTAGTCTTCGTTGACCATCAAAAGGAAAGATCGCAAGCAATCCATCGCCAACGAATTTAAGAACCTCTCCGCCGTGATCGTGTACCGCCCCACCGACACAATCGAAGAATTGGTTGACCGTCGCGACATATTTTTCCGATGACAAGCGCTGGCTCAAAGCCGTAGAGCCGCGCATATCGCTGAACAAGAGAGCACAGTCAATTATGCTGACATCTCCCCGGGCTATTTGACCGTTCAGTACGGATCGACCGGACAACTTGCCTAGATAGACCTCCATCAACTCAGCTGCCAAGAACTGCTCCGACAATACACGCGCTGCACCAAGCAAAGGTAAAGATAGCCGCGACAGACCATCTACCTCACGGTCTGTGAAACCAGAACGACGCTTTGTAGCAAAAGACACCGACGCGCCCAAAGCCCACTCCATATCTCCGTCAAAGACAACGGTACGATTGCCGAATGGTGCACTGCATACGACATAGTCGGTGACACCTGCTTCAGCGAGTTTTCGGAAAAGCGGAAATTTGTTACGGGTCGCTTGGTCTGTCAGATTTGCTCGCATGAAAGGAAACTTGATTGTGCCGTTCGCAAGTCCATCCGCCAAGTCCCAAACTTCCTCATTAAAGTGCTGTTTCGCAATCTCATTGGCCAATTTCGAATTCTCTCCGAAGGGTGCTTTGTCGAAGAGATCAGCCGTTACTGAGCTGCGTGGAAGAACAGTCCATTCAATACGATGGTTCGATGCATCCCACGTTGCATCGAGCAATCCAATTACAGGGTGCATCATCAGGCGGCCCAAGGAAACACGCGTGACCGGCACGCCACCATCGATCAGCCTGTTACTTAACTGCTCGACTAGTCCACCAAGATCAGCATCAAAAAAGGCCAGCTTTTGCAGCCAATCTGCAATGCGATCGAAAACATCCGCCATAACTTACACCTCCACCATCATCTTGTTACAGCCGAAGGCTTGTGTCATTCGGTTTGTCTTCGAACGCTCAATTCTCTAGCGATGGGTTTGCAAATTCTCACGCGCGTTCGCTCGCGATATTGGCCAAAGCCCGTCAATTTTTCGGCCTTGGAAAAAGTGCCAGGCACAACAGTCGATAGAGAAACGTGACTATTCAACTTTAAAGTACTCTTTCCAAGGTCCTGTGCAGCGGTGCAACTAACGGCCGCTTTGTCCGCTGAGCGGACGCTTGAGCAGCATGTCGACAACGTCTGCAATGAATTCAAGCGGGATGCTAGACCTGCAAGAGAGTGGAATCCTGCTCAGTTGATCTCGGGTTCTGGCACTTCTGCGCCGAAGTCTGTCCGCAAGTAGTCGAAATCGCAGCCCTTATCCGCCTGCTCGATGTGCTCTGAAAACATCTTTCCGTATCCTCGCTCATAGCGAGGGGGCGGAGGGGCCCACGCGCTACGGCGGCTTGCAAGGTCTTCCTCCGATAGATCGACGCGCAGAGACCGTCGGGGGATGTCCACTTCTATGATGTCGCCAGTCTCGATCAATGCCAGCGGTCCACCAACGAAAGCCTCGGGTGCCACGTGCAGGATACAAGCCCCATAGGACGTGCCAGACATCCGGGCATCCGAAAGCCGCACCATGTCGCGATGGCCCAGTTTCAGGAGTGCCTTGGGCATCGGGATCATGCCCCACTCTGGCATGCCTGGTCCGCCCTTCGGCCCAGCGTTGCGTAGAACTAGAACATGGTCCGGCGTCATCGGGTAGTCCTCGTCGTCGATGATGGCCTTCAGGTCGGCGTAGCTGTCGGCAACGATCGCGGGGCCCCGGTGGGTCTGGAATTTCGGATCCATCGCGGCGGGCTTGATCACCGCGCCATCCGGGGCGAGGTTCCCGCGCAAAACGGCCAGGGACCCTTCGTGATAAACTGGGTTTGAGAGCGGTCTGATCACGTCGTCATTGTAGTTCAATGCGTTCACGATGTTCTCACCCATAGTGCGGCCGTTCACGGTGAGCACTGACAGGTCGAGCTTTTCGCCCAGCTCCTTCATTAGGGCAGGCAGACCACCGGCGTAGAAGAAATCCTCCATCAGGTAGTCCGTGCCGGAGGGGCGGATGTTGGCGATGACCGGCGTCTCGCGACCGATCGCATCTAGATCGTCGAGCGTCAAATCCACGTCCGCGCGGCGGGCCATGGCGATAAGATGGATGATCGCATTGGTCGAGCATCCCGTGGCCATGGCGACAGTCACCGCGTTCCGCGTGCTTTGTGGCGTCATGATCTTGTCAGGCGTCAGGTCTTCCCAAACCATCTCGACTGAGCGGCGTCCGCTGGCGGCAGCCATGCGCTTGTGACCGGCATCGGGTGCGGGGATCGAAGAGGCCCCGGGCAGGGTCAGGCCCCAACCATCGGCGATGCTCATCATGGTCGCGGCGGTGCCCATGGTCATGCAGGTTCCGTAGCTTCGCGCAACACCGCCCTGCACGCCGTCCCATTGCGTCTTGGTGATGTTACCTGCGCGGCGTTCATCCCAGTATTCCCAGACGTCGGTGCCCGAGCCGAGTTTCTCACCAGCATAGTTGCCTCGGAGCATTGCGCCGGCAGGCATGAAGATGAAGGGCAGCCCCATGCTGACAGCGCCCATGACCAAGGCAGGCGTAGACTTGTCGCAGCCGCCCATCAGGACCGCCCCGTCGATGGGGTGGGAGCGCAAGGTCTCTTCAACCTCAATCGCGCCCATATTGCGGTAGAGCATGGATGTGGGCTTGAGAAACTGCTCTGCGAAAGACTGCACGGGCATCTCCACGGGCATACCGCCCGCTTGGTAGACGCCCTTCTTGACGAAATCAGCCCGGTCGCGAAGGTGATGGTGGCATGGCGAGAGATCCGACCATGTGTTGATGATTGCGATGATTGGCTTGCCGTCCCAATCCGCCCCGTCGAGGCCCATCTGCATAGCACGCGAGCGGTGTCCCATGGACCGCAGGTCGTCAGGTGAGAACCAGCGAGCCGAACGTAGGTCTTCGGGCCTCTTTCTCGTCATTTCATTCTCCTCCAGAATCGAAAACATGTACGGGATCATGGTAACTTTCGTCCTGCACACCAGAACGAGACCCAAAATATCGTATCATCGGAGTGGTGCCCAAAGACACTAGAAATGACCGCGGCCTCCAACAGTTTGCAAAGCGGTACAGTCACGGTGATTGTGCTGAGCTAGACAGACCTGCCAATCTATAAAAAGGAACTGTCGCTCCGCGCCGTTCAACCGCACTCGCTCCCAACAGATGAATGGCCGTTTCGTCCACATAGCGGTCACTCAGACGGATCGCAGCGAACGACCGCACTGAGCCATTTGCAGACTTCTTGCCGCAACCCAGTTGCTGCAACCGCATCAGGCCGCTCGCAGCCCAAAGCGGACCTTCATCACTAAGCTTTGCAATCTCTGAGATGCGGGACGAAGCTGACTTTTCAGGTCCGGCTATGCGTTCCTTTCCTAGCAATAAATTTCGTAGTCTCTATCATGCTGGTTTTGCCCCACTGTCGAAGGAAACAACATGTTGCGTTCAATGCTTATCCCCGCAGTTCTCTTTGCGCCTCATTGTCTGACTGCTGCAGAGAAAGTGTCGGCAACGAACTTCTATGTCGTCAACCAAGAGCAAATTTCCGCGGGCGAGGACGTGTTCTGGAAAGAGGACAACTATGGGACTTATACCGTTGACGAGGGACCAATCGATCCTGGTTTTGTCCGGTGCGTGGGCTCGGGTTTCGGCGGACCCAGCGGTGTCAGCGGCGGTGGCGTCTGTGTTTATGGTGAAGAAGAGGACACGTTCACCATGAGATGGGAGGTTGTTGCCTTCGGCGTCAACAACTGGCGGATTGTTTCCTCCACCGGCAAATATTCGGGGATGACTGGAAGTGGAACGACCAAAACACGTGTGGCGTCAAAATTCCTGGCGCTACCGCACCGTATTTCTGACTGGGAAGGCGAGGTTGCCTTGCCCGCTAGGGATTGAAACTCGAACTGAAATGGTCGGGGATGATGCTGATTTGAAAGGTTGGCAAAGCCCGCATTGGGCTTGTTGTCGCCTTTCGTTACTTTTCACATTAATGACCGGTGGCAGCCCGAAGCGGACATTCTCGAAAGTTGGCACACTACTGCCGAACTTGATAGATTCGAAAAAAGGTTGCTATTGGGAAATGCGCATGACACGCCGACTTGCCGCCATACTTGCCGCCGATATGGTCGGCTACTCACGGCTTATGGCGGCTAACGAGGCGGGAACACTTGCTCGCCTCAAAGACCTACGACGGGACATCATCAATCCAAGTATCGAAAGTGCCGGAGGTGAGATTATCAAGCTTACCGGTGATGGCCTGTTTGCACTTTTTAGCTCGGTCGTTTCTGCCGTTGAGGCCGCAGCGACGCTCCAGAAGGCGCTGCACGCCGCCGAAGCCGAGAGCCCCACCGAAAGCCGGATCAGCTTCCGAATAGGGTTGCACATTGGAGACGTAATCTTGGACGAGGGCGACATTTATGGCGAGGGTGTTAATCTTGCCGCAAGACTCGAAGGCGTCGCTGACCCAGGCGGTGTCATTCTGTCTGACGACGCATGCCGGCAGGTTCGAGGCAAAATTGAACACGACATCATAGACCTTGGCGAAGTAGCGCTCAAAAACATCTCGAAGCCAGTTCGCGCCTACAAATTGGCGATGGAGGGCGAATCTGATTCCACGAAATACCAATCGCAACCCACTGACAAACCATCAATCGCTGTCTTGCCCTTCCAGAACATGTCCAATGATCCAGAACAGGCATACTTCTGTGATGGCGTTTCCGAAGACATCATCACAGAGCTCTCGCGCTTTCCCGAGCTTTTCGTCATCGCCCGCAACTCCTCGTTTTCGTTCAAGGGTCGCCCCGTCACCCATATAGATGTCGCTCGTGAACTCGGTGTTCGCTACATGCTAGAGGGTAGCCTACGTCGAGCCCAAAACCGCGTACGCATTACTGCCCAACTCATCGACTGCACAAATGGAGCCCATGTTTGGGCCGAGCGCTACGACCGCACGCTAGACGACATCTTCGCGTTACAGGATGAGATTACACGCAGCGTGGTCGGCGCCATCGCCCCCCAGATATCCATTGCCGAAATAGATCGCGCGTCTGTGGCTCGAGATATCGACTTCAACTCCTACGACCTCTCGCTACGTGCGATGGCGATCTTCTACGCAGGAGGCTTCTACTCTCAGGAAAAGTTCGATGAGGTCATAACGGCCTCTGATCGCGCCATTGATCTCGACCCGCGCAATGTCCAGGCGCATTGGATCAAAGCGTTTGCCTACCTGATGCGTTATCTATACCAGTTCGATGAGGACCCCACCGAAAACCTGGGCCTAGCTGAGAAAAGCGTTGAACCTCTGTTTCTTGGTGGTCAACTCGACCCGCGCGCCTTATGCGTTCGCGGTATGGTTCGTCATTTCCGTGGAGATTTTGACGGGGCCAACGCCGACTTCAGTTTGGGCTTCACACTGAACCCGAACTTTGCCCGGAACATCTTCTTCATGGCCTGGCATGAATCTTTGGTCGGCCGAACCACACAGGCGCGCGAACATGCCCACCTTGCCCTCCAGCTTTCCCCACGCGACACTGACCTCTGGGTAGGAGACGCCTATCTGGCGCTCGCCCAAGCTGCCTTCGCCGACGCTGATTTTGAAGACGCAATGCGTTGGGGTGAGCACGCCATTCAGATGACGCCGCGTGCGCCGATCCGCCGGGCTCTTATGATCGCCAGTGCCGCCCACCTCGGGCGCGCCGAAGCAGGCCTGCCACATGAGCAGGCGCTGGCGGATTTCGCCCCAGCGTTCCTAGACAGCATTGTCTCCGGAGCTTTGATCCTCTTCCGTCTACCCGAACACAATGCGCTTTTGGTCGAAGGCTTGAAGAAAGCTGGTGTTAAGCCGTAGAGTTGGTCAGGATGCCAAAGCTCGAAACTATCGCAGACAAATCGTGCCAAGGGCCAATCCAATTTTAGCGCAATGTCCTCGAAAGGTTCTAAGCAATCGCTCATTGCTTCAATCGGCGACGACTGTTTCCAGCCCAAAACGGACATTCGCAATTAGACTTTGCAATTCCCGAGAAGCGTAGCAGATCAACCATTTGCTCGCGCCGCGAGTGCTTGCGCAGCATCAGTTCACAGGAGCGGCACGAATGTCGATGCGTTGCTGCTGATGACGTCAGGCCAGTCATTCATAGCCACGAGGAAACCTTGATCACGTACCGCTCTGTCGCCGCACTCAGGCTCGACAAGAGAGACGCGGACTTAAGCTGCCATTCGCTGCTGCTCCGCCCCCAAATCCCTACAACAACAGATTAATGCCAAGTAACTTCTTTCGGCGGTTCACCAGGCTACTTGGTCACGTGCTTGTTTCACAAACACCTGCCTTAGCAGTACTAGCGTTGCGACGAGGGAAACTTCCTTGACTCTATTCTGGCAAAGGACCACAAACGTGCATTGGTGAAAATTACTCGTCGTCGCGATGCTGCCGGCTTCGATGATCCAATGGCCTTCAGACTAACTGTAGCATGTGCCCCAGCATAGGAACGGGTCGCGCTGGGGTCTTCGCGTTGAGCTCGTTCCTCGCAAGCATTCGCAACTGTCACCTGACATGCTCCAGTTATCGCGTGACCCATCAATGAAGGCGCCGTATGAACAGAACATGGCTTATAAATCGCGTGCCCGATGCCGGATAGATCAGGTCTCAGGCTCCGTTTCAATCAGTCACTCATCGTGTTTTCGCGCCGCGTTCTTTGTTTGATCCCGACACTCTTGGTGTTGCTCTCCGGAACGCAGCTTCCCGCCCAAGTCGCAGGCAATGCTGATGGATCGGTCTGTGACGAAGGCTTCGAAAACAAGAACGGATCGTGTCAAAGAGCAAACGCACCTGAAAATGCGCATTTGACCGGCAGTTCCTATGGTCCAGGTTGGGTATGCAACCATGGATTCAAGCGTGTTGGAGATTTTTGTGAGGAAATAGAAGTTCCTAAAAACGCATATCTTGCATCGACCGGAGATCGATGGGAGTGCAATCGGCTCTTCCGACAAGTCGGTGAAAGATGCGAAGAATTGATAGCGCCTCAAAATGGGTACGTCGGAACCCGGTTTGGCGCACAGGAAATACACTGCAACTGGGGATTTCGTAAGGAAAGCCAAACATGTGTTGCAATAGAAGTTCCAAAAAACGGTCGTCTGAGCGACAAAAGAAGCTCGGATGGGTGGGTATGCCTCAGAGGGTACAGGGCAGCGGAGAGCGGCTGTGAGCCTGTGGCCGTTCCACAGCATGCATACCTTGCGCCTGAAACCTACTCTGGATGGAAATGTGAACGTGGCTTTCGCGCAAACCAGGACAGTTGCGTTGCGATCCTAGTCCCTTCCAACGCTCATTTGAATCGAAGAGGTGATGGTTGGGAATGTAATCGGCCGTTCACAAGACAGAACGATAAGTGCGCCGAAAATATGCCGCGAAAATAGGTTCGCTGGAAATCAATATCGCCTGACAAATCCGGAAGGACCAAGCCGTGAACCATAACTCGATTGACGAAAACCTTGGCAAAATGCTCAAGGCCGAAAGGGCGCATCGCTGGTCCCACAGAGTAAAGATGTTTATCGCGTTATTGGTGTTTGTTGCGACCATAATTGTGGTGGTGTTTCTCTGATGCGCAAAAATGCCCCTCAAGTAACCCTTCACGGTTCAAAGATGTCAGCTCGTGGTCTGGAACAAAGAGCATTTCAGGATCGCAGTGTTCGTGAGTCGCGGAACGCTGACGTAGCAGGAGTGATTGAAGAAGAATTTGGAAAGTACTTGATTAAGGCCGGCATCCTGAGCGGTAACAGCGTTGCGCGCGCATTCCCCAAGCCACCGGCTAAAACGCAGACAATGATTGCTGATGCAGTCGGCGAAACACCAGCATTGGCCATCGAAGCATTAAAAGAAATTCTCGGTGAACGAGACAGGAAACGTAGCGGTCAACGCCGTTTGGAGAGAAACTCCGGCACCCTCGTTCCCAGTGAAAGAGAATATGCCGAGGCATTGCGACAGATTAGGCTCACCCCTGCGCAGGTCACTATGCTCAAAGCACTTACAATCGCAGGCAAGGACGGTCTGACCATTGGTCATTTGTCTCAGGCGGCCGGTTACAAATCGCGCGAGGCCTCCATCAAGGTTTTTAAGAAAATCGGACTATTGATCGCAGAATATCTGGAACTGGACCTACCCGAAGCCGGATCGGTGCAGAATGATGGCGCCGCTCAGGTCCTGGCGTTTTCTCACATCGAAAGTGACGATGAGCCAGCCACTTGGGTTATGCATCAGGAACTGCGCGACGCTGTTCGTTCGGTTCTATGACGCACGTTCCAACCCCCGCTTTTGCAACGAACTCTGAACCGGAACAATTGCACGAAAGGTTGCTCACGTAGCTTATGTTGGAGAAAAGACCATATCCGCTCGACCTGATCTATGTACCTGTGAAACGGGCGAAAACGCTTGATCAACAAAAAGTTCTGACGCTGGCCGAAGATATCCTGAAGAACGGCCAGAAGACCCCGATCCAAATACGCTCGGACAACAAGAGGTTCGTGCTGATTGAAGGCCTTCACCGATTAGAGGCCATTCGCGCCCTGGGCGGTGATACGGTCGAAGCCTATCTGGTACGCGCCAGACTACACTAAATGCCTTTTGGAATTGGCGTTCGACAAAGCCTCGGAAAATGTCAGCAGACGTTGACTTTTTTCATCCCAAAGATGCAATCGTGCACAATGAAAGCTCTCATATAGAGTAATACGCTGGCAATTTTCTAACGCAGAATGGTCACGCAAAACTTCGTTTAGCCGGTAAAACGGTATGCGGCTGGCAAGGTGGTGAACATGGTGTACGCCGATGTTAGCAGAGAACCACCGCAGGATGCCTGGTAGGGCATAGTGAGAACTTCCATAGAATGCGGCGCTCTGAAGGTTCCACCCCTCTTCCCGTTCCCAGGTCGTGTGTTCAAACTGGTGTTGAATATAGAAAAGCCAAATACCAATCGATGATGCGACAATCATGGTTGGTAGGAAAACATACGATAATACCTCAATGCCTCCGGCCCAAAAAACTAGGGCCAATATCCCTGCAATTGCAGCGTTTGTTCCCATCGCACTTGCCCAGTACAGCCAGCCCGAACGCATGAAACCAAGAGGTAAACGGTTTTGAATAAAGAACGTATAGATCGGCGCAACACCGAACAGGAAGACGGGGTTCCGGGTCAGACGATAAGCGGCACGCCCGAACCACTTCCGCTTCAGGTATTCTTCAGTGGTCAATGTAGGGATGTCACCCATACCACGCCGATCAAGGTTACCGGTTGAAGCGTGGTGAATCGCATGGCTTTGCCGCCAAACGTCATAGGGTGTCAGGGCAAGAACACCTAGAACCCGACCGGTCCAATTGCAAACAGTGCGACTTCTAAAGAAAGATCCATGACCGCAATCATGCATAATGATGAAGATACGGACCAGAAACGCGGCATTCAGGATGGCCAGTAGTATTGCGATCCAGACACTAAAAGATAACGCAAACCACGCTAGGGCCCATAGCGCAAATAAGGGAGCAACTGTGATCGCAAGTTCAAAAACACTGCGCTTCGCATCGGCAACACGGTATTGCGCGAGCACCCGCGTCCAGTCTTTAGGTTGCAAGTTACTTGTTCTCCAATGGCTTATTGTAGCCCATTGTTCAATAGGGCACCCGAAAAGGGTGCCCTTTAAAAAGGTCAGGCGAGTGCCAGATTGGCGGCGCTTTCGCGTCCGTCACGGCCAGCTTCGACGTCAAAAGTAACCTTCTGACCGTCTTTTAATTCACTAAGGCCGGAACGTTCGATTGCTGAGATATGTACGAACACATCGCGCTTGCCATCTTCAGGCTCGATAAAGCCAAAACCTTTAGTCGAGTTGAACCATTTTACTGTGCCATTTGCCATGGTGGAAATCTCCAAATACTTGCCGCCCGCATTATTGCGGCGACTCGGCGTGGTCGGTCTGAATCGAAAGACTGAACGCCGAATTGGGGAGACAGCAGGTCGAAAAAGAAAAACGTAAGCCTTGTGTATATGGACTTCGAGTACGCACGATACAAGCCTTGATGCGGTGGAGGGCAACAGAGAAATCGAACCTGCCTGGCTTAGAACTCTACAAGTTGAGAAGACGCTGTCGTTCTGCGATCCAAACGCGAAGGCGGCTTGGGAGGCCGTACAAAAGATCAATGACCGCTTTTGGGAATCTATCCCGCAACATCCGAGACAGCTATAAGCGTCCGTTTTGATGCCGTAGCGAGACTTTGCAAAGTCCGGTTTCTGCGCCTTGCTGACATTCGGATCTGACCAGATTGCAGGTGCGGCGAATGACGGCTTTAGTCCGCTGAGCAGAAGTTCGACGTGAGCCGAGTGAATGGCCGCTTTGTTAAGCTAAGCAAGATCAAAACTCACAATTCAGAATTTCCTTTCGGCGCCTACGGAAAACCTCACAGGGAGACTTGGCTGGACTTTTTGGTCTTTCAGCGGCGGCATGACTGCCTTCAACCGTCTTTCCTATGCCAGCATTGCGGATCTGAATGACTAACCTTGTTGACCGCGATAACGCGCGGAAACCGGTATCGGTGGCATATATTCTGGTTCGAAAAATGTTAGTGAGGAACTGTCAAACAAAGGAATGACATATGAGAGTATGCGGTTGCGAGATATCGGCACAGGAAGTTCGGCTTGCCGTTGTCGACCTGGATGACGAGGGCAAGGTGGAGATGCTCCGACCGAAGACCACAAGGATTGAACTCGAGGATGATACATCCGAGGCAGATCTGCGTTCATTCATGGCCGCGCTTGATGAGTTTGCTCGCGAAAACGAGGTTGGAACGTTTGCGATCAAAACGCGTGCAAAGAAAGGCCGTATGGCAGGCGGTGCGGTCTCTTTCAAAATCGAGACTCTGATCCAACTTACAGAAGGATGTCACACTAGGTTCGTCAATCCAGTGGCTTTGTCCAATTTCGCCAAGAAGGAAGTGAAAGAATATCCTGAGAAGCTGCCGGTCTATTTAAAGAACGCCTTTCTTTCTGGTGCTTATACATTGGCCAAGGGCTGATGTCAGATCTTGGCTGGGCGTTCGGGGGTATTGCGGTTTGTAATGCTACCAATCGAAATCTGGAGATTGTCACCCATGCGTCACCCAAGTTCCTTACGCATTGCCATCTGATCTTACTTAGTGGATTGATTGGAATGGGTTAATTGTGCTGATCGTTTTAATGGCACGTGGATCTAACATTTTCGTGTCTCCACTCAAATGCTTATCAAAACAATGGGCCCTATCGGTCCATGTTGCTATTTTTCTCGGCCTCCGAGGCTTTGAAAGATCGTTTTGATCTCAGGTTCCAAGTGCTGACCTCTGTAAACAAATGAAGTCTCATGGCGCGCGTACTTGCCGTGGCGATCTGCGCTTAGCCAGTTGTAGGAGCCAATTGCCAACAAGTCGTCGTCTACTGCAACAATCTTGCTATGCAACCGAGGTACTTCGTGAAGTCGTACACCGATCTTGGTTAGGGTGTCTTTTGCCAATGACATCTGGGTTTGACCATCACTCGCTGTCCTCCAGAGTTTGGGAAAGGCTGCATTACCTGTTGAGCCCATTGCTCGAGTGCCTCGCGTTTTTCATCTGCGTATGAGTAACGGTTATACACGGCAGCGACGCCAGAAATGATACCTGATTTATGGTTGAGCACTTTTTCGATGACATGTGGCGCAACGCCGATGCGCGCCATGCCTGAAGCAGCCGTACGGCGCAGATCGTGAAACCACCAATCGTCGAAACCGACTTCGCGATCGAGGCGCTCTTTCAATCGCCCAAACCCCGAGACAGGAGTGGTGCCAGTCGTCGTAAACACATAGTCGGAACCGGCGAAGCGGGGCAAGCCGTGAAGAATGCTAATGACCTGCGGCGACAGTGGTACATCATGCGCAATTCCGTTTTTCGCGCGTTCGGCAGGAATCGTCCACATCGCATCGTTCAGGTTGATTTCAGACCATCGCATCTCGGAGACTTCGGCGCGACGCTGACCGGTGAGTATGAGCAACTGCACAAGCGGGCCGAATGGTTATTGATCGCGTTTTGTTGCAGCCCAAAGCAATTGCAATTCGTCGTCAGTCAACACGCGATCGCGCGCTACTGGTTTGCGCGGTGTTTTCAGACCAGAAATTGGATTGCTCGCGATAACGCCACGATCGACACACCAGTTCATAAGCTTCTTGAAAACGGCCATCGCATTGTTCGCGGAGCCAGCCGATGAACCGGCAACAAGATTGTCCAAAACACGTACTGCGTCTTGGCGTTTGATCTGATCTACCGGCATGTCGAATAGTGGTTTCCAGTGGTGTGTCAGCAGACGTTGTTGCGTGAGCCAGCCTCGATTACGCGGCTTTGCATAAAGATCGATGAACTGTGGAACGATTTCACCGAGCGTTGGGCATGCAGGCTTTTGAACGATCCCAAGCTGTATGTCCCGCAGCGTTTCCTGTGCTTTCTGACGCGCATCGGCGAGCGATAGGGCAGGGTAGGTGCCGATCGTTAGTCGCCGGACACGCCCATCAACGCGAGGTGAGCAGAACCATGTTTTGCGGCCGGCTAGAGACACGCGCAGGCCAAACCCTGACAGCGTCTGGTCGTATACTTCGAGACGCTTGGGACCTGGTGCGGTCACGGTGGCAACGTAGCGGGATGTGAGCTTCTTTTTCATACAAGATACATAATCCGACAGTCGCCCAATCTCATGGGTGACAGGTCATATTATCTCATAAAAACAGAGGGCTGTCTGCGCCGCAGATGTGGCAGGATGTGGTGCCATGTGGCGGAATGTGGTCTTCGACAGATCAGGGCAAAGGGACATAGCCTTGACTAAACAAGCCCCGATTCTCAAATTTTGGAAATTCCTGCTGATGCCTACGGACAAGTCTGTATGAAGAACTCGCTGGACTTTTTAGGCTTCGGACTTTGAAAGCGGACGTTCGCTACAGGGTAACTGAACGACCGGCTTGCGGACGAAGCGGATCTTGATGGTCACATACTGAACGTCGGCATCTGGCATTGTTGCGTGTGATCTTCCTACAGTGCAATTTGAAACTGGCGGTCCGTTTCGAGCAAACTCACAATGCCGGACAATACTTTTATTCTATCTTCTTCTTTCCGACAAGAATTGCATGTTCCCGCTCTATAACCTTTTCCCAATCGCCTCGCGCTTTCAGACCGGTCGAGGAGTCCCCCATCAGCGAAGTAACCATCAATCTTCCACGCGCTTTCGCCTCTTCTTTCGAAAACCCGGCCTGTTCAAACATCCAGGCAGCGAACTGGAATCGTTTGCCGATGGTTCTTTGATACGCCTCTCTTACTTTCTCATCGGTATTCGCCCACACTGAGACAGCGTGATCTGGCAAGGCGGCGTCCTCTTCTATGACCTTTTTCATAAGAAGAAGAATGCGGCCTTCCGGGGGACCGCCAAATGTCTTTGCCTGTGCGATCACTTTGTCAGTCAGTTCCTGCTCCCAATATCTGAGAACCTCATCCAAAAGCTCACGGACGTTCTTGAAATGCCAGTAAAAGCTGCCGCTTGTCAGGTTCAGTCGCTTTGCCATTGGCACGACCTTTATTGCGGAAACGCCGCCCTCATTGAGTACGTTGTACGCTAGCAATATCCAGTCTTCTTTGGTCGCGGCGTTTTTTGGTGAGTTGCGAGTGATAGATTCTGACATTCAGATTACAGCATTCTTTATTTGACATAGAGCAGTCTATGGGCTTACCGTAGAGATGTCTATGGTGAACGAGAGGCTCACGGTTTCGTGTTCTCTTACGAGGCTTCGCTTTGAAGGGGGGATCAATGAATAACTTAATGAAAACCGCAGCCGGTACATTGATGGCATTAGGCGTGACACTGGCTGGCACTGCCACGGCCCAAAACGCCTTGCCGACAGGTCGGAGTGCCACTGAAATCGAAAACGGTGTATATCCTGCGTCTTACTTTCCCAACACTGAAATCCTCGGCGAGGATGAGATGCGTATCACGGCATTGGGGACGGGGATGCCAAACCAAACCAAGGCAGCCGTTTCGATTTCGTTTTATGTGGAACTTGGGAATGGGGACGTCTTTCTGTTTGACGTAGGAACTGGCGCAACGGGAAACCTGTTCTCGCTGCGACCGGACTTCGCAAAGATCGACAAGGTCTTCTTCAGCCATTTGCATGTTGATCACGTTGGAGACTTCATGGGCCTCCACGTTGGAGGTTGGCTTTCGGGCAGATATACCCCGCTCCGCATCTTCGGCCCGTCCGGATCAGAAGATGAACTGGGCACCAAAGCCTATGTTGAGGGCATGTCCAAAGCTTACGCCTGGGACTTGGCCACGCGAACGGGCGCGCTGCCGGATGATGGCGCCAAGCTTGAAGTCACTGAATTCGATTACATGCAGGAAAACGAGATTGTTTATCAGGAGAACGACGTAACTATCCGTTCCTGGCCCGCGATCCACAGCCTAGATGGCTCGGTAAGCTACTCTCTAGAATGGAATGGGCTGAAATACGTATTTGGTGGCGATACATACCCGAACAAATGGTATGTAGAATATGCCAAAGGGGCGGACATCGCGTCTCACGAGGCCTTCCTGCCACCGGATGCGCTAGCCCCTTATTTTGGCTGGGACATGAAACAGGCGACTTATGTAGCTACGCGCGTTCATACGGAACCTGCGGCTTTCGGCAAAGTTATGTCCGCTGTCGAGCCACGCATGGCCCTAGGGTATCACTCTGTTCTTTCGCCCGAAAACTATCAGGCAATCCTGGAAGGTGTCCGTTCGACATACGATGGACCGCTCACTCTGGCGCGAGACCTACAGGTGATAAACGTAACAAAGGATCAGATCGTTGTTCGGGAAGCGAGTGTTGACGAATATGCTCTGCCACCAGCTGTGAGCGACGAATACATCAATGCACCGCGTTCAAAAGAAAAAGAGCCTTCTGAAAAGGTTCAAGCCGGCAAATGGGATGGTTACACGCCACCGCCAATGCCGGAAAATTAACGTTCAGGGGTGAACAAAATTCTAATTTGGCGGTATCTGTGCCGACTATTCCTGATGCTGAGCGTGATGGTCTCGGGTGCATTGGCCGTTTCAGCAGATGTCGTTTTGACAAACGGTTCGGAAGTCGCACCCAATATTGCTGTCCTTCATGTCAAAGATGATGGGGTTTACATCGACCTTGAGATCTATGTCGAAGATATTCCGTTGTTTGCGGATATGTTGCCAATCGGTTGGTCATCGGATTTCGTTGAGGGTGAGCCGGAGGCTGAACGGGAGTCCAATCAAGGCTCTGCCCAAACCGAAAGTCGGGCGCTGTCTATTGTTGCAAGGGACGAACAGCACCTACACGCTGAAATCAGAAAGTTAGAATACCGAACGCGCATCGACCGGGCCTCTCCGCTTGCAGGTCAGCGCGATCCATTCTCGGGCAAAATTGTTCCCAGCCCGCCAAAAGATCCGCGTGTTCTGTTCGTCGAAGTGTTCTTTCCGTTTCAAAACTCAGTTCCCAACGAGCTGACCATAATGCCTCCATCGCAGGATGGCGAACCACTGGTAACAATCGGGATGCAGGTTTTTGACCGAGAGGTTCCGGTCACGGATTTCCGCTTCTTGTCAAAGCCAGCAGAGTTAAAGATTCACTGGCCTGACCCTTGGGAAACCCGATTTTCCGCTGCGAGTCTGAATCGAAAAGCGCAGGACGGGACATCGACATTTCTTTATATCGAACCCCGAGAAGTTCGGCACGAGACCCTGATCCGCTTGCGTGAACTGGCGCCTTGGATTGATGAAACCATGGAAGTGGGACAAACGCTTTCACCACAGCGTAGCGCCTTGATCGTAAACCAGGCGGCGTCCTTCCTGGCTTCTCGTAACCCGGTGACAATTGATGGCAAATCAGTGCAACCGTCAAACGCAACCGCAAAACTCCTCGAGCTAACATCGCAGGGTTTTCAGGTTGTCGAGCCTGGAAAGGAAGTGTCCGTGAACAATGCGTTTATCGGCGCCATCCTGTCTTTCTCATCGGCAGAACTTCCCGATCATGTGACAGTCACATGGGATATGTTTGACGAGGAAATTTCCCGCGTTGCGACCATATCAAACGATATCGCTGGGCCATTCTTTGGAGCTGTGACACCAGCGGATCCACAGTTCCACTGGCGGAACCACTTGCTCCAATACGAAAAAGCATCTGTCATTCAGGTTCCAGTTGAGCGGCAGACGCAGCAGTACCCGGCAATCGCTTTGATCACTGGGATTGTCAGCGCCGTCTCACTTGGTTTTTTCCTACTGTGCAGAGGCAGAGTTGCAAAGCACGCCAGTTGCGTAACCATGCTTGTCGCGGCTTCAGCAACCGTCGCGTTTTCGGGATATTTGCCAGAATTACCTTGGAAGAAGCCTACCCACCCTGAGCCACAGGTTGCGGAAGATATACTGCGCTCGATGGTCGAAAACTTGAACACAGTGACCCTGGAAATATCGCCGGCAGCAAGAAAGGCAGAGCTGACACACATTGTGACGGAAGCGTCTCTGAGTGACATCGCAACAGAGGTTGAACGTGGTCTCGTGATCCGAACGCCAGGAGGCAGGCTTGCTGCAGTTACCGAAATTAGAGACCTGAATTTAGAGCGCGTTGACCCGACCCTCAAGCCGGGTGGATTTAGCACTCTGGCCAAATGGACAGTGAAAGCCCAAGGCGGTCATTGGGGGCATGCCCACATGCGCGCCGTTACGTTTCGGGTGCTGGCCGAGGTTGTACCTGAATCCGGGCAATGGAAGCTGGATGGATTAACTGTGATCGAGGCTCGCGATCCAAATGCATAAGTGTTTAAGACCAAAGGTTTTTGCTTTCGGCGCTCTGTTTGTCGGTGTGTTTTTGTCACTGACGCTGTCAGCCTCGGCGCATTTTTTGCTTAATCTCAACGTTCGAATTTCGCATGTCGAGCATTCCGAAGACGGTCTACGTATCTACATGCGCACGCCCATGCCCTATCTTGTTGCAGATAAGGTCGGTGATCAGATTGGTGATTCCTTGCCGGACGCTGCACCATTCACGACCAATGCCATGAGCGACGGTCAGTTGGTCCACTTTGTCGACTTGCAGGCTGCCTTGAGCGATCCCAATGGGCTGGGGCAATTCGCCGAAGGTGGACTACATCTGTTGGTCGACAACCGGCGCTTAAGAGGAACAGTTAAGACCGTTCGCTTGCATCGCGTCGGAAATGAGCCCGGATTTGCAACTTTGGCCGAAGCTCAACAGGCCGTGGAAACCGAAACGGCCCTCATTCCACCGCTTTTTGTTGGTGACACAGTTGTCGATCTCGTCCTGCATTATGACACTTACGGTCCGGTCCAATCGTATAGCATTGCGAACGTGCTGGACCCCGGCTTGCCGGATCAGGACCAAACGGCCAACCTCATTCTCGACTACGCGTCAGACACACCTCAGATATTCCGTTCTCGGGGTCTGATGACTGAACCATTGGTTGTTCAGCAACAAGGATACGGAGGATTCCTCAGTTTCGTCTGGGAAGGCATACGACATATCCTCGAAGGGTTGGATCATGTTTTGTTTGTTGTGTGTTTGGTCATTGGAGCGCAGACCCTCAGGGCGCCATTGCTGCGTGCAACCGGTTTTACCGTTGGGCATAGCGTGACCCTGTCGCTGGGGTTTTTCGGGTTTGTGCCATCGGGCGCGTGGTTTGTTCCTGCCGTCGAAACTGGGATCGCGCTTTCTATCATATTTGCAGCCGTCGCAGCGTTTATGAGTTTTAAGGACAATGCGCGCTCTGAAGTCACGATGGTGCTTCTGACAACGCTGATTGGCCTCTTGCACGGGCTTGGGTTTAGCTTTTTGTTGCACAAGATCTTGCAGGTCACATCTCCAAACATCTGGCAAAGCCTGCTTGCTTTCAATCTTGGCGTCGAGCTTGGCCAAGTCGCCATTATTCTTGCACTCTGGCCTGCCTTGATAGTGTGTCGGCGCGTGAACTCCAGTTTGTGGATGTCCCTACGAGTGGGCTTAGCCTGTGGATGTGCGGCTATCGCCTGCTTTTGGACCTTTCAGCGAGTTGCCGAGGTTTATTCCACGTTGGCTTAAGGTCATTCCGATGGCGCGTACGGTGATGGTCGCCTGGGAGAAAAGCGGACATTCGGCTGTTCCGCAGCATAAGGCAGATTGGGCTTATACCGGTCAGTCAGTGAATTCTGCTCAACGTCTAATTTGCAGTCAAAGCAGCCGATAGATTCACTATAGCAAATTGCAGGCTAGTCTCCGCTAAGATCTAGGCGACCTGCATTAAGCCAATCTGACAACTCTGTTCTCTCGCTGGGATCAGGTGGGCCAGCAGGGGTTGGGGGGTCAACAGGCAATGGACTGTCTGATCCAATGATCTCTCGAACACCTACGGCATCTTCCGAAACATTCCAAACAAGCATGTCCTGAGCCAAAGTGAGCGGGCCGTCGTAGGTCTTTCGGATTGCTGCAATTGTGTCGGGAGCAATATCGAAATCGGCAAATGTATGGTAGGCAATCGCGTGCCGCGGCTCGATCATCGAGAATAGTTTTCCGCACGCGTCTGGTGGCGTGTGAACCACCGTTGCCACTAATCGGGCGCGTTCAGGGTCGTAGTTTTTGATATCGATAAATTGTTGGGTCGTTAAGTAGCATTCGTGAATGACAAGATCCGCTTCTTTAGCGTTCTCCACGAACCACTTGTTCGGGTTGGTGTCACCCGAGTAGACGAATTTTAGTCCTTTCCACTCCAAGCTGTAGGACACTGAACCATCTATGCCGTGAATCGCGGGCCAAGATCGAATGACGACACCGTCGCTTTCATAAACTACTTGTGTCTGAGAATAGTCGAACTCAGTCGCCGAAAGGTGTCCACCTGCCGAGGGCATATTCCCGCGCCGGCCTGCCACGTCCCAGGCCAACATTTTTAGGAGGCCATCCATGGCCGCTGCGGTCCCGTATTCTGGCTTTAAGCCACTTGGTCCCCAAACCTGCAGTGGAACGGTTCGGTTTGACACCCAGCCACCCACAAAAAGTGCATCGAGGTCTCCAATATGATCTACGTGCAGGTGGCTAATGAACACCTTGTCGAGATAAGTGTATGGGATTTCCAATGCGGCCAAATTTGCTAACGAACCGGTTCCGACATCGAATAGGAACTTGTCGCCATTGCCAAGTTCAACCAACCACGACGCTGACGCTTGGGAATGTCGAAAATTAGGTGTTCCAGTTCCCAGCGAGATAACTCGCATCTCCGCTTCACCGAGCGGCTCTGTATTTGGGTAATAGAACTTTCTCTCTCCGGATGAACCAGCTGAAGCTGCGCCACAGCAAATCGACGCAAATACAAAACTCAATGGCAGCAACAATCCTAGGCGCACAGTCTTCCCCGATTATCTGATGCATTCTATGATACAACCAAATTGCTTCAGTCCAAAATCGGGCGTCTGCTTTGGGCTCAATGCAGTCATTCGCTGCGATGTATATCAATTTCCGTTTACCAGCAGATCAGGTGCAAAAGCGCTTTTCAAGACCACATGATCTTTCGTTTCACATTCCCAGATTTCTAAAACTGCCCCGCCTCAACCCAAGTTCTTCTGGCAAGATCGAAAAAGCTTCTGGCAGAATATAGCAAGCTGTTTTGAAGTGCGCCCTCCATATCCAAGCGTTAGATTGGAATGGAGATAGACGGATGCCGAATATCGAAAGACTAATTCAAGAACCAGCTTTGGACCTGCTGAACAAAACCGTGACCAAGTTGGAGACAGAGGGTTGGAAGGCCATCGGTCCACCTGAAAAATCCAATACGAGCTTTTCGCAACTCATCCAGAGAAACTGTTGTTTATGTTGATAGCGCGGCCGCAGAAGACCAAACCCATAGCTTCGTTGGGCAGGCTAAGGGTTCATTGACAAATGATCCAACCAGCGACCTACAAAGCTGAGGAATGTTATGGAGTTAGGTTCCTAGCTGCTACAATCCTAACAGCACCAAAGGTTCGTCACACGACCGCGCGCAATAGACCTTCGTTCATATACCCTAGTACCTGGGACATCTCTTCGCGGAGTTGTTCATTGCGCCGACTGTCCTGGAAGCGCTCAATAGAAAGGAACCCTTCTAAATCGAATTCTGGATCTATCGTGGCCAGTCTTCGAATAGCCCGGTTCAACCGCTCTGGATCATCCAAATGCAAAGCGGCGGCGGCTCTGTACGCGGCGGCGCGACGGGTAAGTCGCGGGAATGCCGTTGCCGCCTGGAAACAAGCTTCCCAATCTCTTAGTGTGTAATGTGCAATTACTCCAACTTCTCGGCAGTACTCCGGAAGGTACGGATCAAGTGCTTCGGCACGCCTTTGAAAAACAAGCCCCTTTTCCCCGTCGCCTAAGTAATTGTGAACATTACCCGCGTGGGCGACGATATATGCATGGTTTGGTGTTATCTCGAGCGCGCGCGAGTAATGATAAAGCGCGTTGTCAAAGTCTTCCTTGTACAGAGACAGCGACCCCATGATCCTGTGCACTTCAGCATCGTTGCAATCCAGCTCTAGCGCCCGCCGCCCCATTTCCCAGTAAAGATCTTCATCTTTTATCCCAAGCCATTCGTCCCTCGTTGCGACGGCACAAGCCAGCCATGCTTGAGCTCTGCCGAATGTCGGATCCTTTTCCAAAGCCTTTTTCAACCACTTCATTGCGGTTTCAGCATTCTCGCGCGTGACACCGCCAATGCGGTGATGGTGAAGCCCACGTTTCAAGCAATCGTAAGCGGCCATGTCACTGGTCGGTTTTTCCCTGGCCGATTTTTCTGCTTGTTGTTCGACACGTCCTGCGACGGCCGCTGAGATTTTGGCAACCATATCGTCCTGAACATCAAACAGTTCGTCCACTTCGCAGTCATAATTCTCAGACCAAACTTGAGCACCGCTAGACCCATCAAAAAGACGCGCTGAGACCCTGACGCGTTCGCCCAAAACACGTACGCCACCCTCGACGGCGTAACGAACTCCCGTTTCTCCGCAAATCGTATCGGGCGAACAATCGCGCTCTTCCAAAGAGAAGCTAGCGTTCCGTGAAATCACGAATAACTCGGTGAATCGCGAGAGCTCTGTGATCACATCTTCTGTGAAACCTTCCGCAAAATATTGTTGCTCTGGATCTGTGCTGCGGTTTTGGAACGGAAGAACGATTACACCATTGTCGCGTTGCTGGGGTTTAGTAGCCTGTGTTTGAGGCAACCCCTTTGTGAGCATACAACTATGCAATCCGAGATCGCCCTCGACTGAATAAAGCTCGACTGCTTCGTCGATGTTTTTGAAACGCCGGTGACCAATTGGCTTGAACCGAACTTGCGCGCCTCGTTTAGCCTGTTCGAAAACGGCGTGCGAGACCAAAACCCCGCCCGGCTCAGCCTCTGCTTCGATCCGCGCAGCAATGTTCACGCCGTCTCCAAGCAGATCTTTCCCATCAACAACCACGTCGGCAAGATGTATGCCGATCCGCAGTTGGAGGCCGATTTCCTGACTATTATGCGGGGCAGAAAGCTCGCGCTGCAATTCAAATGCGCCTCGTACCGCTGAAACCGGGCTAGCGAACTCTGCCAATGCTCCATCACCGGCCCAACTAATCACCCGAGCACCATGACGTTCCGCTAGTTCGCTGACTATATTACGCAACCGTTTTAGACGCGAAATTGTATCCGCTTCAGAGCGTTGCATTAAAGCGGAGTATCCGACAACGTCTGTCGCAAGCACCGTGGCAAGGCGTCTTTCCATGCTGGTCTCCCGGTTAACAAGCTGCAGCAGTATAGCAGCTCGGAGGACTTTAATCGATTGCGCGAAATTGAGAGCGGACAATCAGGCTGAAAGCAAGCCGATAAAATATGGTCTTTGGCTTAAAGCATTCCAAAAATATTCGGTAAACGCCCGTTTGATATCGCACAAAGGCACGAGCAAGATATACGCTGCGGATTGCACAAACGTCCTCAAAGGTTGGAGATAATGCGTCTGGGTAGCGTATGGGTGACAAACACCCGTGTGGTTGGGTGTGGCGGCGTGTGGTCGGATGTGGCGGTTTGCACGTCAGAAACTCAACCAAGCCAAGAAGTTAATGTGGCTGGATGAGGCAGCTTGTGGCGGGATGTGGGTCAAACCAGACTGATTGAAAATCCTCGTGTCGGTGGTTCGATTCCGCCCCCGGGGCACCATTCTTACTCAGGACGAAAGCCAGAATGATCGCAAACGGCCGCTCGTCCCACCAATGGGCCCCTTTCGGGGAGTGACGAACTGCACGTCTTGCGCAGTATTGATTCGCAAACTAATGGACAAATGCGGACAGCACAATATATTGTTGATTGTTCGTCGATACATACTGCATGTACGGCGTGATAACTTCGAGCTATTACGCCTACAAACTCCGTGGGTTGCCGAAGGAGGGCACCCCGCGCGGTTTGGGGAACAGGTGCTGGATGCGTTTCAGGTGCTGAAGGTCGAGCCAGAACAAGTGCGACATAGACAATCCTCCTGCCGCCCTTGAATCACGACGGCTTTGCAGATGGAATCGGCCAATGCTATGGCCGCTCAGAGCGGCGAACCGGTCATCCGACGAAAAGCCTCAGATGACGGCAGTGAGCCCAAAGCGGACACCAAAACACTAAGATCTATCTCGCTCAGCCCCCCCCAGACGCCAAACAAATAGCTGTACCACAATGTGCCACCCCTAGCGACCTCTAGTACGAAAAATTAAGGATCAGGTAGAGGAGGAATGGTGCGTAGATACATCACGATAGCCTCAAGGTCTTCGGGCGCCATTGTCGCATAGTAGGCGTAACCCATCGGCGGTTGCATTTGTGTCCCGTCTGGGCGTTCACCCGAAACGATCATGGTTTTCAGCTCTTCATCCGTATATCCGATCAACCCATCTTCGTGGCTGGTGATATTGGGAGCGACGGATACCCCCCACGGTCCATGGAACTCGAACCCACCTGCGCCAAGATGAGTTTCGAACATAGGACCCTTGGGGCCGAATGTCGTATGGCATTCCGTGCAATGCGCGACTGGCCCTGCGAGATATGCGCCATATTCGACAGTTGCGCCTTGTGGTGGCGCTGAAACGGTATCAATCGGCGGACCGTAGTCCGGAGGAAGTGGAAAGCCATACGTTGAACCGGGCGTCTCATTGCCACTCGAAGGCATTGTTCTGAGAAACATAACCATCGACATGACGTCGTCGTCACTAAGGCCGCGATATAAGCCGATCGGCATAGGCGGCCCTATGACCGTACCATCTGGACGAATACCTTCGCGTATCGCTCGGGCAAGCTCTTCGTCACTCCAATCCGCAACCCGGCTACCGGGTGTTATGTTGACAGCCCAGGCCTCCATCATGTCGTTCTTTTCAACCATCATACCGCCCAACTCGTTGGACATATCAGGCCCACTTGGTCCTTGAGGTGTATGGCAATTTCCGCACGCCGCAGGACCACGGACGAGGTATTCACCACGTTCCAAACTCGGTTCGGACATCGCCGCAAACGGAAAAGAAATAGCTGAAATAGCTATGATTAGTTTATGCATAATTTGCCCCCCCAACGTTGGGTGTGAACCGGTCAACAATAAAATACTCTTTTAAAGTCCCAACAATTTGAGATCATACATTACTTTGAGAAAATCCAAAAACTTTGCCGCTCCACTTTCGCTTCATTAACGAAACTTCCGTTTGATCTGCAGGCAAAAAGTGATTTGTAGAGTTCTTTCCAACCTCCTGAAGCCGATTGCATAGGGCGAGCTTTCACCCGTGATGAATGCCATCAGGAGGTTGGATTTAGGTAAGCCTAATTTGTGCGGGCTGGTCCTAGTCCCGCATTGGCGACAACCAAACCAAGTTCTTCGTCTGAAACCGATCCAGAATACTTGTCCCGCGGAGGCATAGGTCTGGTTTTCCAATGTGGTTCAAACGTGAAGCTGGACATTTTTCGACCGTCCACCAATGCACCGTTCCCTGCGCCCAGTGCGTAATCATAATATAGTTTAAGAATCTCTTCTTCCGTCACCTGATCAGTCGCTGCGTGTTTCAAACAGGCAGCTCTCCATTTTTTGACACGGGCATAATCGTCGCCAATCGGCAATTCGAAATCCTCATAGTAGTCAAGAAACCAAAAACGCTTGAATACCGGCGTAAAAACCGCCTCTGCTAATCCGAATTCATCAAATAAGAATACCCCGTCCGGATTGTGGGCAAGCAGGAAGTCGTTGAGATCGCGGTACAGTGCAAGCAGCTTTTCGTTGTGCGCATCTTTCTGCCCTTGGTCCTGGTTCATGACATAGACATAGCCTGCCATCGTGAATGGACCCTCCTTGGCAATCAACATAGACTCCACTGCATGTTCGCCGGGGTCAGAGCGCCGCAGTTTTGGCCCCTCAAGTACTTCATCAAGGTAACGAAGAATAACCAGACTTTCCTTTACAATCTGACCTTCTGCGGTTTTGAGAACTGGAAGCGCCGTTGTTCCTCGTGTTTTTCTTAGAAGCTCTGGATCGCGAGGTTTCGTGATGTCCACGACGCGGAATTCAACTGCATCTTGCAGACCTCGAAGTGCCAACAGAATCTCAAGACGCTGAGAAAAGGGGCATACAGGGATATGATAGACGGTATGCTTTGCCATATTGATTAATCCAGTGGAGAGCCGATGAAGGTCACGTCGTGTTGTTGCCAGAATAGGCTAAGGATTGTTGGACACAAAGAAAAAGCCTGCAATGTCTTCAAAGTAGACATCTGCCACGATTTAGAAAATGACCGCATCGAGCCTCGAAAGGGCTTCTTTACGTCTCATTAATCCGGCAATCCTGCGGCTTTCAGGCCCGCCACAATCTTTAGTCTGTGCTCTTCCTTTGCATAGGGCAATTGGGAATTCAGCGTGGATACCGTAGCTACAGGGATCAATTCGAGAAGTATCGAACCGGCTTCCTCTGCTTCTTGTAATTTTCCCTGCGCCGTTCTTACCGCCGACAAAAATATATAGTTCATAGGAAACTGAGGCGCGTTTCGTATTGCTGCCTGCAAGTATTCGATAGCTTCTTCATAACGGTCAAGCTGCAACATTAGGTGACCATAATTAAGAAGGTAAATGGGCGGAGTATGTGGTTCTAGCCGCATAGCCCGGTCCATTGGCGCAATTGCCAACTCCGGTGTTCCCGCGTAGATAAGTGAAGAAGCCTGCCACAGATGTCCATCAGAGGAATTAGGGTCCAATGATAAGGCTGTTTCATGCTCAGAAAGAGCTCTTTCGAACCCATCGCCCCACATATGCATCCAACCCAGAAACGCGTGGGCGGCAGCAAGGTTTGGGTCTATCTTGGCGGCACGTTCGGCCTCAGCCAATGCTTCGTCGAACGCATTGTGGTGGCTGTTCCACTTGAAGAACCAAGCATGGAATTTTAAGTAGCTTCTAACGGCCATAGCATAGGCGAAGTTTGGGTCAGCTTCTAAAGCTTTGGTGAATATTACCTGCGCTTCGGCGTTGGCTTGCGGACCCGGTTCACGATAGCGCAGTCGGCCTTTGAGAAACCAGTCACGCGCTTCAGTGTTTTTTGTGTATTGACTGCCAAGACGATTTTCCTCGCCTTCCCGCAATTGTATAGACAGCGCGACGACAATTTCTCTTGTAATCTCGTCTTGCAGGTCAAAAATATCTTCCAGCGTTCCGTCTCTGCGATTGGCCCAGACGTGACTTCCATTCGCTGTTTCAATTAATTGAGCGTTCATGCGAACCCGGTTGCCTGCCTTACGGATACTGCCCTCAAGAACATAGTGCACACCCAACTCCTTGCCGACGCGTCTCAGATCTACTGCCTTGCCTTTGTAAACAAAAGAAGAGTTGCGACCGATAACTAACAAGCCAGACAATTTTGAGAGGTCGGTGATCAGGTCCTCTGTCATGCCGTCTGCGAAGTACTCCTGCTCGGCATCGCCTGACATATTGTCAAATGGCAAAACAGCTAAAGACGGAATGTCTGGCAGGCGAGGGGCCGAAATTAGTTCTGAATCCGATGTGGGCTTTTGAATAGTTGTGACATCATTCGCCTCGCCCACCCATTTCCAGACGCGGATTGGCTCAACGATGTTTTTAACTAGCTGGTCACCCGCGTCTTGAAAATGCACATTCAGGCGGTGCTTGATTTGTTCATGGACTGACGCCGAAATGCAAATCCCGCCAGGATCGGAAAGTGTCTCCAACCTTGAGGCCACGTTGACCCCATCGCCATGAATGTCGTCGCCTTCTACGACGACGTCACCGATATTGATGCCGACGCGAAAAATAATCTCCTCATCAACTGGGAAGTTTCCGTTGCGTGAATGGATGGATTTTTGAATATCGTAGGCGCATGAAACCGCGTCGACAGCGCTTGCAAACTCCGTCAGTACTCCGTCGCCCATCCATTTGACCACTCGACCTTCGTGTTTTGCAAAGGCGGGCTCGATGACGTTTTGCCGTAGTTCGCGCAAGTGCTCTAACGTCCGTTCTTCATTCGCGCGGACGAGGTGCGAGTAACCCACGACATCTGCTGCAAATATTGCAGCAAGTCTTCGTTTCATGCACGCCCCTCCCTAAACAGGGTAGATTAGACTCACCAACAACTGAAATCCAGTTTTTGATTGTATCTCCCACTCAACAAGATTGCGGCGGCTAAGCTAAACACTATCGGCAACTATTAGTTCTTGAAGCAACAATGCCGTGAGAGAATTTTCATCCAGCGCCGCTGCTATAGCGCGATGTAAAAACCAGAAACTACAACGTGTTTTCGAGCTGGAGGCCGCATTGATATGTTCTGGTGTGCACCGAATTAGTCACGCATTTTCAGTGCAGTGAAAGGTGTGTCGATGAGTGTCGGCTTTGTCCGCATAGCAGTCGCTCACACCGAGTGCGGCGACTGTCTAATTCGGAGTCCATTTTGACCGATGCTGCGCGATACCCCAATTACAGCAATGCGCAGAAAGTGGATTTTGCAAAGTCTGACAATATCTAGCCTCCAAGCCCTGAGTCAAAAACGAAAATCATCGGGCGAAAAGCAAAGCCACAAGCGCAACTACACCCGATGTAGTTTAGCTTGCCAGGTTGCATGAATGGTCATAGCGCATGGATATCGAACGGATCTGAGAAACCCTTGATCATTGTTCTACCAAATGTCTCCAACACATTTGCCCCTTCCAACAGATCGAAGGTTTCTTGATCAATCAAAATACGGCTTCCGGTTTTCTGCGTTTCTGCCTCGAGGCGAGCAGCAAGGTTTACGGTCGATCCTATGCAAGTATACGTCGCTCGATTGTCCGTACCGGCATAGCCGGCGACGACTTCGCCAGTCGCTATTCCGATGCCTATTTTTAGGTCACTTTTCCCTTCTGAGCGCCTTTCGAGATTTAATATCTCAATCATGTTGTGCATTTCATGCCCTGCCGCCACCGCACTTTGAGCGGAGTTGGACAGCGGCTGCGGAACTCCGAACAGAGCCATCAAACCGTCTCCCAGCATCAGGCTGACAATTCCGCCATTGCTAGTAACAGCCTCGAACATCAACGTGTAAAAAGTGTTAAGCAGATCAATTGTTTCCTCGGGAGCGAGATTTTCAGACAAGGTCGTGAAACCGCGAATGTCGCAGAACAGGACCGAAGCATTGGCGCGCTTGCCGCCTATGGCAAAGCCGGACTGTTGTAAGTCATGTGCAACCTCAGTTGTTGCAAAGCGCTCTAACAAGCGCTTCTGTTCGTCCCTGAGCCTTTTCTTTTCAAGGCAGCTGGAGACACGTGCACTAAGTAGTGTCTTATTAACAGGCTTTGGCAGGTAGTCTTCGGCACCCAATTCAATGCAGCGCACTACGTTGTCGAGACCCTCAACAGATGACGTCACTATTACCGGTAGATCGCGCAGATCAATGTCCGATTTGACGGCCTCCAGAACTTGGAAGCCGTCCATTTCTGGCATTTCAATATCCAGTAGCAGCAAGTCAAACGGTTGGTTAGACAACATCTCCATCGCAACCCGGCCGTTTTCCGCGACCGATGCTTGGTGACCCAAGAGCTCTACGCTGCGCGACAAAAGCAGGCGGTTCACCTTGTTGTCATCGACGATGAGCAAATGGCCGGGGGCGTCAGACATCAATCATGCTCCGCAACGCGGCGGCGGCAGTGGTCAGGGCTGTCTCCAACGCCGTCGCATCTGTTAGGTCTCCGGCCTCGGGCAGTTCTCCCAGCTCGACTTTCCTGGCCAGTTCGGCAAGAGCCGTCGCACCAAATGTGTTGGCATTCGACTTGATTGAATGTGCAGCACGGCGGTATCGGTCTACATCGGCCTCGCCCGCCGCCGTTTTTAATTCGCCAATCATACTTGGCGCTTCGTCGAGAAAGGTGTTTACAAGTTCGGCTGCAAAGTCTTCGCCTGTGGCGTCTTTTAGTTCCATGAAGATTTCATGATCAATTGGGCTGTCTGTCATGGATCACCTTCTTATTCTTGGGGAATTTAACAGGGCTTCGATAAGGACAGGTACGCGGATTGGTTTGGTGATATAATCGTCCATCCCTGCATCCAGGCACATCTCACGGTCCCCCTGCATGGCGTTCGCGGTCATCGCGATTATACGAGGGCGACTTCCATCCGAATGCGCTTTGTTGATACGGCGAGATGCTTCAAGACCATCCATCTCGGGCATCTGCACATCCATGAAAACGACGTCGTATTTTTGACGGTTCACGCTTTCGACAGCCTCTGCACCGTTGCTGGCCAAATCCGCGCGATATCCCATCTGCTCAAGCAGCCGGAGTGCAAGTTTTTGGTTCACCAAATTGTCCTCGGCCAGCAAAATTCGCAGTGGATGTCGCGTTGCCATATCCGGATCTGTTTGGGGTTTGTCCTGTAGTTTGGACGGCTTTGCTCGTACTTTTTCAGTCGCGAACACTGTAACCAAGGTATCGAACAGGTGGGATTGGCGCAAAGGTTTGGCAAGGTTTGCGGCAAAGAGCTCTTCCTCCAGATCTACTTCGCGTGGGCCAATTGAACTGAAAAGGATTAGTGGCAAACCCAGCTCCTTGGCGCGAACCTTTGTGGCGAGCTCTACTCCATCCATTTCGGGCATATGCATGTCGAGAATGGCTAAATCGAACTCGACGCCTTGTTCAAGTATGCTCAGCGCCTCTGACGGAGATTCACGCGTCGTGGTCTGCATGCCCCATTTCTCAGTTTGAAGAGCAAGGATTTTACGATTGGTGGCATTGTCGTCCACCATCAAAATTCGCTTGCCTTCGAGTTCAGCTTGAACGCCGACAAGACTGCGGGAAGAAGACTTAACTGGCTTTGCAGGTTTTGCCTGGATTTTGAAAACAAAGGTGGAACCGCTCCCCTCGCCCTCGCTTTCAGCCCACATGGTCCCACCCATAAGTTCGGAGAGGCGTTTCGAGATCGCAAGGCCCAGACCAGTGCCGCCGTATTTTCTTGTCGTGGAACTATCTGCCTGGCTGAAAGACTGAAACAAACGGCTCATACCTTTTTTTGATAGGCCGATTCCAGTGTCTCGGACTTTGAACATCAGTTCGAGCGATCCCTGCACCTTCGCAGATTGTTCAACAGACAGAACCACTTCACCGCTCTCGGTGAACTTCACTGCGTTAGAAAGCAGGTTCAGCAAAATTTGCCGCAATCTGGTCAGATCCGCGCTAATCGCCAGCGGTAGAGCGTCATCGAACTCATAAGCCAAATCGAGCTGTTTCTCGGCAGCTTTACCGCTGACTAAATCGAGTGCGCTTTCTATGCATTCGCGCAGGTCGAACGGATGGTTTTCGATATCCATCTGCCCCGCTTCAATTTTCGAGAAGTCGAGGATCTCATTGATGATACCCAACAGCGCGTCACCACTATCGCGGATGGTGTTTGCATAGTCGCTTTGCTCGGCATCCAACTCTGTGTCCATCAACAGGCCGCTCATCCCGATTACCGCATTCATCGGCGTACGGATCTCATGTGACATGGTGGCCAGGAATGCGCTTTTTGCTTCGTTGGCAGTTTCAGCAGCCTCGCGCGCTTCCTCAGCTTCGCGGAAAAGGCGTACGTTTTCGATGGCAATAACAGATTGATCGGCAAATGACTCGGCCATTGCAACATCGTCGTCCGAGAAGGGTGTTTTGGATTTCCTGATGAAATAGAGGCCGCCCAGACACTTGCCTCCGCGCATCAATGGTACGCCAAGGAAAGCTTCAAACCCGCTTTCTTCGTGGAGCTTCTTTGCCAACCGCGGCAGGTCACCCGACGACAAATCATGCACATGCATGGTTTTTCCAGACAGTAATACGGACGACAAAAAATTGTCGTGCGGATCCAGCGGGTGCCGGGTTCTTCCGAAATCACGTATCAGCCCTTTGGGCGAGGCCAAAGCCACTTGCCACCAGAAACTCTCATCCGACAACGCCGCACCGGCCATGTCGCACGAAACAAGCCGTGTCGCGGAATCTACGATCACCTCAAAAACAGGCGTTGTATCCGAGGGCGATTGGCTGATCACCCGCAATACATCAGCGCTCGCAGTCTGACGTGCCAAGGACGCCTGAGTTTCATTAAACAGGCGAACATTTTCCAGCGCGATGATGGCCTGATCAGCGAAGGACTCGGCAATGGCGACTTCATCTTCGCTGAAAACTTTGGCCGTTTTTCGGATGAACACCAAAGCACCGAAACATTCCGTCCCCCGCATCAAAGGCACTGTCAGCGAAGACTTGAACCCTTTCCTGCGGATGATTTCTTGATCGCGCGGGGGTAGCTCATCGGACCGCCACTCGGGCAAATGCAAGGTCTTGCCATTCTTGATTGCCTTGGACGGCAAATTGTCTTCGGGATCAATTGGCAGGCGCTCGGTCCACGTGATTTCTTCGACGCCATCGGGCGTCGCGGCGGCGATTTGCCAGATTTCAGTCTTGTTCGCCTGAATAGCAATCGACAGGTCGCAATCTATGAGGGTCGTCGCCAGCGCGACAATCTTCTCGAAAACCGGCTTCGTATCGGTTGGGGATTCAGAAATAACTCTTAGAACGTCCGCACTGGCGGTCTGGCGGGCAAGTGCGGTTTGCGTATCGTTGAAGAGTTGCGAGTTCTGAATTGCAATTATCGCCTGTGACGCAAAAGTCTCCATCTGCTTGATTTGCTTTTCGTCAAAAGCCGCAGTGGTTCGGCTTCCCATGCTGATAACGCCAATTGTGTCACCATCTCGGATCAGTGGCACGGAAAGGACGGATCGATAACCTTCGAGATTGGATTTGAGCAGCGGATCGTAGTTGGGGTCAGCTTGCGTATCTTCAACATAGTCGGCCCGTCCATGCAGAAGCGCACGTGCCGTAGCCGAAGTTTCCCCGGGCTCAAAAGGATGCGCCTTCAAAAAATCCGCGAATTTGCCCGACAAATTGTGCCCAGCAAAATAATGGTAGTTCCCGTCTTCGGGTGTCTTAAGCGCCACGAAGGCATCCTGCAGGCGACATATGCGGGACGAAACGGCCAGCAACGCCTCCAGTACAGGCTCCAATGCGTCAGGAGATCGGGAAATAACTTCGAGTACCTCACTTGTGGCTTTTTGGTACTCTAAAGACTCCTCAACTTCGGCGGTTCGTTTCTGTACTTCCTCGAATAACCGCGTGTTATTGATCGCGATCAAAGCCTGCGACGCAAAGGTTTCCAGCAGGCTGATTTGTTTATCGTTAAACGCCGAGGCCTGCCGGTGTGCCATGACGATAACACCAAGCGTGCGACCATTTTTGACAAGCGGAACTCCGAGAGTGGTGAGGTAATCGCCTATCTCAGCAGCCTGTTTCCAGGTGTATGTTGGGTCGTTGCGAGTATCTTCTATGTAGACTGTCTTTCCATGCAACGCAGTTCGCCCGATGCACGAGCCTTCCTCGGGAGCTATGGGATTGTCCGTCAGAAACTTCATAAACGCCTCGCTTACGTTATGAGACATCACAACACGATAAAGCCCATCCTCTGCATCCCGCATAGCAAAGAATGCGTACTCCGGCGCGCAGATGCGCGAAGAAACCTCTAGGATGGCGTCCAACACCGGCGGCAGGTCATTTGGCGAACGGGAGATAACATCCAGGACTTCAGACGTTGCTTTCTGATACTTTAATGTCTCTTCAGCTTCGGCTGTGCGGGCTTGAACTTCTTTGAACAACTGAGTGTTGTTGATCGCAATCACGGCCTGAGCCGCAAAAGTCTCTAAGAGTGAAATTTGCTTTGAATTGAATGGTGCGACTTTGTCGTGGCAGAGGACTATAACACCAACTACTGTTTCGCCCTTGATCAGAGGGACACCTAACAGCGAACGATATTTTCCAATGCGGGCCGCTTCTTTCCATGCATACTCGCCAGCCTCTGTATCCTCGTAGTATACTGTTTCTCCTCGTGCTGCGGTTTGGCCAATTCCGCTCCCGTGACCGGCTGGAACAGGGTTAGCCTTCATGAATTTCATGAAATCACTATCAAAATCTAGCATGATGTCAGTGTGGTAAAGATTGTCCTCTGGATTTAGGATCGAAATCGCAGCGTATTTTGGTTCACAAATCCGACTTGCAACCCGCAAGATTTCTTCCAGAACCGGCTCCAGCTCGTTCGGAGACCGGGAAATAACCGACAAGACATCAGAGGTGGCAGTCTGGTATTCGAGTGATTGTTCTACTTCGGCCGTCCGTTTCTCGACTTCGTGGAAAAGGTTCGCATTCGTAATTGCGATAGTGGCCTGATCGGCAAATGTTTCGAGCAGTTGAATCTGCTTAGTGGAAAATCCCGAAACATCGGGTGACCCTAGAGAAATCACCCCCACGACTTCGTTGTTTTTTAGCAGCGGCACGCCGAGCAAAGATCTATATTCACCGACGCCGCTTTCTTCCATCCATGTGTAGGATGAATCCGCTTCAACATCTTTAACATAGATCGTTCGTTTCGACAGAATAGCCCGCCCACTTACACCGCTCTGACTTGGCGAAATAGCGTGAGATTTGACATATTCCGCAAAAGTCGTGTCCTGAGTGAGCGTCGAATGCACATGGAAAAGCTGATCGTCAGGGTTCAGCATCGCAACATAGGCATCCTGCAATTCGCAGATACGGGAGGCCTCTTGGAGGATAGCGTCGAGAACGGGCGCCAGCTCATTTGGTGACGCTGAAATAACCCGCAGAACTTCAGACGCAGAAGTCTGGTATTCTAAAGCTTGCGTCACTTCCGCTGTACGATCCTGGATTTCGCGGAACTGACGGACGTTTTCCATTGCGATCACGGCTTGAGCTGCAAAGGTTTGAACCAAAGCGACATCGTCGTCAGAGAAAGGTTCAACTTCACGGCGGTAGAGGACAATTACACCGAGACCTAGGCCATCCTTCATCAACGGAACTGCCAGAACCGAGCGGGCTCCTTCAATCTCAACCATCTGAACCCGTTTCGGGTCACGATCCCTGAAGTACAGTGGATCGTCCGCGATATCGTCTTGGCGAATGACCTCGCCATCAATCATTGGTTTGATCGCAACTAATTCCGTTCGTGTTAGCGGCTCCACAAAATTTTTGAGCGCTTCGTCAAAGTCGGTTCTTGCGCCGATATTGGCCGGGATCGTTGCGAGCCCCCGTTCGTTATCAGCGACGCATAAAAAAGCGAGCGGGGCTTTGCACAAGCGGCTGGAGTTTTCGAGAATGCTTTGGAACACAGGTCTTTCGTCGTCGCGGCTACGGCTGATGACTTCGAGGATTTCTCGCGATGCTTTTTCGCGCTCCAGTCGTTCCTGAACCTCTCGAAATTGGCGCGTGTTTTCTATCGCTATGACTGCGTGTTTGGCGAACTCTTCGATGAATTGCACGTCGGGATCAGAAAACGGGCGGACTTCGCGGCGGCTAACCGCAATAGCACCTATCGCCTGCTCGCCTTGCATCAACGGGACGACAACGCGCGACCTGATGCCTTCTACCTCGACCATTGTAACAGCAGTAGGATCACCCGAGCGGTAGAACTCAGTATCGGCGATGTCTTCGACGCGTACAACCTTGCAATTTCGTATCGCCGCCGCCGCCGTGACCGAACCATCAAGAGGCCACTCTTCTCCCAATTCGACGTCGGTTCTATCGTGCCCCCATGCTCCGGCCAATTGAATATGGGTTCCCGCAGCGTTGACCAAAACCAGCGCTGCCTGATCTGCGTCACAGATTTCAGTGGCCTGCTGAAGCACGGCTTCAAAGACTCGTGCGTCATTGTCCCGGCTTTTGCTGATAACACTTAGAACCTCCTGCGTCGCAGCTTGCCGTTCCAGCTGAGTGTGCAGCTCATTCATTTGACGAGTGTTATCGAGGGCAATGACGGCTTGCGCGGCAAAGCTCTCGACTAAAGAAATCTCGTCATCGGAAAAGGGTCGCACTTCGCGCCGGTAGATCCCGATGACACCTACAGGGTCACCATTTGCTGACATTAAAGGAACCGTCAGAAACGAACGAACACCTTCCTCATCAACCAATTGCCGGCGCCAGGGATCCCCGTTGATGTAGTGGTCTGTCTCGCGCAAATCGACGTTGTGAATGACGCGCGCTTCCCGCACAGACTCGGCAATTTGTAAATTTGAGTCCAGAGACCAGCGATCCACGCCAACCTTGTATGTAGCCAATTGATCACCAAAATGGGCCGCGTACTCCAAATGTGTTCCTGCCTCATTTAGCAGGCTCAACGTGGCTACATCTGTTTCGCAAAGCCGGGCCGTGTTTTCCAAGATCGTCTGAAATACCGGCGCTTCATCATCCCGAGATCGGCTGATCGTCTCCAGAACATCACGCGTGGCACCTTCACGCGCCAGACGAACCTGCAACTCGCTAAACTGTCGAACATTCTCGATTGCAATGACCGCTTGTGCAGCGAAAGTTTCAACCAGCTGGACCTGATCGTCGGAATAAGGTCGCACCTCATCCCGTGCCAACATCAGGCATCCGATTGCGCTACCACCCACTTTCAATGGGACAAAGAGATTGCTCCTGCACCCATGCGTGTCGACAATGAGTTTAAAGCGCTCATCTCCCGATTTATGAAAATCGGTATTGCCCATGTCGACAACACGTTTTGTCTCGCCACTTAGAATAGTGTCAGTCACGATGGAGTTGCCTGGCTCCATAGTGTATTTGCCGTCCAGCCACAGCTGTTGAATATCCGGGTGCAGGTTGACGCTGGCAATCAGTCGCTGAAGAGTATCCCCCTCTCGTCCGAGAACCAGACCAGCAAAAACAGCGTCACAGAGATCTTTTGCCAGCGTAACAATCAGGTCGAATACTGGCTGAACGTCATCCTTGGTCTCAGAAATTGCTTGCAAAATCCGCGTAGTAGCTTCGAACCGCGCCTGTTGATCATCCGCGCTGAGCCCGGCACTTTGCACGGACGACGGCACTGAACCGGTAGTTCCTCCCGATGCCTTCTTTCTAGCCACCCGCGTTCCGCTCCCAAGCAAACTAATAAAACACACGCGATTAGAGTTTAGATGGCATACCATAGAAGTCACAGAGTTTCTTTGAGGGGTATGCTCCATGCGCTTCAATCAATGATTGTATGGAGTTATCATGGGCGCAAAAGGCGCGGTCAAACCGATGATGAGGGCAGCTTTGAAACTCCTTTCGCAGGTGATCAAAGCTGGTTCCGGCGCGATAGGGATGATGAGCCCGTAACCGCTACGCTCAACCTGAAGGGTCTTGTCAGAAGAACTTAGGTTGAGACGGGCAGGGGGCTCTCGTAGTTTTTGCCTATGACCAGACCTGCCTCTTTCAAATACTTCAAAACCAGCCCTGAGATCATCCGCCTTGCGGTGATGTTGTACATCCGATTTCCGCTCTCGCTTCGGAATGTTGAATACCTACTGCATGAACGCGGGATCGATGTCAGCCATGAAACTGTCCGATATTCTTGGCGCAGGTTCGGGCTGGTGTTTGCCGCTGAGATCCGACGAACGCGTGTTCAACAACAGCGCGCATTCTCGAATTGGAAGTGGCACGTGGACGAGGTCTTTGTGAAGGTGAATGGCAAACGCCACTATCTCTGGCGTGCGGTCGATCACGAAGGTGAAGTGCTGGAAGCGATTGTTACAAAACGCCGAAACAAAGCTGCAGCGTTGAAATTTCTTAAGAAATTAGTGAAACGCCACGGCAAAGCTGAAGAAGTAGTCACAGATCGCTTAGCATCCTACAAGGCGGCGCTCAGAGATTTGGGCGCTCTGGAAAAACAGCAGAAGGGCAGGTGGCTCAACAACCGCGTCGAGAACTCGCACCTACCTTTCCGACGACGCGAACGCGCGATTCAGCGTTTCAGGCGCATGCGAAGTTTACAGAAATTCGCCTCCGTCCATTCCTCCGTCTACAATCACTTCAACCAGGAACGATCGCTCACCAGCCGAGACATCTTCAAGCTGACCCGCAGCGCTGCTCTCGCCGAGTGGCGTCAACTTTGTTCCGGATAGGTTCGCAGTTTCCGCGGCAAACTGAGACTGGTTCGAATTCGTCTGACAGCACCGCCACTTGCGCACATAGGTTGAAGCGTTGGTCAAACGCGCGCCTAATCGCAATCTGCACACCTTGTAATTAAACCACTCGGATTTCTGATTAACCGCAACATCCAATGCGGCCCGATTTCGCGTGATTATAACTCCGTTGGAAGTTGTGTGGCGATGTAAGGTGTCGGACCAACCGGTCATTCTTCGGTCTTTTCCAGACAGCACAGAGCGGTCGCCTGCATCGGTTATGCTCAGCTTGTCTATGAAAACACTGGACGAACCATTCTTGGTGACCAATGATAGCGCTTACAGTCCATCGGCAGAGATCAGGGTGACGATGTCATTTTTGCTTTGAAGCGCCCGCCGTTCAGAAGCGGGGCCTGATGGATCAAAGTCTGGTTGAATTGACCGCATAGGGCCAGTCAGACGCGGGAGGGACAGCGAACATGACTTGTTCGTTTTGTCTTCGAGGTGAGTTGGGCGATCCTTCGTCCCGGCGATGTCTGGGACAGTTGGGTAATGCAACACGCAAGACAAAGGGCCTGCAAAGGGTCCATGAAACGATATCGCATTTAGGGAGGAAACAAGAATGCGTAATCTGCTTAAGACGAAGTCTCTGATTGTGGCAGGGCTACTGGCTACGACCAGCCTGGCGCAAGCTGAAGAGGTCGAGGTTCTGCATTGGTGGACCTCGGGTGGTGAAGCTGCCGCGCTGAACGTACTTAAGGACGACCTGTCTGGGCAGGGTATCGGATGGACCGATATGCCGGTTGCCGGTGGCGGCGGTGAGCAGGCTATGACCGTTTTGCGCGCCCGTGTCACGGCCGGCAATGCACCGACTGCCGTTCAGGCCCTGGGCTTTGATATTCTGGATTGGGCCAATCAGGGTGCCTTGGCAGACCTGAACGAAGTCGCCGCGAAAGAAGGGTGGGACGATGTGGTCCCGGATGCGCTGAAAGCCTTCGCCAAGAGCGACGGCAAATGGGTTGCGGCCCCGGTGAACGTGCACTCGACCAACTGGGTCTGGGCGAACAAGGCGGTTCTGGATGCAAACGGTATCGCGCAACCCACCAACTGGGATGAGTTCGTTTCGGCGGTCGAGACCCTGAAAGCGGCCGGGGTCACTCCGATCGCGCATGGCGGTCAGGCGTGGCAGGATGCAACCGTGTTTGACGCCATTGCGATGTCCACTTTGGGGCCGGACGGCTATAAGGCCGCCTTTATCGATCTGGACGAGGATACGCTGGGCGGTGACGCCATGAAAGAAGCCTTCGACCGTATGGCCTTTGTCCGCGACAACGTGGATGAGAACTTCTCGGGACGTGACTGGAACCTGGCCACCGCCATGGTCATCAACGGAGAGGCTGGTTTCCAGATGATGGGTGACTGGGCCAAAGGTGAATTCCTAAACGCCGGTAAAGTTCCGGGGCAGGACTTTTTGTGTTTCCGTTTCCCAGGTACGCAAGATCAAGTCACCTTCAATGCCGACCAGTTCATGATGTTCGACCAAGGCGGCTCGGTTTCGGCCGAACAGGCCGCGTTGGCCAGCGCCATTCTGTCGCCGAGCTTCCAGATTGCGTTCAACAAGGTGAAGGGTTCCGTCCCGGCCCGGACCGACGTGGATGGCAGCGATCTGGACGCTTGTGGTCAGCAAGGCATGAAAGATCTGGCTGCCGCAGCGTCTTCTGGCAACCTGTTCGGTTCGATGGCGCACGGCCATGCAGCACCTGCATCGGTGAAAAACGCGATCTATGACGTGGTGACCGCGCATTTTAACGGCGAATATGACAGCGAAACCGCTGTGACCGAGCTGGTCGACGCTGTCTCGATCGCCAAGTGATCCACCTGTGATCCTTTCGATAGGGCGGCCTGAAAATCGCCCTGTCGTACCGTGGGTGACAAGCCCCCGGTTCCCCAATACGCCAAGCAGGAGGGCGCGCCATGGCTTCATCGGCCGACGCGGATTTCAAAACTCGTCTGCAGAACTGGATACCCAAGCTGGTCTTGTCGCCGTCGCTGGCGATGATGCTGGTCTTTGTCTACGGGTTCATTCTGTTCTCGGTCTACCTGTCCTTTACCGATAGCCGTATTCTGCCGACATATGGCTGGGTTGGTTGGGAAAACTACGACAAACTGTGGCGGCTAAGTCATTGGGAAATCTCGTTGAAGAACATGGGGATTTTCGCGGGGCTTTATATCGTGATCTGCACCTGTATAGGGCTTGGGCTGGCGATTTTCCTTGATCAGAAAATCCGCGGCGAAGGGTTGCTGCGCCCGATCTACCTGTACCCCATGGCGCTGAGTTTCATTGTCACCGGCACCGCGTGGAAGTGGTTTCTAGACCCCGGTATCGGGCTGGAAAACGTCATGCAAACATGGGGCTGGACCAGTTTCGAGTTTGACTGGATAAAGAACCGCGACTTTGCGATCTATACTGTTGTGCTCGCCGCTGTCTGGCAAACCAGTGGATTTGTTATGGCGATGTTTCTGGCCGGTCTTCGAGGCATCGACAATGAAATCCTGCGCGCGGCGCAGATGGACGGGGCCTCGAACTGGAACCTCTATCGCCGGATCATCATCCCGCAATTGCGCCCAGCATTCCTGTCGGCCTTCGTGATCCTCAGCCATCTTGCGATCAAGACCTTTGATCTTGTGATTGCCCTAACCGGTGGCGGGCCGGGCCGGGCGACCGAACTGCCCGCGACGTTTATGTATTCCTACACTTTCACGCGGAACCAGATGGGCATCGGCGCGGCTTCGGCCACGATCATGCTGATGACAATTGCGGCGATCATGATCCCCTATCTCTATGCCGAATTGCGGGAGAAACGCTGATGTCTCAAGCCTCGCAAGATACCGCAATTCGCACGGGCCGCGTCACCCGCACGCTGATCTATCTGGTGTTGCTGCTGTTTGGTCTGTTCTACCTGCTGCCGCTTTATGTGATGCTGGTGAACTCGGTCAAACCGCTGGAAGAGATCACTGGCGGCGGCATGATGAACCTGCCGCAGGTCTTCACGCTTGAGCCTTGGCTCAAGGCGTGGTCTTCGGCCCAGATCGGGGTCGATCCGACCGGGCTGAAGCCCTATTTCTGGAATTCGATCAAAATGGTGGTACCGGCGGTGATCGTCTCGACCATTTTGGGAGCGCTGAACGGTTATGTGCTGACCAAATGGCGGTTCAAGTACGACACCATCCTGTTCGGACTGATGCTGTTTGCCTGTTTCATCCCGTTTCAGATCGTACTGATACCCATGGCACGGATGCTGGGCCTGATGGGTCTGGCGGGCACCACATGGGGCCTTGCTCTGGTGCATGTGGTTTATGGTATCGGATTTACCACGCTGTATTTCCGCAACTATTACGCCGTTTTCCCGACCGAGCTGATCCGGGCGGCACAAATCGATGGCGCAGGGTTCTTTCAGATCTTCTGGCGCATCCTGCTGCCCAGTTCAGGACCGATCGCCGTGGTGTCGATCATCTGGCAGTTCACAAATATCTGGAATGACTTCCTGTTCGGGGCCTCATTCGCGGATGCCAACAGCCAACCCATGACCGTGGCGCTGAACAATCTGGTGCAGTCATCCACGGGGGTAAAGGAATACAACGTTCATTTCGCAGGGGCCATTTTGGCGGCCCTGCCAACTCTGCTCGTCTATATCGTGGCCGGTCGGTATTTCGTCCGCGGCCTGATGGCGGGTTCGGTGAAAGGATAAGACCTCATGGGTTTTCTAGACATAGACAACGCGACCAAATCCTATGGCGCGGTCGAGGTTTTGCACAAGGTCGATATCTCGGTGCAAGAGGGCGAGTTTCTGGTGCTGGTTGGCCCTTCGGGTTGCGGCAAGTCGACCCTGCTGAACATGATCGCGGGGTTGGAAGAAATCACCAGCGGTGAAATCCGCATTAAGGATCAGGTGATGAACGGCGTCCACCCGTCGAACCGCAACATCGCCATGGTGTTCCAAAGCTATGCTTTGTACCCAAACATGACCGTTGGGCAGAACATCACCTTTGGGCTTGAGATGCACGGCGTGCCCAAGCCCGAACGTGAAAAGGCCATGGCCGAGGTTGCCAAGCTGTTGCAGATTGAGCAGTTGCTGGACCGCAAGCCCGGCCAGTTGTCGGGCGGTCAGCGGCAGCGCGTTGCAATGGGGCGGGCCTTGGTGCGCAACCCTGATGTGTTTCTGTTTGACGAGCCGCTCTCGAACCTCGATGCCAAGCTACGCGTGGACATGCGGACGGAAATCAAGAAGCTGCACCAGAATCTTGGCACGACCATTGTCTACGTGACCCATGACCAGATCGAGGCAATGACGCTGTCCAGCCGCATCGCGGTGATGAACGGCGGCTACGTTCAACAATTGGGTACGCCGCAAGAGATCTACGACACACCCGCCAATATCTTTGTAGCAACCTTTATGGGGTCGCCCGCGATGAACGTGGTGCCGGCCAAAGTGGTGGTGCTGAACGGGCGACCCCATGCCGAGGTGGCCGTCCATGACGGGTCCATGACACAGCTACCGTTCAGTCAAGATAACCTGGCCGCGTGGGACGGGCGCGAAATCCTGCTGGGCATTCGCCCTGAAACGATCACTGATATGGATGGCGCGGATCGCAAGTCCTCGAACATTGCTCAGATGGGCAATCGGATTGTTGTGACCGAACCGGCGGGCTCGGACACGTTCGTATCGATGCAGTTGGGTGGGCGGGACGTAATCGCTCGCATGCGGTCGGACGCCGAGGTCGCGCCGGGGCAGGATTTCACTTTTGCAGTGAACATGGAAAAGGCTGTGGCGTTCGATCCCGAAAGTGAGATGCGGATCACGCCGTGATGCCCGAAGGGTATGATTTCATAGTGGTCGGCGGGGGCTCGGCCGGGTCGGTGATAGCGGCGCGTTTGTCCGAAGAAACCTCGGCCACGGTCCTATTGCTTGAAGCTGGATCGTCGGATCGGCACCCGCTTTTTCATCTGCCTGCCGGGTTTGCCAAGATGACCAAGGGCATAGGCAGTTGGGGATGGACCACCGTGCCGCAGAGGCACATGCAGAACAAAGTGTTTCCTTACACCCAAGCCAAGGTGATCGGGGGCGGCTCCTCCATTAACGCGCAGATATACACCCGCGGCGCGGCGCAGGACTATGATGATTGGCGACAAATGGGCTGCGTCGGATGGAGTTACAACGACGTTTTGCCGTATTTCCGCAAGTCCGAAGACAATGACAGTTTCGAGGATGAGTTCCACGGCAAAGGCGGGCCGTTGGGGGTCTCCAGGCCTGTCGCGCCCTTGCCGATCTGCGATGCCTTCATCGAGGCCGCCGGGCAGGTCGGTATTCCCAAAACGTACGATGTTAATGGTGATCATCAGGATGGGGCAGGCTATTACCAACTGACCCAGAGGAATGCACGTCGGTCTTCGGCGGCGATGGCGTTTCTTGCTCCGAACCGCAACCGTCAAAACCTAACCATTCGTACTGGCGCGCAGGTTCATCGACTGGTGGTCGAAAATGGACGGGTGGCCGGGATAGAGATGATGGATGGCTCGGTCCTGACCGCGGCGCGCGAGGTGATCCTTTGCTGCGGGGCCATTGGATCACCGCGTCTTCTGCAACTGTCCGGTATAGGCCCCGCCGATCATTTGGACTCTTTGGGGCTTAAAGTCACATACGATCAGCCACAGGTTGGTGCGAACCTACAGGATCATCTGGATCTATACGCAATCTGCGAGGTCACCGGTCCGCATACGTATGATCGGTTTGCCAAGCTGCCCTTTTCGGCTCTGGCTGCGTTGAAATACGTGTTCACGCGAAATGGCCCTGTTGCGTCGAGCCTGTTCGAGACTGGCGGGTTTTGGTATGCAGATTCACAGGCTCGTTCACCCGACATACAGATGCATCTGGGCCTGGGGACGGGGATTGAGGCCGGGGTTCAGGCTATGCCGAACGGCGGCGTCACACTCAACGCATGTTTCTTGCGTCCACGATCACGCGGGACAGTGCGTTTGCAAAGTTCGGACCCTATGGCGATGCCCTTGATCGACCCGAACTATCTGGCGGATCCTTATGATCGAGAAATGTCGATCCGTGGGTTAAAGCTGGTGCAACGCATTCGCGCCCAAGACGCTTTGAAGCCCTTTATTCTGGCCGAGCGACTGCCAGGGCCGGATATTCGAACAGATCAGGATTATTTCGACTTTATTTGCGTGCACTCAAAAACATCGCACCATTGTGCCGGGACGTGCCGCATGGGGGTGGATGACGGTGCGGTTTTGGACCCACGTCTGCGCTTCAATGGGATCGATGGATTGCGGGTTGCGGATGCGTCAATCATGCCCACGGTGAACTCATCGAACACCAATGCCCCTTCAATCATGATCGGTGAAAAAGCTGCCGACATGATCAAACTGGATCACGGTATGTCCCTTTAACCGCTCGCGCAGCTGCGAACACGCGAACTTTTAGTGCATTTTGGAAATGGCTTTCCCGGGCTCGGCTTGGATTAGCCGAACCGGGCAACCGGAGTATTTGGAATGTCTGCCAGTTCAACGGCCTTGTCGATCAGGAACAAAGCTTCCATCTTTGACGAGGCGCGCAATGCGACCACTTCGCCAACATGATACGAGAAATCTCGACCCGAAACACTGCCATGCGAGCCTTTTACGAAGCGATTGGCAAGTTTGTGCTGCAACTCGGCAGCGGAAACACCCGGCTTGCTTTCATGTATCAGTAGGAAAACGCCATTGCCCCAATAGGTGGCAAAATTCCGACCTTCCTGCGAGACAGTCAGTAGTTCATTGCCAGCGGTCGCCATGGCTTCGCGGAATTCCACCGAAGTTGCGGTTCGGAAGATGTCTTCGACCTCAGCCACTTTGACGGCCATCATCTTGGACGCGCGTGAGTGCATTGTCGACAACTGTACGACATAGTTCTCAAACTCGGCCAAGCCGATACAACCGGGCAGGTCACCGAAATAGAGCGGATCGCTAAGGCGGAAATTGGTGTTAATCTCGGAATCGTTGACGGCATACACATCCGCTTCGATCACTTCGATGGCTGCGCGTCGTTCAGCTGCCAGCCTGTAGGCGTCGGAAAGCCGTTGTTTCAGATCGGCAAACTCGAACGGTTTCGTCACGTAGTCTGTGGCGCCGACCTCAAACGCTTCGTCGATGTACTGCTTTTGCACCATAGCAGTGATCATGATGATCGGCGTAAACTGATAGTCAGGAAGATTGCGCGCATGCTCGCAAAGTGTGATGCCGTTCATTTCGGGCATTTGGACGTCAAGCAAAAGACAATCGAAAATCTCGGTCGTTTCCGCAAGGATGTCGAGCGCCTCTTGACCGCTGCGAGCAGTCACTACGTCTTCGTACCCAAAAGCCCCCAGAACGCAAGTCAGAAGCTCCAGGATGCTGGGGTCGTCATCTACGGCAAGTATACGCATAAACAGTCACCAATCTTTGCCACCATACTGACCTTGAGGACTCAAAAAGTGCCGCACAAAGGCCGGAGGGGCGTTGAATATCGCTTACACGCAGGCTGTCCGAGAAAAACGGCAAAAGGATGACGTATGCTGGGCGCGGAAGTGACCGAATATTTTTTTTCGGGTTCAGTCATACTAGCCGCAGAAACTGACATGTTTGGCTCGTTAGGGCCGGTCGCGGCAATCACAGGTTGGGCGGCGAAGTGATGCAGAATGACAGTTTTACAACCACCAGCCCGCGAGAGGTTAAATTTTACGATGGTGTAAGCTCTAAAACTGGCGAATTAAGGAATACAATGATGATTCAAGACGTTGTCTAATCAGGTTGAAACCACGATGCAGTGCATTTTTCGCAAAACCGCATGCTAAATGTGCCAAAAACTCGCCCTGAATGCTCAATGTTTTGTATGGGATGTGAATTCGCCACACAATGACGCGATTACCGGAAAAAACATCATTTAGTTGTAGACGCAGCGATTCATATCTTGTCATAAGTGTGTCTAAAATAAGAGCAAAATATGGACCGACCACTCAGGTATGAACAGGCATACTCAGCGTCCAAGGTATTTCCGGACCTGGAGCCAGCCAATACGGCCCAACCCGTGCCCCAACCGTCGGCACGGCGTAAGCTATTTGCGTTCAAGCGCGACACGCCTGATCGCAAGCGCGAGCTAGGGAATGTCCGTGCGACCGCAATGAGCTTTCGCAACATGCACGAGCACGGCACATTGTTGGCAAAATATCTCGAGACTCGAAAAACGATCTTCATCGATCGCCTGCACTGGAATGTAGGTGAGGCGGATGGGATGGAGTTTGACCAATATGACACACCGGCCTGCCGCTGGGTCGTTCTGCATGAATTCGGCGAGGTTTTGGCAGGCGTTCGCCTTTTGCCGACGAACGCGCGGTGTGGGGCCTACACCTATATGCTGCGGGATGCACAGAAAGGGTTGTTGCGCGATCTTCCGACGGACATTCTGTTTTTCGAGGCACCGGCAAACCCCAAGATCTGGGAAGCCTCCCGGTTTTTTGTCACCGAGAGCGTAGCGGCTTCTCGCAGGTTGGCCGTGCAGCAAGAGCTGTTTTTCAGGATGACCGCTACGGCAGAAGAAAACGGCGCGACCCGCATCCTGGGCATCGTTCCTTCAGTTTGGGCACGTTGGTCGCGCAGATTGGGTGTTGGGGCTGCTCCGGTCGGGGCAAAGTTCTCGATAGACGGTACAGTAAGCCAGTCGGTTTTGTTCAATATCCACAGCACGTCTTGACACTGATCCGAGCCCTCGATCGTAGGACCGGTAAAACAACTTGAGCGATTTGTCCGCGACTGGTAGATTATGTCAGGGTTTGATTTGACCCCAAGCTGGGTGATATGCTGCTAAATCGTTAAAATTAAACATAAAAACCTTTTAAGTCTCGGTGCTCGGCGACATTAGATCTGAGAGTTTTCGCCAAAATAACGCCAAGAAAAAACCCAATTTATCCAAGGTTTTTGCGATTTTTGCCGCTGTTTCGTCCTAGTCGTTTTCTATTCTGAGCCTGTTTAACAGGTTGAAAGCGGTTGACTAGTCATGAAGCATACGACTCCGACAAGTGATGAATTCCAGCGCAAATTGGACATGCGCGCGTTGAAGCGGACGCCTCTGAAAGTGCTGGCCGTTGACGACGAACCCGGAATTCTTGAGCTGTTGCAAACAGCTTTGGCCGAGTTTGAAAGCTGTCAGGTCTCTGTTGCCAGTTCCGCCAGCCAAGCGCTGCAGGTTATCAAAGAGGCGGAAACACCGTTCGATTGCCTTCTATTGGACATTCAGATGCCCGGTACCAACGGGATCGAATTGCTGCGGCAGATACGGAACACACCCGGAAACTCGGAAACGCCTGCCATAATGCTGACCGCCATGAGCGACCGAAAACATGTCGAAGACGCTTTTGCCGAAGGTGCGTTTGACTACGTTACAAAACCGTTTGATTTCTTCGAGTTGCGCAGTCGCATGAATGCGGCCCATCTGTTGATGCAGGAAAGGGTCCGCAGCCGGATTTCATCGGTTTCGGTCAAGAACCTGCAAAACGTTCTCGACTACAACCAGCAGTTCAGCTTTGAGGACCCTCTGTCTGTCGACGGTCTGAAACGTTGTCTGCGTTATGTCGAATTCGACAACTATATCGAACAACTGGGCCGCAGTCGTTTGTTTGACTCGTGGGTGACCGCCATCAGGTTGCAAGATGCAGCCTTTCGCTTTGATCTGAACGACTTCGGAGAGTTTCGTCGCATCATCGCAGATCTTGGAAAAAGCATTCAAGCGGGGACAGCCGAGGCCGAAGCTATTTTCTCATACCGTGGCAGCGGCATCTATTTGGTCGTGACGCACGGGCGGTATTGCGCAGCGAAACTGCCAAGTGAAGATCAACTTAATCAGAACTTCGCTCAGATTTTAGCGCAGCGGAACGTATCAGGCGATATTCGCACGGTCATGAGTACACCAATCTCAATGAGGGCGTTGTCTAAATCGGGTGCTCTTGCTGCGTTCGACAAGGCCGTCGCGAAGCTTGAACTGCGTGAAAAGGGCGCTCCGGCCGGGCAGCAGGCGACGCAAGAACAGACGCCACATTCGTCCAACAAGACCAAGCCACGAGGCAGCTTGTTCGAAACGGTGTTGCGAGAGATGTACGGTAGCCAGACTTACCTGAACCGGGGTTGAGCCAACAATGTCCTGCCTAAACAGGTGAGGCATTCAAAATAAGCGGGCCGCTTGTGCGCATCGTGAAAGTCAAAACCGGTTCTGGCAACGGTTCGTCTGACAGCGAAAACGCGACTTTGCGCAGCACTGAGGCCATGAGAACCATGATTTCCGTCTCGGCGTATTGAGCGCCAATACATATGCGCGGTCCGGCACCAAAAGGTATATATTGCCCTCGGGGTATGGTCCCGCCAAGAAAACGTTCAGGACGATATTGATCAGGTTCGTCCCACAGTTTCTCATTCCGATGTAACGAGTATACGGGGAAGAACAACGCGTCACCGTCTTCGATCTTAACACCGTTTATGTCCAGTTCAGCGCCTGCGTCCCTGGCGAAAAAGGCGGCTGATGGATACAGCCTAAGCGTTTCTTTGATGTGGGCCCTCAGCAGCGGCATGTTTTCCAAATCGGAATACTCCACAGGGCCATCCGGTCGAACCGACATGATCTCGTGTCGGACGCGGTTTTGCATTTCTGGGTGCAGCGCCAGCAGGTAGTACCCCCATGCAAGCGCATTGGCCGAAGTTTCGTGTCCCGCGACCACGAAGGTCAGAAGGTTGTCCACTGTCGTCTCAGCATCTTCAAAATCCGACTTTAAAGCCTCAATCATCAGATCCAAAAAGTCTTCAGGCTCATCGCGGCTTTCAGCACGACGCAGGTCGATCACCTGGCGGGCCAGATCGCGCATAGTAGTAACTGGCGCCTTGCTGCTGAGCCATTTCTTGCGCGGTAACCATTTCGGAAGGCCCATTAAGTCAAACAGGGAAAGGTCTGAAATATAATTAAAATATGCGATCAGCCCAACGCGGATCTGCTCGGCGCTGACTTCTTCATTGCCCGAAAAAATGACGCGAGAGATATTGGTCAGTGTTGAGGCAGGCGCAACCTGGGCCACATCGACTGGCCCGGGATGCTCGGCCAATGAATCCGCTACTTCGATCCCTGTTGCGGCAAAATGGCGTGCCAGAACCGGCAAGTTGCGTGCCGCAAATAAGGGCGAGTAGCGATGCCGCTGCTTCCGCCATTTCTCTCCCTCGGACAGGATGAGACCGTTCCCGACAGCTGATCCGATGATGTCCTTGGTGAATTTCGCTTTGGGGAAAGCGCGCCCCTGACCGACCAGCAACTCGGTGATCATTTCGGGTTCGCAGATATAGTGGATATTCAGCGGACCCCGGACGTAAGTTTCGCGCAGCGTTTCTGCGGGAATGACCTCAAGCATGTTGCGCCCTGCCGAGCGGGCGAATTGAAGCAATGTGACCGGCTCTTCGGCAAGCCGTGCCGAAACGGGTGTCACACCCTCGTGATTGGCTTCTATCTTTCCAATAGCGACCACAACCCCACCTCTTTGTTTGTCTCGCTAGCCTGTTCTTGCATTAAGGGGTAAGGGGGTCAAAAAGGCAATAAAATCGTTAATTTATAACGCACAGTGTTGTGTCTTTACCGGCATAGGCCAGCGAAGGTATTCGACAATAATTCGGCCGGATGAAGACTATTGCCAAACTGTGAACGAAATTCCGACCAACTACGTCCTCATTGTGTCGATAAATCTCCTCTAACTGATCAGCAAAAAAGACTTTACGATGACCGCCATCGAAGCACCCCAACTAGACGGGGCACCCCAAGACAGCGACAGCAGGCTGCTACAGAATATCAAAGATTACACTGCCATGAGCTTTGCGCTGCTTTGGCAGCGGCAGGCAATTTTCCTTGCAACTACGATCCTGACAGCGTTTTTCTTCGATCCGCTGAACGCACTGTTTTTCTACGGGACAATATTGATCTGCGAGGCGCAAGACCTTTACCTGGCTAAGCGGGTAGCACGCCTCACGCCTAAGGAACGCCGGTCGATCGCGATGATGGTGGCGTGGATTTTGTTCAATACGATCCTCAGTTCTACCGCTATCTGCCTTTACGCGGTGTCTGTTGCGCTGAAACAACCAACAGGCGGTCACTTCACCCCGCTTTTTTTCTTGTTCGCCGCCGCCCTATTTGCGGCCATGAACAACCACCAATTCGTTTGGGCCATGATTGTGCGCCTCGCCATGTACGGCATCTCGTTCATGGTGATCGTGGTCAAAGACATCTGGATCGAACAGCCCGACCTTTCATCGGACTTGTGGCTGCATTTCTTTACCGTCGTTTTCGTGATGTACTTTCTGATCGATTGCTCGCTGGTGTTTCTCAAACTGTACCAGACCAACTTAGAGCAGCTGGAAAAGCTCAGGGAAGAGCATGAGCGGACCAAAGCGGCTTATATTGCGAAGACTCAGTTTATCTCGACGGTCAGCCATGAGTTGCGTACGCCATTGACGTCAATCAAGGGTTCTTTGGACCTAATCAAGTCAGGCGCCATGGGTGAGGTGCCAGACAAGATGCAAAACCTTGTAGAGCTGGCGAGTAAGAACAGTGAGCGTTTGGCCTCGTTGATAAACGATGTTTTGGACATCCAGAAAATGGAAGCCGGCGAGATGGTCATCAAAGAGACGCGGATCAACGTGAACTCGCTTGTGGATGAGGCAATCGCTTGCAACCTAGGATTTGCCAGCGCCCATAATGTCGAACTGGTCGAAGAACGTTCGTCCGAACAAGATTTGTTCATCAAAGGTGACGCCTCGCGATTGATCCAGGTTCTGACCAACATGATCTCGAACGCGGCGAAGTTTTCGTTTGAACGTGGCGTCGTCACTGTAGGGTGCGAGGTCGTCGGATCGCGGGTGCGGGTATACGTGAAAGATCAAGGGATCGGCATCCCCGAGGGTAGTCGCGACAAAGTGTTTGATCGTTTTTCGCAGATTGATTCATCAGATGAACGGCACGCCGGAGGAACCGGCTTGGGGATGAGTATTTCGAAGGAGATTGTTGAGCATTTCGGCGGGACAATTGACTACGAAAGCACACTAGGTTTCGGCACCGTATTCTTTGTGGAATTCCCGTTGCTGGAGGTCAGCAAGAAAAAGGCACTGTCTGAACAGCGCCTTTCACTGGGAAAGAATGCGCTGGCCGGAGAGTAGGGACAGTATTCTAAACTCGCCCGGCCATATTCGGATATCACCAGTCCACACGCTCGTAGGCATCGCTTTGAATGCTGGTGATCTCAGCTTCGGGTGAGGTCTGGACAGGCTCTGACATGACATCGGTTTCGGCGCCATCGTCTGCAGGAGAAGAGTGTGCATCCCACGCCAATACCTCGTCGGTTTCGCTTTGCAGCAGGTTAGACAGATCTTGCCCCTGCTGCATCGTCGCGCCTTCTGTATCGTCAGCGTGCCCGACAACAAGATCAATCTGAGTTTCAGAGGAAATATTTGCGCCATTGAAACCTTTGTCTGAGACAGTGATCTCGGCTTTTATCGTGCCCTCAAACCCTGGCGGAGGCGAAATCTCAAGCATGTCTACGTTCCACCCCTGAAGCTCCACCGAGCCACCATCTGACAGGGCTGCGTCTTCGCCACTAAGTATCATGGTGTTTGGCGGCAAACCTTCCAGCGAAACGGATGCTGTCGGACTCGCGTGGCTAAGGTCTATCCCAAGTTCGAAACTGCCATCTTTCTCTATGGTCGTCCCGGCATCGGCTTGAACGAATTCCCGTCCGTTGGTGTCGGGACCTTCCCATTCCAGTTTCAGACCAGCTCGGCCACGGTTCTCGAAATACCGGACTTCGATGTCATACGTTCCGGTCTCGAGTTCGATCTCACCAGAACGGGTCCGAAACCCATGGCGACCGTCGTTGTCAACTACCTCGACGCCATTGATATATACAGCGACACCGTCGTCCCCTCCGGCAAAAAAGGTGTAGGACCCGCCTTCTTCGATCGAAATTTGTCCCTCAAACTGGGCGCCAAAAGTGTCTTTTGACCCATCTGCCCAGAATGAGCCTTTGGTGGTTTCGAAATTTATTTCTGATATCAGCTCTTGATGGCTGGGGTCTGCGGACCAGTCCACGTCGTCCAAGTTTTTCAGTTTATGGTCGACGTCAAAAAAGCGCGCAGTGAAACCGCCGAATACTTGGGCCGATGGAAGGGTTTGTTGTGCTGCATTAACGTCGAAAGCAAGCGTTTCCACGCCATCATAGCTGGTGTCGCCACCTGTTGGGGTGGCGTGGTGCAACGTTGCCTGCACTGGTCCCGTAAACTCTGCAGGAGGCGTGATCGTAAGAGCTTGCACATTCCAGCCGCTCAGTTCGACGGTGCCGTCAGGGCCTGCAATTACTGATCCGGACTCTGTTTCGATCTGTGTGCCCTCTGGCAAATCACTCAGCGCGAAGTGAGACTCTTCCGTAAAGCCGACGGTGCCGGCGCTGATTTCAAAGGTAATAGGCATTCCCGATACAGTCTGTGCATCCACTAGGTCCGGCGCCGTGACTGGCTGTCGCCCAACAAGACCGGGGCCTTCCCATTCCAGGGTTGGCCCTGCTGCACCGGGTGTGCCGGCATTTCGCACTTCAATTACATGCGTGCCGGGCGCAAGGTCGATTTCGCCTGTTTGCGCAGAGCCATTCGGAATGACAGTCACGCCGTCGACCACCAGTGTCGCTGAATTGTGGTCATCCAGATGGAATGTAAAGAGTCCGCCTTCTTCAACGTCAATATTGCCAGAAACTTCGATGCCGAATGCATCGTTTGACCTGCTGTCCTGGTGAGGGACCTGTCCAAAGTCGGTGGTCGAAACAACTTCTGTACGGACAGGAGCAGCGTTCCAGTCGACGTCCCCCAGACCGTCTTGGGAGGTGGTTCCAAAAAATTTAATGCTGAAACCGCTGGATATCGAGACGTCGGGCATATCGGCGACGTTCACTTGATAGTTGACGGTTTGGCTCAGCCCTCCCTCGTCAATCACTGTCACATTGACACTAACAGAGGCGGCTTCCTCGAAATCCAACGAAACACCCGGTTTTAGGCGCAGAAGGTTGTCGACGACTTCAAACCGGTCATCCGATACTTCGAACCGGTGAGTGTCCCCCTGATCGGGGTCGTCAAAACTGATTTTCCCGACAATGGCTCCGGCGACATTTTCGCCAACCGTTTGCATGGCCGCCGTCAGGGTGATGTTGTCGATCAAGGCCCCGTAGCTGTCATTCTGACTCTCGGGTTCGCGGAGCTCCAACGTATCCTGTCCTGTCCCGACGACCTGTAGTTGAAACGTCTCCCAATCCGATGACTGGGGATCCAACTCGGCAACGAGGTTTCCGTTCCAATAGACTTCGACCGTATCGGTGCCGCCGGCAAGCCGCTCGCGAAGGTCCAGCCCCAGATCATAAAGCTGGCCGTCCACTGTTTGGATCACTTGCGAAATACTGTCTACGCCGTGACCGTGGTCCAATTCCATCAATTGGTCGCCATCCGAGGCTTTGGTGCCGCCGAACTGGTCCCAGATTTCGATGCCGTGTGAATCCGTCCAAGACCCCGACGGGTCATTGTTAAATCCACGCCACCTTCCTTGATCGAGGTCGAATTCTTCAAAGCTGCCGTTGGAAACCAGATTGTCTGTGTTGATGCTGAGGGTCAGGTTTTCAGGACCTTCATTCACGTTCTCAAGGGAGATGACGAAGTCTTTCGTAGTACTCAGGCCACCAGAATCTGTAGTTGTGATTTGCAGCTCGATCTGGTCAGTCTCCTCGTGGTCGAATTGTACGTCTGGTTTTAGCCGAAGCTCACCATCAACCACCTCAAACCGGTCGTCCGAGACGTGATAAGCATGGTCGTCTTTGATGTCGGGATCCAGCGTCGATAGATTTCCAATCACAGCCCCAGCGGCGTTTTCTGCGACCGAGTGGTTGTCCAGGGTCACATCTTGGGGTGCTTCGTTAATGTCTTGAACGTCGATTGTGAAACTCTCGGTCAGGCTTAGCCCGCCGGTGTCCGTCGCCGTCACGTTGACTTCGACCTGGGCGGCGTCTTCGTAGTCCAATGAAACGCCGGGCTTCAACTGCATATATCCGTCGACCACTTCGAATCTGTCATCGGAAACACTGATGTTGTAGTTATCATCCGCATCGGGGTCGGTAACCGTAAGAGCTCCAATAATTGCGCCTGCCGCGTTTTCCGCGACAGCAACGCCGTCTAACTTGATAGTGTCGGGCGCTTCGTTGACATCCAATACTTCGACGGTGAATCGTTCTGTGAGTGTCAGGCCGCCTAAATCCGTAACGGTGACGTCGACCTCGATCTGGGCTGCCTCTTCGTGATCCAAGGTCACTTCGGGTTTCAGTTGTAGCTGTCCGCCCACAACCTCGAACCGGTCGTCGGACACATGAATTGAATGTTTGTCTGATGTATCAGGATCTACGACCGTCAGTGTTCCCACCACAGTTCCGGCGGCGTTCTCACTGACTTCTAGGGCATCCAACAGGATTTCTTCGGGGGCGTTATTTTCATCCTCAGTGGAAGTGACGAAGTTATCAATCGGAGTGCCTGGATCTAAGGGGGAAGGCACGAAGGGAGTTGGTCCTGAATCATACTGGACCGTTTGTTGTGTTTCGTGCGTATTGCTTTGAATTTCGAACCGCGCGGTGTGATCCCCGGTATCAGGCCCAAGTTGCGCTTCGGCCTTTGGTCTCGTATCGGCCGTTGGCCCGGTCGCCAAAGTTTGATCCATGGTTTGTTCTGTTTCGGGTGCGGCATTGCTTTTGTAAGACGCCTGCTTTTGCTCGGAATGAACCCGCCCAGGCTGGTCGCCCGGTGCGCCATCTGGTCTGAGCCGCGTCTCAAGGGAACCTGCCCGGTCTTCACCCGTGTGCAGTGCGGCTCGGGTGGGATCATTCGAAACCTGAGGTGTCCCATGGGAAAACTGCGCCGCGAATTCCTCTTTTTCTTCCGTCTCTGACAGCTGCGATTGCGCGAAACTTGAAATTTCGTGGGGGGATTTGTTCATTGCGCTACCTCGATTCATCTGTCGGTCCGACCGATAGATATCATGAAGGGTGCTACAGAAATGCTTCATAAATATCTGCAATTTAAAGGAAATTATTCACGACGGCATCTGGGTTCTTTACCATTCCTAAAGCGGCGGTCGCGCAACCTTCTGGGACAGGAAAGGGTGATAGTGCATCATGGAACCGCAACCGCTTGCTGGAAATTTGTCCCGATCTGGATTTGGATTGCCAATCTGGGCTGCATCGTTTTCGTTGAATGTTTTGGCGCTTCTGATGCCCTTGTCCATTCTGATGATCTTCGATCGGATTATTCCGTTTCAATCCACCGATACGTTGCGGGTACTAACCGTCGTATTGATCATCAGCGCCGCGGCAGAACTTGTTTTGCGCCAGTGCAGAACAATTATGCTGACCAGCACCGCCGAAGGCGCGGCGATAGGCAACCGTCGGCGTTTTTTGAAACAGGTTCTAAATGCGAACACCCGGTCATTTTCGCAAAATCCTGACAGCACTTATTTTGAACGGTTTGCCGCCATTGATCAGTTGAGGGATTATCAATCAGGGCAAAGCCAGACGCTTTCTATTGATTTACCCTTTACTGTGTTGTTCGCGGTGTTGATCGGGTTGATCGGAGGCTGGTTGTTTCTTGTTCCTCTCGGCGCGTTTTGCATCGTGCTTGGTTTTGCCTTTGTGATGAAGCGCGCTCAGTGGGTGTTGTTCGAACGGCGCAAATCTCTGGACGCCCGAAGATACGCCTTTTTGTTAGAAACTCTGTCCAACGTGCAGACTGTAAAAGCTAACCGGATGGAACCGCAGATGGCGCGCCGGTTTGAAATGCTCGAAGAGCAAACCGTAAATATTAGTAACAAATTAATCCAATTTGCGGGGATTGCACAGAGTTTCGGAGCGATTTTTTCACAAATGATGGTCGCGGCAATGGGGCTTTGGGGGGCCTGCCTCGTCATCCAGAACCATATAGGCATTGCCGAGCTTGCAGCCTGTATGTTGTTGAACGGTCGTATCATCCAGCCTTTGACCAAGTTGATGACATTGTGGGTTCAATCCGAAAATGTCTCGGTTGCACGAGGGCGGTTAAATGACATGGAGGAGTTGGAAGTCAACGAAATACCTTCTTGCCAAGTACTTGAAATAATGGGGCAAATTTCGGTGCGCGAGATGGCCGTCGAGCGCACGGATAGTACAGGCGCGCTCATGGCTCCGGTAAGTTTTTTAGTACCGCCCTCTGGTTGCGTTTTGTTGGAAGCCGAACAGAGTTGGATGGTTGACTCCGTTTTTGATGCGATCTCTGGTCAACGGCTTCCCTCGAACGGAGAGGTCTTGATCGATGGCTTTTCCGGCGCCAAACGTGTCAATCAAAAAGGGCTGGGCGCGACGATCGTGCTTGAGGCGGACCCTGCAATGTTTTCAGGCACTTTACTTGAAAACCTGAGCGCATTTGGGGACGCGCAAGTCGTTGAGAGGGCGAAAAAGTTTGCTGCTGCGCTGGGATTGGAAAAACGCATTCACCGGCTCCCCGCAGGGTACAACACCGTCATGACTGCGCGAACAAGTTTCGAGAAAGACCCAGTCAACCGTCACTTGGTTTCTTTGACACGGGCATTGGCGTTGCAACCAAAAATTTTGCTCATGAATGAGCCGTCGGCGGCTCTGGACACACCAGAACGCCAGGCTTTGGCGGATTGTTTAAGAACCCTTGCGCCGCGGCCGACTATTGTTTTGTCCAGTCCGGACCCGCGCTTACGACAACTGGCAGATCAGGTCGTTCATCTAAAGGCAAAGCTGTCTGACGAGATCACGTCTTGGAGGGATGATGCAGAGCTGGATCGCCAGGCCGCGCTGCTTAAACAACGGGGGGCGGCATGACAAGTCTAAGCACGCAAAGCGCAAGGGGACTTCTACAACGACTTCTATTGGCGGAGGGGTGGAAAAATGGAAAGGATACTATTGCCGAAGCGTTCCCTCATTTGTCTTCCGAACTGCACCGCGACGACATAATAGAAGCGCTTGGCAACCTGAATATTCCCTTCTCGAGAGTCAGGTGCAGGGAAAGCGAGATAACTGATCAAGAATGTCCCGCGCTTGTCTTTCCCAAGTCCGGCGGGTGTTACATTGCCCTTGGGCGTTCCGCGCGGACGATCAGGGTCAGTGACAGTCAAAACCCCGACCTGCGTCACTATCTTCCAGGTTCAGGCCTTTGCACCGTAATCAAGTTGCAAATCGCGACACCAGGGATATCGGAAAAGAAATTTACATCTGTACGTTCGGCTTTCGCGGGTATGCGCGCGATGCTGCCTTGGTTGTTGGTTACGTCGCTGCTTACAAACGTTTTGGGCCTGCTGACTCCATTGTTAATCATGGCGATCTATGATCGTGTCATTCCGTCGGGATCCATTGATATGTTGGTTTCATTGGCAGTCGGTGTCGCCATAATCGGAATATCGGATTTCGCCTTCCGTCTTGCGCGATCTCGCGCGCTTGCTTACGTCGGATGGCACGGTGAGCGTCAGTTGATGATCGCCCTGTTTCAAAAACTGATGTCCCTTCCGCTGAGCCAGCTGCAAAAGTCAGATGTGACGCAGCAATTGGCTCGATTTCGCCAATTCGAATCTTTGAGAGAAGTTTTTACAGGTCAAGTGATGGCAACCGTTCTGGATTTGCCATTTGTGTTGATTTTTCTGACCCTTCTGTTCTTTCTCGCACCCGAAGCCGGATTGTTGTGTCTCGGCATGGTTGTCGTGTTCATTTTGGTCGGTTGTCTTACCATTCCGCGTCAGCGCAACTTGGACCGCGCCGCTGCCGAGGCCGCAGAAGTCGGCCAGTCGTTGGTTCATAATGCGATCGTGCATCAAAAAGTAATTGCAAACCTGGGCTTGCAGGAAAGATGGATGCGACGTTCGACGCCAATGATCGAACTCGCCGAAGCCGCAGCCCGTCGCGCGCGCCAATTTCAGGCGTTTACCCAGTCACTTGCGCAAACTTTGACCGCTTTGACGGTCGTCGGCTCAATCATCCTGAGCGCCCACGGGGCGGTAACTGCCGATCTGAGTTTTGGCGCTTTGATTGCGGCCATAGCCCTGGTTTCCAAGGTGCTGACTCCGGTGCAGACTTTGTATGCCAGCTTCCCTCAGATGTTAAATTCAGTTTCCAGCCGAGCGCAGGCGGACCGGGTCCTGGGATTGCAGGAAGAATTGGAACTGCGTTTGGCCCAATCGCATCGAAAAACACTTCGTGGAGCGATTTCACTGTCCTCGGTTACGTATCGGCCGGACCCGCTGAATGGCCCGATTTTTTCGCAGGCCAGTTTGAATTGCGAACCGGGTGAAATTGTTTTGCTCATGAGTAGTGATGCCACCAGCCGGACTGCGGTTTTGGATCTGATCGACGGGCTGCACACGCCATTGGCCGGTACGATCGAACATGATGGCATCGACATTCGTCAGATAGCGCGGGATGAGCTGCGTAAGTCAGTCACCTACGCCCCTTATGAGAAGTCTCTGTTTTACGGTACGGTCGCGCAGAATTTCCGTCTTGCATGTTCGTCGCTTTCGGATGCCGAAATCGTTGCCGCCCTGGATCATATGGACTTGTTGAATGACAATGGGTTGTTGGCAAAGGGGCTGGAAACGCGCCTGACGGACGTGACACTGGCGCAATTGTCAGATGAAACCGTCAAAGCGCTGACCTTAGCGCGCAGTATCGCGCGCCCGTCTACTGCCTATCTGTTCTCCGAGCCTACAAACGGTCTTTCGGACATGCGCCGTGACGGGTTCAAAAGATGGGTTTGGGAGCAAAGAGGGCGAAAAACGATACTAATTTCCAGCGCGGACCGCTCGTTCCTCAACATTGCAGACCGTTTCGTTTTTCTGAACGGCGATAGGGTCGTTGTAAATGCAACAGGGGATGCCGGGTTAAAGAAAATCCAAGCTGCTCTGAAAACTGCTGAGGGTCGATCATGACACGTAAGGAATACACCAATACCAAGCCGGGACCGATGGCCAGGGCGGTGGAAAGAAGGCGCAAGAAACCTCCTCGTTTTGCGGCTTTTTTGACTTTGGTCTTTTTTTTGATGATCTGTGGCCTCGTGACGGTAGCCGGGCGAACAATGACGCCACAGATCACGCGCGCCCCGGGTACGATCATGCCAATTGGGGACTACCCGCAGATCGAAACTCTACATGGTGGAATCGTAAAGGAGGTCCACGTCCGAAACGGTCAAAGAGTTGAGGCAGGCGATGTACTGGTAGAGTTGGAGCATCCGGATCTGACGCAGGAAGGGGATCTGGCTGCAGAACAGATCGAGGCAATCCAGCGAGATCTGGCAAATGCGATGACCGTACTTGCGATGCTCAACAGGGCTGTTCCTCCAAGCGTGTCCGAGATCAAAGCGCTCGAAGCTCAGGGGCTTGTGACGGCGTCATCCAGATTGCAACTGTTCTTTGAACGTCAGAGAATCCAACAAACATCATTGGAGCAGCAAAAGGAAACGCTGGATATTTTGCGGCAGGCGGCGGACCTTGCCAATAGGCGTGTGGTCAAGAAAGAGGAGCTTCTGGCGAAGTATGCTCAGCTTCAGGCTCAAGGTCTCAAGTCGCTTAGCGATTATCTCGAAGAGGAGGACGAAGTCGACGCGGTACGCTCAGCCGCATCTGCAGCTTCGGTGCGTCTTGCCGAGGCGCAAAGCGCGCTCATCTTGGCAAGTTCGACATTGCAAGAAGAGACACTGTCTTTGCGTGATGATGTTCTCACCCGGATTTCCGAATTGGAGCAGGAACGAGATCGTCTGCGTGTGTCTCAACAGATCGTAGCGGGTAAACTCGCCGGGCTCCGCATCGTTGCGCCAGCGCGTGGAGTTATTCAATCGGTCGCATTTCCCAACCCAGGAGAAGTGATCGCGCCCGGAGAAACCATCTTTGAGATCCTACCAACCAGACAGGCGCTGATAGTCGAGGCACGTATTCCGAATGCCGAGGTCGGGCATGTCAACGCCGACGATCCGGTGTCGATCAGCGTGGACACATTCGACGTGCGCCGTTTTGGCAAAGTCGAGGGGCAATTGAACTCGATTTACCCCTTGCCATTGACGGATGAAAAAACGGGCGAAACCTATTTCCGCGCATCTTTGGCGTTGGCGCAGGCGTCGGTCGGAACTGGGTCTTTCGCTCGACCACTGCAGGCCGGGATGACCGTGGTTGCCGAAATGAAAACCGGAGAACAGACGTTGCTGGCCTATCTTCTTAAGCCGGTCCAGACGACATTGGATCGCGCATTCAAGGAAAGATAGCCGGCTGACGTCGAAATGGGGCCGTAAGACTGCCGCGATCCATCTCTGCGGCGGGCGAGGCGCAGCGGTCTTGCACTGCGGTCACAAAACCCATCATGTTCGAATTTAGGGAATATGAGGCGGGAGCTCCTGAATGGCTGATACCATGCTGCAAGAAACGCGGGTTTTGGTCGTCGTCGCGCCCAGTTTCAACATCGCGACAACAATGGGTTTTATCGATCCGCTGAGGGCTGCGAATTACCTCGACGGCGCGGGTCATTTCAAATGGGAATTTGCGTCCGAAGCCGGAGGATCCTGCACGTCCAGCAACGGGGCCTCAATCTGGACACGCGCCTTGAGCGAGGTCGCTGCGTCCGAAGTGGACATCGTTGTCGTATCGGCCAGCTGGGCCCCGGAAAAGCATGCGACGGATCGCACCGAAAAGGCGCTTAGGAATTGGGCGCGACGAGGCGCGAGTATGATCGCGCTGGATACTGGAGCATTCATTCTTGCCCAGGCAGGGTTGCTACGGGGGCGTAAGGCGACAGTGCATTACGAACATATCGACGCGTTCCAAGAGCTTTTCCCCGACGTGGAAGTTGTCGAGAACTTGTTTGTTTTGGACGGCAACCGGATCACATGCTGTGGTGGCGGGGCTTCGGTCGATCTGGGGTTGCAAGTGTTACAGGGTCTGCATGGAAGCGCGCTTGCCAATGCGGCGGCCCGGTACGTGTTCCACGACACACTACGCGGCCCGGCCAACAGGCAGCAACCTGACGGCGCCGAGCCGCTGGGGGCAACGGTTCCAGCGAAACTGCGTCTAGCAATTCAGGCTATGGAGGCCAATTTGGAAGACCCATTGCCTGTGCCCGAAATATGCAAAGTCGTCGGTGTCTCGCATCGGCAACTCGATCGCTTGTTCGCGGTTCATGTCGGAAAGACACCAGCCTTGTATTACCGGGATATCCGTCTTGATCGGGCGCGGGGCCTTGTGACGCAGACGCGCCTTCCCTTGGCCGAGATTGCCATTGCATCAGGCTTTGCCAGCCAGGTGCATTTCAGCAGGTCATACAAAGACAGGTTTGGCTTGCCACCCAGCGTGGATAGGGTCGAAGGCAGGGTGCCATTTGAATTTCGTGCTTGGCCAATGCACAGAAATCCCAAGGACCGAGATGGCTAAAAAAATAAAAAATATGGCAAAAAAAGTTAAGGAAAAAGTGTTTTTTCCACGGATCATGAGCCTGATGACCCAATTGGCGGGCCAATTTACGGCCCGATTTCGCGGAGAGAACGATGAGCGAGCTACCCTCAAAAGCGCAATTTGATACGATTTGTGAAGGCTTTAGCCCCGATCCGTTCAACTCAAGCTCGCTCAAAGCTGACGCCTATGTGGATCCTCGTTGGTACCAGGCAGATGTGGCAGCGATTCTTGCGAAGACATGGCAATGGGTGTGTCATGTCGAAAAGCTGCGTCGACCGGGATCTTATTTGACGACTGAGATTGCAGGCCGACCGATTGCGGTGGTTCGGGATCGTCAGGGGGTATTGCGTGCGTTTTATAACGTCTGCAAACACCGGGCGCATCACTTGTTAACCGGCGAAGGCGAAACGACGCGCATCATGTGCCCATATCATGCATGGGTCTATAAACTGGACGGTCAGCTTGTTCGGGCGCCCGAGACCGAAAGCCTGACAGGTTTCGATACTGCGGATATCTGCCTGGACCAAGTTGGAGTGGAAGAGTTCGCCGGTTTTATCTTTGTGAACCTCGACCCCGGGGCGCGCCCGTTATCCGAGGTCTCTGGCGATCTGCAGACTGAAATCCGCCATTGGGCGCCCGATATCGATAATCTGACTTTTGGTCATCGACTGACCTATGACATCAAGTCGAACTGGAAGAATGTCGTCGACAACTTTCTTGAGTGTTATCATTGTCCGACTGCACACAAAGATTTCTGTGACCTGGTCGACATGGACACCTACAAGGTCACGACCTACGGGATCTATTCCAGCCATATGGCAGAGGCGGGCAAGGGCGCAAACTCGGCCTATGACGTGTCCAACGCGACCGTTCGTACGCATGCGGTCTGGTGGTTGTGGCCCACGACCTGCCTGATGCGCTATCCGGGAAGATCGTCGATGATTGTCTTGAACGTTATCCCGGTAGGCCCTGATCGCACGCTGGAAACCTATGACTTCTTTTTGGAAACTCCTGAGCCTGACGATATGGAGCTTGAAGCGATCCGCTATCTTGACGAAGTACTGCAGCGCGAAGACATAGATATTGTTGAAAGTGTGCAGCGCGGCATGAATACCCCGGCTTTCTCGCAGGGGCGGATCGTTCACGACCCTAGCGGATCGGGCAAGTCCGAGCATGCGGTTCACCATTTTCATGGTCTTGTGCTGGACGCTTATAAAAAGGTTGCGCCGTGAGGCGGCCCAATATCGTCGTCATCATGGCCGATCAGCTTGCACCGCATTTTTGCGGCGCTTATGGCCATCCGACGGTGAAGACACCTCATATTGATGCGTTGGCGGCTCGGGGGATGCGGTTCGATGCGGCGTATTGCAATTCTCCGCTGTGCGCGCCGTCGCGGTTCGCATTTATGTCGGGACAACTGATCAGCCGGATTGCAGCCTATGACAATGCCAGCGAGTTCAAAGCTTCGGTCCCCACCTTTGCGCATTACCTAAAGGCGCTGGGATATCGGACTTGCCTGTCCGGTAAAATGCACTTTGTCGGCCCCGACCAGAAACACGGGTTCGAGGATCGGGTGACGACCGATATCTATCCGGCTGATTTCGCCTGGACCCCGGATTGGGAGGCTCCGGATGAACGGATCGACAAATGGTACCACAACATGCAAACCGTCAAAGAAAGCGGCGTGGCCATCGCAACCTTCCAGACAGACTATGATGACGAGGTCGAATTTGCAGCTCGTCGATGGCTGATTGATCGGGGCAGGGATCGGGCCGCGGGGGATGCCGCGCCGTTTTGCATGGTCGCAAGTTTCATCCACCCGCACGATCCCTATGTGGCAAAACCCGAATGGTGGAACTTGTACTCGGACCTGGACGTTCCGATGCCGGATTACACGCTTACACCAGAGGAGCAGGATCCGTACTCACGCCGCGTGATGGACGGGATCGAAGCAAGCTATGTGCCGTTGAGTGATGAGGAAGTTCGTCGTGCACGCCGCGCGTATCTGGCAAATGTGAGCTATTTCGACAGTAAAGTCGGTGCCATCATCAAGGCGCTGGAAGATATCGGAGAACGCGGCAACACAATCGTCATCGTCACCGCAGACCACGGTGACATGCTGGGCGAGCGCGGGCTTTGGTACAAGATGAACTTCTTTGAACACTCGGCACGGGTGCCGCTGATCATGGCTGGGCCAGAGATCGCTTGCGGGGCGGCCGCGAGTGCGTGCTCGCTGGTGGATCTGTTGCCGACCTTCATTGATATTGCCGGTGGAACAGATGCCATTCTGGGCGAACCGATTGATGGCCGATCGTTGATGCCTCTGGCGCAGGGGCAGGTCGACACGGTGGATGAGGCCATCGGCGAGTACTGCGCCGAGATGACGCCCTATCCTGTATTCATGATCCGTCGGGGGGCGCTCAAGTACATTCATTGTGACCCCGATCCGCCGCAGTTGTATGATTTGGAACAGGATCCCGGTGAACGGACGAACGTCGCGAATGACCCTGCCTACATCAAACAAGCCAGGGCTTTTGCGGCCGGGATCGCCCATCGCTGGGACAGCGAGGCGTTGCGTAAGGATGTGATCGCGACCCAGAAATCGCGACGTGCCCTACACGCCGCAATGGAGGCCGGTGCCGGCGAAGCGTGGGACTATATGCCTCGGCGCGACGCGACGCAGGAATACGTCCGTAATCATATGGATTGGACTGCGGCCGCCGCAAGATATCGGTACCCGCCCCGAAAGGAGAACAGTGAATGATGCTGAAAGGCAAAACCGCTTTGGTCACCGGTGGACGCGGGGGAATCGGACGCGCCATCGTTTCGCGTTTCCTGCGCGAAGGGGCCCGCGTTTACGCTGCGGATCTTTCACCCGAGGGGTCGCTGGCGGAACATAATGAAGATGGCAGCATCTTCGTAAAACTCGACGTCACGCAAGAGGCTGACGCGGTCGCGGCGATGCACAAGGTCCGGGCAGAATCTGGACAGTTGGGCATTCTGGTCAACGCGGCAGGGATTGAGATTGAAAAGACGATCGAGGAAACGACACTGGAAGAATGGAACCTGTCGTTTGCGGTCAATGTCACCGGGACATTTTTGACATCGAAACACGCGCTGCCGCTGATGCGTAAGGCAGCACAGGGAACCACGGCGTCTATCATCAACTTCGGCAGCTATGACGGCTTTATCGCCGACCCCGGTCTGGCTGCTTATTGTGCGACCAAAGGCGCGGTTCATGCGTTGACTAGGGCCATGGCCTGCGATCACGGCCCTGAAGGCATTCGCGTGAACGCGATTTGCCCGGGCTATGTCGACACTCCGATGTTGCAAAGCTTTTTCTCGGGTGACGGTTCAGGCGGAGGTGGCAAGTCGATCGAGCAGTTGCAGCAGGCGGTTCGCGACGTCCACCCGATGCGGACCTACGGCACACCTGATGATATCGCAAACCTCGTGAATTGGCTGGCCTCGGACGAGGCGCGTTACGCCAGCGGACAGCTTTGGGTCTTGGACGGGGGCTTGAGCGCTCAGGTCCAGCAGATGAAGTTATGACGGACCCTGATCTTAGGGACGAACCGGGCATGCCGTCGACAAGCGGGGTTGCGGCAGGGATAGACGCCGCCTTGCAAAACAGGTCAGGAGAATAGTGATGCGTTTGGCTGGTAAGAGGGCGCTGGTGACAGGCGGTCGGCAGGGTATCGGGCGCGGGATCGTCGAGGCGTTTGTACGCGAAGGCGCAGCTGTCACCACGTGTGGTCGCGGTTCTCGTCCGACAGATCTGGGCAAGGACGTGATTTGGTACACGCTGGACGTAACCGATGCTGCTGCGGTTGCGGAACTGGCCTTCACAACCGACGGTACGGATATTCTGGTCAATAACGCCGGTGTGCAGGTGGAAAAGACTGTCGCGGACAGTACGGACGCGGATTGGGAGGCGGTCATAGGGACAAATTGCCGGGGCGTGTTCAATCTCTGCCGCGCTTACATCCCCCGCATGCCCGAGGGCGGTTCGATTATCAATATTGGTTCTATTTCTGGCCATGTCGCTGATCCGTCTATGGCGCTGTACAATGCGTCCAAGGCATTTGTGCATGGGTTGACACGGTCCATTGCTGTGGATCACGGCCCGCGCATTCGCTGTAACGCGATTTGCCCGGGATGGATCGAGACAGGAATGCTCGACGCCGGTTTCGACTTGGCTAGCGACCCGGATGCCGCGCGAAAAGATGCGCTGGCCCGGCACGCGATGCGCCGTTTTGGCAAACCCGAAGATATCGCATCCATGGCCCTTTGGCTGGCCTCGGACGAGGCCGGGTTCGCAACAGGGCAATTGTTCACGGTGGACGGCGGCATGACCGCTGCCTCCCCACTCAATCCGGGGCTGTTTTGATGGATGTTAAACATACGGCTTGTCTTGGCGGTGGCGTCATCGGTGCCAGTTGGGCGGCGCTTTTTCTGGCCTCTGGCCGCTCGGTCGCGATGTATGATCCCGCCCCGGATGTCGAAAGCAAGGTACGCGCCTATATCGAAGAGGCGTGGCCGACGCTGGCTGCGCTTGGCTTGACCGAAACCGGCGGGCCTGACGCGATCACCTTTTGCACAGACCCGGCAGCAGCCGTTGAAGGAGCAGATTTTATTCAGGAAAACGTCCCCGAAAGGCTAGAGGTCAAACACGCGACCTTTGCCAGTATTGAACCTTCGCTTTCAGCGCATGCAATCGTTGCCAGCTCTGCGTCCGGTTTGACGTTAAGCCAGATGCAATCTGGCTGGAGAGATCCCTCTCGGTTTGTTTTGGGGCATCCGTTCAATCCTCCGCACTTGATCCCCTTGGTCGAGGTACTGGGAAATGACAGGACGACATCGGGAGTGGTCGAAACCGCCCAGCGGTTTTACGAGAGTTTGGGTAAGACCACCATTCGCCTGAACAAGGAAGTCCCGGGTCACGTCGCCAATCGCCTGCAGGCGGCTTTGTGGCGCGAGGCTATCCATCTTGTGATATCGGGCGTCGCGTCGGTCGAGGATGTGGACAAAGCTGTTTGGGCCGGGCCGGGCCTGCGATGGGCGGCGATGGGGCCGACAATGCTGTTCAACCTTGGCGCAGGCGATGGTGGGTTGGACGCGTTTTGCGATCATTTTTCCCAGACCTTCAACGGGTGGTGGGATGATCTGGGTCAGGTCTATTTGACAGATGATGTAAGGCACCAGCTGACCGCAGGGATCAAAGCGCAAACACAGGGAATGCCGCCTGCGGCCCTGTCGCGAGAACGCGATGCACTGATCGTGGCACTGCAAAAGTCGGTTTCGGATGTGCGCCGAAATCAGGCTTAACGGCAGGCACGCCCACCGGCTTTTTGCCTACGTAAGAACAGATTTCCCAGATATGCGCGCCCTCCGGAACATCGCCCAATCCGGTGTAGTATTGAAATATTTGAAATTCTGGTGTGTTCCGCCTAGCATTGATGACATGTGGCCCTCGGGTGTTTGCTTTACCCGTGTCAGGTCTTCGTAGTGTGAATGAGTTTTCTAGTTTGCGGTGACTGAAATGAATCTATTTTCCAGCCGTCGGCGGGTCCTTGCGATGCTTCTTTCTGCGGTTGCGGTGGTGCCAGTCGCGCGGATCGGCTTGATGAAACTTAAAGACAATCCTCTTCCACAGGTGCCAGAGCCGCGACTGACTCTGGTCGACGGATGGCTGCTGGATGAAAGTGACCCCGGCGCAGGAGAAGCGTCGTGATCCTTGATGCGCGTTCCGAAATTCCAAACCTCGACGGGACGTATGATTGCTGTGTCATAGGTTCGGGGCCGGCGGGTTTGTCGCTGGCATTAAAAATGGCCGAGGCGGGCAAACGGGTGCTTGTACTAGAGGCCGGTGACAGGGACATCGAGTCAGAGTCGCAAGACCTTTACGAAGGTCAGGATCTGGGCGTTGAGTACGGATCTCTTTCTGCCACGCGCATGCGGGCCTTGGGTGGGTCGACGTCTGCATGGTATGGCCGTTGCCCTATGCTTGATCCCTTTGACTTTTTGCCTCGTGAAGATGTGCCACTGAGTGGTTGGCCTATCGGCTTTGATGACCTGCAGCCTTATCAGGCGGGCGCAGAACGTATGTTGGGCACGGGTAAATTCGGCCCTCGACTTCGCAAACCAGCAGACGAAACCGGACAAATCGACATCGTCGAGCAAAGGTTCAGTTCGGATCGCGAGTTTTATGACGTGCGTGATGACGAAGCAGCCCGCTTTGGAACCAAATACTTGTCGGATCTGGAGACTTCGGAGAACATTGATCTGGTCCTGAATGCCAACGTCGTGGGCTTCACAGTTGATGGCGACAGCGGCAACGTCACTCAAGCACATGTTCGAAACTATGCTGAAGGTGAAGGAAAAGTTCAGGCAGACACCTTCGTGCTGGCGATGGGTGGCGTTGAAAACAGCCGTATGTTGCTGCATTTGAATGCGCAGGAAAACAACCGGTTTGGCAATCAGAATGACATGGTCGGTCGCTGTTTCATGGAGCACCCGATTGTCGTGTTTGGTGCCTACTTTATCACCAAGCGCCTATACTCTCATTCAGCGTCATGGGAGTTCGAACGCCTTCTGCGTCGCTCGGTTCCGGAACTGATGTTAAGTCCCAGCCAAGAGACAATGATGGCAAATGGCTGGTTGAATTCCAGCGTCAGGCTGGAGCGTCTGAAACAGCGTCCGATTGCCAAAGCGCTGGTAGGGGATTCTGAATTCATCAAGGGGCTGACCTACGATCAGGACTATTTTTTTACGGGTGATTGTTTCGTGACGGGCGAACAACGGCCCAATATGGACAGCCGTATCGTTTTGACCGAACAACGTGATCGCTTTGGGCTGAATGTTGTTGGGCTTGATCTGCAATTCACTGACAAAGACATCGAAACTATGCGCGGTTCGGCAGGTGAGGCGGCTAAGTTCCTGATCCGCAATGGACTGGGGCGGATGCGGATGGTGCCTGAGCTTTGGGACTTAGCGCCAGTTGAAGAGATCGGGCTGGGCTATTCAAACCATCACATGGGCGGGGCGCGGATGTCTGCGACGGCTGAAACCGGGGTAGTGGACTCTGATTGCAAAGTGCATGGAGCCACTAATCTCTACGTCGCGGGTTCTGGTGTATTTCCGACATGTGGACAGGCGAACCCCACTTTCACCATTGTGCAATTATCGCTGCGTCTGGCCGACCATTTGATCGCACGGAGTTAACGGGCACTGTTTTCAGCGGTGCAACGGCCATTTTCGGGTTGCTCAGATCGGTTGTGCGTTGTCTCTGTATGACAACAAATGGGGGCGGGAAATCCAATGGCAAATCAAGCGTCCGGTCGGGCGGTCTTTTTGACAGGCAGCCTCATGCGGCATGTGACACGCATGTCCTTGACCACAAGTATTGGCTTGATGGCCATTTTCGCGGTCGATTTTGTGGATATGGTTTTCATCGCGATGCTCGGGAATGATGCTTTGGCTGCGGCGGTGGGATATGCGGGAACGCTGTTGTTCTTCACCAATTCCGTCAACGTGGGCCTGTCCATCGCGGCCGGGGCGCTTGTCGCTCGCGAACTTGGTGGCGGGGGGGGCGATCGTGCCCGCCATTACGCCACCAGCGTCGCCATGCTGGGGGTCGTGTTCGGGATTCTGGTATCCGGAATTGTCCTGTTCAATCTCAGCTTTTTCCTCTCACTGCTGGGGGCAGAGGGCGAGGTCCTACGGCTGGCTGCACGCTATGTTTCGATAATTCTGCCAACGATGTGGGTCATGGCTTTGGCAATGGCGGGTATGGCTGTTCTGCGTGCCCATGGAGATGCGCGTCGTTCCATGATGGCGACGATTTATGGCGGAGTAGCAAATGCCGTGCTGGATCCGATTCTGATCTTTGCTGTCGGGTTGGGACTGGACGGTGCGGCTATTGCGTCGGTGATCGCCCGTCTCTGTATGTTGGTTTTTGCGCTTGGGCCGGCGATCAGGGTACACCGCGCTTTTGCGCGGCCTTCGATGCGGCAAGTCGCCCAGGATTTCCAGGCGGTGCGTGGTATCGCCGTTCCTGCGGTGCTGACCAATATCGCAACACCGGTGGGCAACGCCATTGTCATACGCGAAGTCGCTCAATTCGGAACAGATGCCGTGGCGGGCATGGCAATCATCGCGCGGCTGATGCCGGTTGCGTTTTCAGTCGTGTTTGCGTTGTCGGGGGCCATTGGTCCAATCGTCGGTCAGAATTTTGGGGCCGGGCAGTACGATCGCGTCAAGGAAACTTTTCTGGCAGGGGTGAAATTTACCGGCGTCTACGTCCTGTTGATGGCCGCAGTTTTGTTCGTGCTGCGCGCGCCCATCGCCGATCTGTTTCAAGCGCAAGAAGAGACGCGGTCTTTGATCTACTTGTTTTGTGGGCCGTTGGCGCTGGCGTCGTTTTTCAACGGCGTGATCTTTGTCTCCAATGCCAGCTTTAACAATCTGGGGCACCCTATTTATTCCACTTGGGTGAATTGGGGACGGCATACACTGGGGACGTGGCCGTTTGCAGTCGCGGGCGCATATGTTGCCGGAGCACCGGGAGTGTTGTTGGGCCAAGCCTTTGGTGGGGTCATATTCGCTTTGGTCTGTTGGGTGCTTGTGCGCCGCGTTGTGTCCGGCCTGAAAGCGCCACAGCGTGTTGATCCTTTTGCAGGGCAGAACCGCCTGCAGGCCCTGTTTGGCCGCCGGGGGTGGTAGCCCCCCCGGATCAGTTGCCAGCGTTGCGGGCCTCAAGACGCTCCAGATTGACGACCGTGGACAGCATAAGCCGGTCGTGGCTCCAGTCTTCGGTCTGCTGGACAGAAGCAGCGCCCAAGCCCAGAACGGCAGCGAATGTCAGCGTTAGGACAAGGAAAACGACCGGTGCCGTGGATTGCACCGACGGGGCCTCGGTCAGGGCCAATACACGTTGGCGCAGGACTCGCTTGGCTTTTCCACCGGTCACAAGCGCGACGTTCAGAACACGCGGGCTGCCGCGGCTGATCGTTTTGGCGCAGTAGTCCAGCAGGCAGTTCGTATAGTCGCGCGCGTCGATACCCCTGCGGGAGACCACCGACTGGTCACAAGCCAGTTCGCGCAAGCGGTCGAATTGATATTTCAGCGCAATATAGGCTGGATTCCAGAACAGCAGGGGGCGAAGCAGTTCAAAACCCAATTCCCATTCCACATCGCCGGCGCGCACGTGCTGCAGCTCATGCGCAAGGGCAAATCGCAGCTCGCGCGGGGTGTCCAGCAGGTGGCTGGGCAAAACGACATGACGGCGGAACAGGCCGCGAACCGCAAAGGGCACGGTAATCCGGTCCGACAGACGAATGTCTACTTTGGCCGAGCGACGCCAAAGAAAGCTGTTTTGAATAGTTTGGCGGATCGCTATCCCATCGCGGACGGCCCGCAATAGATAGACAACCGCCATAACCGCCAAAAGGGACAGAGCAGCAGACACCAATGGATAGGCGCCCGAGAGCAATATTTCGACCCAGCGTTCACGCGTGTTCAGAAGCGCTTCAAACTGGGTTGCAGGCATTGCGATTTCTCCGCGCAAGTAGGCCGCTACGGCGATGTCGCCTATTGCGACTGTCCCGTTAGACGACGTTTGCGCCGCAAGCGCGCCTATACCCACAGCCAACACTGGGCTGATCAAAACGCACAGGCACAACGCTTTGAGCGCCCTCAACTGCGCAACAAATCCATATTGCATCGGAGTTTTGGTCAGAGCCACCCGGGCGGCCATCCAAATCAGGGCAGCAAGACCCAGCACGATGTTTAATTCCAGATATACGTCGAGAACCGGTTTAACCGCTGTCATTTTGCAGTCTCCTCTCTACCAGTGCCCGAATATCCTCCAGATCGGCTTCGCTCAGGCCCGCATCGTCAACCAGACGCGCCACCAGCGAGGCAGGCGTGTCATCGAACAATGTACGCGAGAGGTTCTGCAACGACCGTGCCTGATACTTGTCCTTCTCCAGCAGCGGCGTATAGATCAGCGTCTTGCCGTCCTTGCGGCTTTCGACAAAGCCTTTCTCGTCGAGAATCCGCAGGATGGTTGCGCCAGAGGTATAGGCCAGATTGCGTTCTGGTGGCAGACGATCAAGCACGTCACGGACCGAGCCCTGACCAAGTGCCCAGAGCTCATTCATGAACTCCAGCTCTACCTCGGTCAGAAGGTTTGTTGTCTTTTTCTTTCGCATCGGTCTTTCGTGTCGCATTTTTTAGTATGCCTGACAGACAAGCATCCTTTCGCTGTTTCGCAAAGCTCAAACTTTCCAGAAGACGAAAATCCCCCAGCCGATCGACAGGAATAGCGGGGTCCAGACGGGCTGACCGACGATCCCAAGCCAAGCGAGGAAGATATAGGCCGATCCCAGCAGGGTGATGAACAGCCGGTCGCCTAGGGTGGTCGTCAGGCCCAGCACGCCGCGCCGTTCGATCCCGTCGCGGAACTTGAACCCTTCGAGCACGCCAATCAGGGCGATGGCCGAAAAGATGCCGACGAACAGCGCCAGCGTTGCGGGCGTCCAGGCCATCCAGAAATCGGGCCACAAGGGATCGGTCCAGGAAAACCCTTTTTCCTCTTGCTGGCCGACACTGCCCCAGCCCGCCTGTTGGGCCGCCGCCATCGACGGCAGGAAGGAGAGGGTGAGAAGTAGTTTACGCATATCGAACCTCACACACGGCCCATCGCGAACCCACGCGCGATGTAGTTGCGGACAAACCAGATGACGATGGCACCGGGTATGATGGTGAGCGTACCGGCCGCAGCCAGAAGGCCCAATTCGTACCCTGCGCTGGAGGCGGTACGGGTCATCACGGCGGCGATAGGTTTCGCCTCGACCGCTGTGAGCGTTTTAGCCAGCAGCATTTCCACCCACGAGAACATGAAGCAGAAGAACGCCGCGACACCCACGCCCGCTTTGATGTTGGGCAGGAAGATCGTCACGAAGAAGCGCGGGAAGGAATAGCCGTCGACATAAGCGGTTTCGTCCAGTTCCTTGGGGATGCCGCGCATGAAGCCTTCCAGAATCCAGACCGCCAACGGGACGTTGAACAGCGTATGCGCCAGCGCCACGGCCAGATGGGTGTCAAACAGCCCGATCGAGGAATAGAGCTGAAAGAACGGCAGCGCGAACACGGCGGCCGGGGCCATCCGGTTGGTCAGCAGCCAAAAGAATAGCTGCTTGTCGCCCAGAAACCGATAACGCGAGAACGCATAGGCCGCAGGCAGGGCCACACAGACCGACAGCACCGTGTTCAGCGTCACATAGACGATCGAGTTGATATAGCCCCAATACCACGTCGGATCGGTGAAGATGGTAATGTAATTCTCCAGCGTAAAAGTCTGGGGAAAAAGGGAAAAGCCCGACAGGATCTCGTTCGTGGTCTTGAAGGACATCGCGACCAGCCAATAGATCGGCAGCATCAGGAACGCGACATAGAGAATCGGGATGATGGAGCGCTTTTTCATTCTGCGTCATCCTTTGTCATCAGAGTGTAGAAGACCCACGACACAAGCAGCGTGATGGCGAAATAGATCAGGCTCATTGCCGCCGCAGGGCCAAGGTCGAACTGTCCCAGCGCGATCTTCACAAGGTCGATCGACAGCAAGGTGGTTGAGTTGCCGGGGCCACCGCCGGTCAGAACGAAGGGCTCGGTATAGATGTTGAAACTGTCCATGAACCGCAGCAGAACGGCGATGGTCAGGACGGTTTTCATCTTCGGCAGCTGGATGTAGCGGAACACCGACCACGGGCTGGCTCCGTCGATCTTGGCCGCTTGATAATAGGCATCTGGGATCGACACGAGGCCGGCATAGCACAGCAGGACGACCAGCGAGGTCCAGTGCCAGACATCCATGACAATGACCGTGATCCAGGCCGACAGCGGCTGCTGCGTCATGTCATAGTTGATGCCCAGAACGTCATTCAGGAAATACCCCATCAGGCCGATTTTCGGCAGGGTGAAGATGTTCCACATCGAGCCCACCACGTTCCATGGGATCAGCATCGGCAGGGCCATCAGCACCAGACAGACTGGCACCCAGAACCCTTTGCGGGGCATCGAAAGGGCCACGATAATGCCCAGAGGCACCTCGATCAGCAGGATCAGGAAGGTAAAGAGGAACTGCCGACCGAGGGCCGCTTGGAACCGATCTGAGCGCAGGATTTGTTCGAACCAGCCCAGTCCTTCCCAGAAGAACTGGTTGTTGCCAAAGGTTTCCTGCACCGAGTAGTTGACCACCGTCATCATCGGCACCAGCGCGTTGAACGCGACCAGCGCCAGCACCGGCAGGACAAAGAACCACGCTTTTTGGTTTTCCGTTCTCATCAGCTGCGCTCCTCGGTTGCGATCCAGCCGTCACGGTAGACGCGGGATTGTTCAGGTTTGAATTGTAGGAAGACCTGTGATCCGGGCTCGGGCACACTGTGTTCGGTCACGGCTTTCAGGGCGGTATTTCCGACCATGGCGCTGACCACGTAATGGCGACCAATATCCGAGACCTTGGTCACATGCGCCGGGATGCCCGTATCTCCAAAGCCCACATATTCGGGGCGGATACCCAGATCGGTGCGGCCTCCGTCGCCGTGGATGGGGCCTTCCAGCATCACCTCATGGCCCTCGAACACTGCGCGGTCGCCTTTGGCTTCGCAGGGTAGGACGTTCATGCCGGGGGAGCCGATAAAGTGACCCACAAACGTATGCTGCGGGCGCTCGAAGAGTTCAACCGGCGTGCCGATCTGCACCACTTCGCCTTCTTGCATGACAACGACTTCGTCGGCGAAAGTAAGGGCCTCGGTCTGGTCATGGGTCACATAGATCATCGTGGCTTTGACCCGCTGGTGCAGCTCTTTCAGCTTGGACCGCAGTTTCCATTTCAGATGCGGGTCAATCACGGTCAGCGGCTCGTCAAACATCACCGCGTTCACATCGTCGCGGACCAGCCCGCGCCCCATCGAGATCTTCTGTTTGTTGTCCGGGCTGAGGCCGCTGGCGCGGGTGCTCAGCATATCCGTGACATCCAGCATTTCGGCGATCTCATCGACGCGGCGCTTGATCGTTGCCGGGTCAACGCCTCGGTTTTTCAACGGAAAGGCCAGGTTTTCGCCCACGGTCATCGTGTCGTAGATCACCGGGAACTGGAACACCTGCGCGATGTTGCGCTGGTCGGGGGGCAGGGCGGTCACATCCTGACCGTCGAACAGAATCTGCCCCTCGGACGGGGTCAGCAGGCCCGAGATGATGTTGAGCAAGGTGGACTTGCCGCAGCCCGACGGCCCCAGTAGTGCATAGGCTCCACCATCACGCCATGTGACGTCGATTTCCTTCAGCGCATAATCTTCGGGGCCTTTCGGCGAGGGCATATAGCTGTGTCGCAGGTTCGAAAGTTTGATCTGTGCCATGTCAGGCCACCCTTTTGCCGTCTTGGCCGAAATACCGGCAATGCGCCGGGTTCATGTAGAAACTGTGATCTTCGCCAACTTGGTAGGGATGCACCCCCGCCGCCAGCGAAACCCAATCATCCGATCCATGGCGGAAATGCGCGCTGGAATCTGATCCCGACAGCTCGGTCACAATGACCCGGCCCGTCAGTTCAACATCCGCATCCGATGTGCGGAACGGCGTCACCCGGTGCGGGCGCACGGCGACCATGTAGTCTCCATCGGCCATGTCCGAGACGGCCCAGCCTCCGCCACCTGCCAGTTGCGCTTGAGCGCCGGACACGGTGATGTGGGCCACGTTGATCGGCGGGTCCGAGAACACACGCGCGGCGGCAATGTTTTCAGGATTGCGATAGATATCTGCTGTGGGGCCGAACTGCGTCACGCGGCCATCCTCCATCAGGGCGGTGTAGCCACCCAGCAGCAGCGCCTCTTCGGGTTCCGAGGTGGCATAGACCACCACGGCGCCGCGCCCTGCGAACAGATCGGGCAGTTGTTCGCGCAGTTCCTCGCGCAGTTTGTAGTCGAGGTTTGCCAGCGGCTCGTCCAGAAACACCGCGCGGCTTTCCTTGGCAATCGCGCGGGCGAGAGCTGTACGCTGTTGCTGACCACCCGACAGCTCATGCGGGCGGCGGTGCAGCATGGGGCGCAACTGCAGCAGGTCGGCGGCCTCTTCCACGCGGCCTTCGATCTCAGATTGCGCCATGCCCGCCACGCGCAGGGGCGAGGCGATATTGTCAAAAACAGTCATATGCGGGTAGTTCACAAAGAACTGGTGTACCAGGCTGATCTGTCGCTTTTGCGTGTTCAGCCGGGTCACGTCCTGCCCATCCATCAGCACTTTGCCCGAGGCCATCGGATCCAGCCCGGCCATCATCTTGATCAGAGAGGTCTTGCCCGATCCCGTAGCGCCCAGCAGCACATTGAAATGGCCTGTCTGCAGCTTCAGGTTGGTAGGCTTGATATGAATAACGTTGCCAACCCGCTTGGTGGCGTCTTGAAGTTCGATCATGTCCGTGGGTTCCGGTCCTTCAGTGCGGCGCACTGGTCGTGGGGTGGGGATGCCGCGCACGGCACCCCCGGTTGCATTGGCTTAGTTGGCCTGCCAGCGCGCAACCAGCTCGTCATAGTTGACGGTCTGGCCCTGCGGCTTTTCGTTGTCCAACTTGGCCTTGGGCGAACCGGCTTTTTCCAGCCAGAAGGCAGGATCCTGGGGATCGTTCAGGCGGGGCCCACAGCCGCCATAGACGTTGGCTGCCTCATCCGCGGCCTGCATCCGGGCCATGGTGATGTCCATTTCCTCGGCCAGACGATCCATCGCCTCTTGCGGGGTGAAGGCGCCCGAGTTCACGTCACCGATCTGCTGCCACCAGATCTGGGCCAGCTTCGGATAGTCCGGAACATTGATGCCGGTCGGCGACCATGCCACACGATCGGGCGAGCGGTAGAACTCGACCAGACCACCCAGCTTGGGTGCGCGTTCGGTGAAGGACTCGTGGTTGACCGAGCTGTCGCGGATGAAGGTCAGACCCACGTGGGACTTCTTCACATCGACAGTCTTGGACGTCACGAACTGAGCGTAAAGCCACGCGGCCTGGGCACGATCCGAGGGGGTCGACTTGAGGAACGTCCAGGAGCCCACGTCCTGATAACCAACCTTCTGACCTTCTTCCCAGTAGGGGCCATGCGGGCTGGGCGCCATCCGCCACAGCGGCGTGCCTTCGTCATCCACGGTGTTGTTGCCTTCGGACTTCGGCTTGACCATGTCGGCGGTAAAGGCGGTGTACCAGAAGATCTGCTGGGCCACGTTGCCTTGGCTGAGCGCCGGCAGCGACTGGTAGAAGTCATAAGACGCCGAACCCGGAGGCGCATAGTTCCGCAGCCATTCGTCCCATTTGCGGATCGCATAGACCGCAGCCGGACCGTTTGCAGCACCACCGCGCGACACAGACGCGCCAACGGGGTTACAGGTGCCCGCTTCCATGCGGATGCCCCATTCGTCGACCGGAACACCGTTCGGCTCGCCCACGTCACCGGCACCGGCCATCGACAGCCAAGCGTCGGTCATACGCCAGCCCAGGTCCGGCGCGCGCTTGCCGTAATCCATGTGGCCATAGATTGCGACACCGTCGATTTCTTTCACGTCATTAGTGAAGAACTCGGCGATGTCCTCATAGGCTGACCAGTTGACAGGAACACCAAGGTCATAGCCATACTTCTCTTTAAATTCGGCCTTGTTGGCCTCATCATCGAACCAGTCCTTGCGGAACCAATAGAGGTTCGCGAACTGCTGGTCGGGCAACTGATACAGGTTTCCGTCCGGGCCAGTGGTGAACTGAATGCCCATGAAGTCATCCAGATCCAGCGTCGGCGATGTGGTCGCCGCCCAGTCACCTGCCATCTGTTCGGTCAGGTTATAGGCCAGTTGCAGGCGCGAGTGTGTACCGATCAGGTCACTGTCGTTGACATAGCCGTCATACAGGTTCCGGCCCGTCTGCATCTGCGTCTGAACAGCTTGAACCACTTCGCCTTCGCCCAGGATCTGGTGGTTGACCTTGATGCCGGTGATTTCCTCGAATGCCTTGGTCAGAACCTCGGATTCATACGAGTGCGTGGGGATGCCTTCGGACAGAACGTTGATTTCCATCCCGGCATAGGGTTGTGCAGCTTCGATGAACCACTTCATCTCGCCCATCTGTTCGTCTTTCGACAGGGTCGATGGCTGGAATTCGTCGTCGATCCAACGTGTTGCTGCGGCTTCGTCGGCCCAAGCAGAGCCGTGGCCCGCAATGACGGCCGCCGCCGCCACTGCGCAAAGTAGATGTCTCCGCATCTGTCTCCTCCCAAAGATTATGTGATCCGGTGCGGACCGGATAGCGCTCAGCATCAGCGATTTTTTGCATATGTGTCAAACTAAATTTTTAGTAAATGAGATTGGTCACCTTACAGCCTTAAAAACATGCGCTTTTTGATGATGAGGGCCTTTGACGGACGGATTCGCGCGTCTTGTCGGGTAACTCATTCGTTGATCGGCATCTATCCTTGCCAAGTTTTTGATTCTTAGTAAGCTGCTTCCACGTACAAGCCCCGAAGCGGTGCGCGCCCGGGCGACAAATTTTATTTTTATGACTGAGGATGTTTCATGTCCCAAAGTCTTTTGAAGTACACACGCGTTCTGGAAATTGTCGGCGACACGATCAAGGTTCGGGTGCCGCTGGACGGGTCGGCTGACGCCGCTGTGCGGTTCAACGATCTGGCGGTGATCGAAACCATCGACGGACACAAAACGCTGGCGCAGGCGATTTTCATCGACCGGGATGTGGTGACGCTGCAGGTGTTCTCGGGCACCAAGGGTATCTCGACCGAGGCGACAGCCACTTTTCTGGGTCATCCGATGCAGACGCCGTACTCGGCGAATATTCTGGGCCGTGTTTTTGACGGGGCAGGGGTGGCAATCGACGGTGGGCCGGACCTTTCGTCCGAGCCGCGGATCGAGATTGGCGGGCCGACGGTGAACCCTTCGGAACGTGCAGTGCCCAACAAGATGATCCGCACCGATGTCCCGATGATCGACGTGTTCAACACGTTGGTGGAAAGCCAGAAAATCCCGATCTTTTCGGTCTCGGGCGAGCCGTTCAATGCCTTTCTCAGCCGGATCGGCATTCAGGCGGATGCTGATATCGTTGTCTTTGGTGGGCTAGGGCTGATCTTTGACGACTATCACACGTTCCGGACGTCGTTCGAGGATGCGGGCGTGTTCTCGCGCACGGTGATGTTCGTCAATCAAGCGATGGACCCGCTGGTGGAACGGCTACTGGTGCCGGATATGGCGCTGGCGGTGGCCGAGAAATTCGCGGTAGAGGAAGGCAAGCGGGTGCTGGTTCTGCTGACCGACATGACCGCCTATGCCGATGCGATGAAAGAGGTGGGCATCAGCCAGGAACGCGTGCCTTCGCAGCGGGGATATATGGGTGATCTCTATTCCCAGCTGGCGCGGCGGTATGAGAAGGCGTGCGATTACGCCAAGGGCGGTTCGGTCACGGTGCTGACCGTGACGACAATGCCGGGCAATGATGTGACCCACCCGGTGCCGGACAACACGGGCTATATCACCGAGGGGCAGTTTTACCTGCATTCGGGGGTGATTGACCCGTTCGGCAGTCTCTCGCGCCTCAAGCAGAACGTGATCGGAAAAACCACGCGTGAAGATCACGGGCAGATCATGAACACGATGATCCGGTTTTACTCCGAAAGCCGCGATGCAGCGCAGAAACAGGCGATGGCCTTTGATCTGTCGGATTACGATCATCAGTTGCTGAAATTCGGCGCGCTGTTCCGGGCGCGGTTCATGGATATCAACGTTTCGATCCCGCTTGAGGAGGCGCTGGATCTGGGGTGGCAGACGCTGGCCGAGTGTTTCCAACCCGAGCAGTTGCTGATGAAGCAGGCCTTGGTCGACAAGTATTTCCCAAAGGATACCGATGGCGCGGTTGCAGCTGAATAAATCGTCGCTGGCCCGCCAGCAGACCCAGCTGAAAAGCTACGAGCGGTTCCTGCCGTCGCTGGACCTCAAACGCCAGCAGTTGATGGCGGAACGTGCCAAAGCACGCGAAGATGTCCAACGCCTTCAGCGAGAGGTGCATGATCTGGCGCAGCAGGTCGGGGAAAAGCTGCCGATGCTGGCACAGCAGGGGGTCGACCTGGACGGGTTGGTCGAGTTGAAGGATTACCAGTTGAAAGAGGTCAACGTGGTCGGCGTCAAGATGCCCGATCTGGACCGGATCGAAGTTGCCGTGCGACCCTATTCGCTGTTGGCCAAACCCCATTGGGTCGATGCTACCTCCAGCCTGTTGCACGACATGATCGAGGCGCGGCTGCGTGTGAAGGTCGCCGAGGAACGGGTGCGCATCTTCGATAAGGCCGTGGCCACGATCACGCAGCGGGTGAACCTGTTCGAGAAGGTTCTGATCCCGCGCGCCAAGGCCAATATCAAGAAGATCCGCATCTATCTGAGCGATGAACAGATGCAATCGGTTGTGCGCTCGAAGATCTCCAAACGCAAACATGCGCAGGAGGCACTGACATGAGCGTTGCACGGCTGAAGAAACTGTCCCTCGTCGGACCGGCCGCGCATAAGGGCGACACGTTAGAGGCGTTGCAGGAGCTAGGTTGTATGCATGTACTGCCGCTAGCGCCTCCACCCGCCGAGCCGGAAAAGGTCAGCGAACGTGGCGCGCATGACGCCTATAAGGCGCTGCGCTTTTTGACCGACGTGGCCGACCCGCGCCGCCAGATACAGCGCGATCCGGCCTTCGACATGGACCAGTTCGTGCGCGACGTGCTTGACCTGATGCAGCGCACCCGAGAAGCAACAGATCGGCGGGATTTTCTGGCGCATCGGATTGCGCAGGTGCGTCCGTGGGGTGATCTGGATTTTCCACCCAATGATGTGCTGGCGGGCAATCGGCTGTGGTTCTACCAACTGCCGGTGAAACACCGCGAGGCGTTGTCCGAGGTCAAACTGCCCTGGGCCATTCTGGAACAGGATCACCGCTATATCTATGCCGTGCTGATCGCGCCCGAGGATCCGGGTGATGATATTCTGCCGGTGCCGCGCACTCATACCGGGTCGCTGCCGATCCATGAGCTTGAGGCGCAGCTGGAAGAGGCCGAGATTGCGATCGAGGCGCTGGAGGCCGAACGCATCGCCCAAACCCGCTACCTGACGCTGATGCGCCGCAACCTGTCGGCGGCGGAAAGCGCGGCGGAACTGGCCCACGCCACGCAGAAGGTCCGCGACGAGGGCACGATGTTCGCCCTGCAGGGCTGGGTGCCCGAAGATCGTGTGGATGCGGTGCTGGAGATGGCGCAAGTGCGAGACTCCGCTGTTCTGATCGAGGAACCGGGGCCGGATGATGCCCCTCCGACGTTACTGGAGCAGCCCGAAAACCGCAGCGCGGCTGTCGATCTGGCGCTGTTTTACCAGATACCGGGCTACAAGGATTGGGATCCAAGCATCATTGTTGCGGCCTCATTTGCGATCTTCTTTGCAATGATCGTGGCGGATGCGGGTTATGGCGCGGTGATCCTGCTGGGTCTGCTGGCCTTCTGGAAAAAGATGGACAAGACCCCGGCGCAGCGGTCGTGGCGGCTCTATGGTGTGATCATCGCGGGTGCGACGGTGATTTATGGGGTCATGGTCGGCAGCTATTTTGGTGCGTCCCCTGCGGAGGGGTCGATCTGGGCGCGGCTCAAGATATTGGATCTGAACAACTTCAACGCGATGATGATGATCTCGATCGTGGTGGGGGTGTTCCATCTGGTGCTGGCCAACGCACTGGCCGCGCGCGCGGCGTGGGGACGGCGCAGGGCGATTGCCAATCTGGGCTGGATCGGGGTGCTGATCGGCGGGTTTGTTCTGTGGTTGGCCTACATGAACGGCGGCGCGACCCTGCCCGGAACCTTCCTGATGGTTGCCGGTTTTCTGACCATTCTGCTGTTCACCAGCGAGCGACAGATCACCACACCTACCGACTGGCTGTGGCGTCTGATCGAAGGGCTGCAGGGGCTGGCGGGTGCGATGGGAGCCTTTGGCGATGTGCTCAGCTATATGCGCCTGTTCGCGCTTGGTCTGGCCTCGGCCTCGCTGGCGATCACGTTCAACGATCTGGCGGTTTCGGTGATGCAGGCGCTGAAAGGGCCGGGCATCCTGTTCGGCCTGCTGATCCTGATCGCCGGGCATCTCCTCAATTTCGCCCTCGCGATGATGAGTGGCGTCGTCCACGGGTTACGTCTGAATTACATCGAATTCTTTAAATGGGGTCTGCCGGATGAAGGCATCGTCTTTCGCCCGTTCGCCCGCAAGGAGGTTCAGGAATGAATGAGCTTGTATTGACGTTGGGTTGGCTGGGAATCTACGCGCCCATGGCTTTGGGTGCGGCGTCCAGCGCCATTGGTTGTGCCATTGCGGGGCAGGCCAGTATCGGCGCGATGACCGAGACCGAGGGCGGCTATGGCCGGTTCATCGGCGTTTCGGCTTTTCCGTCGACCATGGTGATTTATGGCATTGTGATCATGTTTACGCTGAACCGCGATGTGACACCGGAAAACGCGGGCGGGCTGTTCGGCATCGGCATCCTGTCGGGGATTGCGCTGATGTATTGCGGCATCTGGCAGGGCCGGGCCTGTGCGGCGGCGATCAATGCCACCAAGGAGAAACCGGAAATCTTCGGCCTGTCGCTGGCTCCGGCGGCGATCATCGAAGGCTTTGGCGTCTTCGCCTTTGTCTTTGCGTTGGTCATTAGCGCGGGGATCAGCTGATGGCACAGGACGGGATGATCTCGCACGGGGTCGATGCGCTGATCGACAAGCTGCGCAGCGATGGTGTGGCGGCGGGGCAGGCGGATGCGGAAAAGCTGCGCAACGATGCCAAGGCCGAGGCGGCCAAGATACTCGCCGATGCCAAGCGCGAAGCGGATGAGTATCAGAAAAAGGCCCGTACCGAATCCGACAATTACCGCGCCGCCGGGGAAGAGGCGCTGAACACCGCCATGCGTGATGCGGTGTTGACCATGAAGGCGGGTCTGACCGATCGGTTCCGCGAAGATGTCGAACGCCTTGTCACCAAGGAAATGGCCGACCCCGAGATGCTGAAACAGATGATCCTCGAAGTCGTCGGGCGCGCGACGGAGGGGGCCAAGCTGGACGGTAAGGTGCAGGTGATCCTGCCTGCTAAAGTGGCCACGCAAGAGGATATCAAACAAAACGCTGACGATATCCAGTCGGGCACGCTGACGAAATATGTGCTGGGCCTGACCGCCGACATGCTGCGCGAACAGGTGGAATTGCACGCTGCAGACAGCACGCAGGACGGTATCCGGGTGCGCGCCGAGGATCAGGGCGTGGTGCTGGACCTGACTGACAAGGCCGTGGCCTCGTTGTTGATGGAGCATCTGCAGCCCCGGTTCCGTGCCGTGCTGGAAGGGGTGATCCGCTAACATGTCGGACCCCGACGCCTATATCGCGCTAATCAGCAGCCTTCCCGGCTCAGAGCGGTTGTTTATCGCCAAACAGCCCCCAATCTCGCGCTTACGGCTAAACCGGCGGCTGCGCGCGTTGACGCCTGAGGATGCGCAGGTGCTGCGGGTGTTGGAGCACGCCCTGAACTGGGGCGATTACGATATGGACGTGACAGACGTGCAGGCCATCGAGCGGTGCAAGGCCGCGCTGGGCGATATCCCGCAGCCGACGCTGCAGAAGCTGTTTCTGGAGCGGATGGATTTGCGCACCGCCGTAGCCGCATTGCGCCTTCGCAAACAGGGTGGCAGCTCGCCCGCCGGAACCTTCGGCATGGGCCGCTGGGCCCGCCACATCCCGGCAAACTGGAGTGATCCGACCTTTAAGCTTGAGAGCTCGATGCCGTGGCTCAAGGAAGCGCAGCAACTGCTGGAGGCCGAGGACCCGCTGGGTCTGGAGAGGCTTCTGCTTTCGGTTAGCCATAAGCAGCTGAAACGCCACGCCGCGCGCCATCTGTTCGATTTCGAGGCCGTAGCGATTTACGTTCTGATCTGGAATATTTTCGACCGCTGGGCGCAAAGCAATGCGCAGGATGCGGCAACGCGATTTGAAAAACTGGCACAACAGGCAATGGCCGACGTCGCCGATATCGACTTTGAGGGAGCCTACGCATGACCGCCCCAACCCCCGTCACCCAAACCGCCACTGCCCGCGTCGTCTCGGTGCAAGAGGGGCTGGTGCAAATTCAGGCCAACGCAGATGCCTCGGGCGCGCCGGGGCAATTGGTCAAGAACGAGGTGGTCTTCATCCTGCCCACGCGCCCCGGCCCCGGTGGCCGTCAGGAGCGTTTGAAAGCCGAAGTGCTGCGCGTGCGCGGTGACACGGCGGATGTGCAAGTCTATGAAAGCACCGACGGCGTGGCCGTGGGCGATCCGGTAGAGCAATCGGGCCAGTTGTTGTCGGTTGAACTGGGGCCAGGTCTGCTGGGTCAGGTGTTTGACGGGTTGCAGTCGCCCCTGCCCAAGGTCGCCGCTGAGTTTGGTACTTTCCTGCCACGGGGCGCGGATGTGGCCCCGCTGGATACGCTGGCGAAATGGTCGTTCACACCTTCGGTAAAGGTGGGCGACACGGTGACGGCGGGCGACAGCATCGGCACGGTGCCCGAGGGGCGGTTCGAGCATAAGATCATGCTGCCCTTCAACTGGGTGGGCGACTACAAGGTCGTCTGGGTTCAGAAAGGGGCTGCCACCATTCACGACATCGTGGCCCGGCTTGAGGATGAACAGGGCGGCGAACACACGCTGACCCTGTCGCAAAAATGGCCCGTCCGACGCGCGCTGCCAGAAAGCATCCTGAAACGCGCCTTATCGGAACGTCTTTACCCGACCGAGCCGGTACTGACCTCGCAACGCCTGATCGACACGTTTTTTCCCATCGCGCGCGGTGGGACGGCCTGTATTCCCGGCCCGTTTGGCGCGGGCAAAACGGTGCTGCAGAACCTGATCGCGCGGAACTCCAAGGTCGATATCGTGATCGTTGTAGCCTGTGGCGAGCGCGCGGGCGAGGTGGTGGAAACTATTGCAGAATTCCCCAAAATGACTGACCCGACCTCGGGCGGCAGCCTGATGGACCGGACGATCATCATCTGCAACACCTCGTCCATGCCGGTTGCAGCGCGCGAGGCGTCGATCTTCACCGGCATCACGCTGGGCGAATATTACCGCCAGATGGGCTATGACGTGCTGCTGATTGCCGACAGCACCAGCCGATGGGCGCAGGCCATGCGCGAGACCTCGGGCAAGCTTGAGGAAATTCCGGGTGAAGAGGGCTTCCCCGCCTATCTAGAAAGCTCGATCAAGGGATTATACGAGCGCGCGGGTGCGATGAAGACCAATGATGGCGCGTTGGGCAGCCTGACGCTGATTGGCACCGTGTCCCCCGCCGGGGGCAATTTTGACGAGCCAGTCACGCAGTCGACCTTGTCCACGGTCAAGTGTTTCCTCGGCCTGTCATCCGAGCGTGCCTACAAGCGATTCTACCCGGCGGTAGACCCTATGCTCAGCTGGTCGCGCTATCTGGATCAGCTATCGGACTGGTATGACAAGAACGCCGAAGCCGGTTGGACCGGCAAGGTCCGCGATCTGCTGGCGCTTATCGAAAAGGGCGAACAGGTCGACCAGATGATGCAGGTGACGGGCGAAGAGGGCGTCACGATCGAAGACTTCGTCACCCAGCAAAAGGGGCTGTTCGTGGATATGGTCTATCTGCAGCAGGACGCATTCGATCAGGTGGACGCGACCGTCCCGCTGGAGCGGCAGAAGATGACATTCAAGCTTGTCTATGGCGTGACCCAATCCACCGCCGATTTCAAAGATAAGGCCGAGGTGCGGCAGGTCTTCACGCAGCTGACAGGGTTGATGAAAAACTTCCACTATGCAGCGGAAAACACGCCAGAATTCAAATCCACGTGGGGGCAGATCGAAGACCTGTGCCGCGAGAAATTCGGAGTGTAAGGAAATGGTAGCCCGTAGGGGAATCGAACCCCTCTTTCCAGGTTGAAAACCTGGCGTCCTAACCGATAGACGAACGGGCCATTTAGGCAAAACAAGCACAAGTGGTAGCCCGTAGGGGAATCGAACCCCTCTTTCCAGGTTGAAAACCTGGCGTCCTAACCGATAGACGAACGGGCCACGCTGGCTTGTGGAGGGCCTTTTACGGTTTACCTACCACCCCCGCAAGCCGAAAAATGCAGGGAGGGTCAAGTTTTTTGCTGGGGCCGGGGACGGGCTCAATTTGCATCGGCGGCATCTTCCAGCCGAAGCTGCACGGATTGCCGTCCGCCCCATGTATTGACCTCGAGCCGGCCGGCGAAATGGAACCGCGCGCCGCCGTGATTGGACAGCTTTTCGCCTATTGGTCCATCGAACGCACCGAAGGCTATGGCGTCCAGACCACCGCCCACGCCATCGGACAGGGACAGTTTCAAATGAGATTCGCCCACGCGTTTGGCAAAACGCACCTGTAGATCGGGCAGGGCATAGCGTGGGGCAGGGGCGCTGGCCCCGAACGGTCCTGCTTTTTCGATCTGTTCGATCAGGTCCACTGTGGCCGCACCCGGCATCAATGTGCCGTCGAGTTTCAGATCCGCCGGGCCGCCTTCGCCCGCGCCTTGTTTGGCCAGCAGTTCTGAAAGCCGGGCCATGGCCGGTTCCAGCTGGTCGCGCATCACTGTCAGCCCGGCGGCCATCTTGTGCCCGCCACCTTTGACCAGCAGCCCCTCAGCCGCCAGCCGTTGAATCGAGGCACCCAGATCAACACCGCTCACAGATCGGCCCGAGCCTTTGCCCTCATCTCCATCAAAACCGATGACGATGGCGGGGCGGTTCGCAGCCTCCTTCAAACGCGAGGCAACGATGCCCACGACGCCGGGATGCCAGCCCTCACCGGCGGCCCAGACCAAAGGCGCGTCCAGCCCGCGCTCCTCGGCCTGTTCGATGGCGGCCGCGCGCACGGCGTTTTCGATATCGCGGCGCTCGGTGTTCAACTCATCCAGCCGTTGCGACAGGGCCTCGGCCTCGTGCATGGAATCGGTGCTGAGCAATCGCGCGCCCAGATCGGCCTGACCGATCCGCCCCCCGGCATTCACTCGGGGGCCCAGCAGGAACCCCAAATGATAGCTGTTCGGGGCCGAATCCATCCGCGCCACGTCGGACAGGGCCACCAGACCGGGCCGCTGCCGCTGGGCCATCACCTTCAACCCCTGACGTACCAGTGCGCGGTTCGCCCCGATCAGAGGGGCGACATCTGCCACGGTCGCCAGTGCCACCAAATCCAGCAGAGAGATCAGGTCCGGTCCCTTGACCCCGGCCTCACGCAGTTGCCGCCCGGCCTCGACCAGCATCAAGAACACCACGCCAGCCGCACACAGATAGCCCAGATCGCCGCTTTCATCCTGCCGGTTCGGGTTCACCACGGCCACGCATTCGGGCAGGGTCTCACCCCCCAAATGGTGATCCAAAACGATCACATCCGCATCCTTGGCTGCCGCGATCGGTTCATGGCTCAGCGTGCCGCAATCGACACAGATAATCAGATCGTGCTGCGCCGCCAACTCCTGCATTGCGGGCACATTGGGGCCATAGCCCTCGTCAATTCGGTCGGGCACGTACAGCGTCGCCTGCAACCCCATCTGACGCAACCAGACCAACAGCAACGCAGCTGAGCTTCCGCCGTCCACATCATAGTCCGCAAAAACAGCAATCCTCTGTTTGGCGCGCACCGCCGTCAGAAACCGGGTTGCTGCGACCTCCATATCCTTCATGTCTCGCGGATCGGGCAGCAGCTCTTTAAGCTTGGGGTCCAGGAAACCGGGGGCCTCCATCGCGGGAACGCCACGGCGCGCCAGTACCTGACAGACCGCGCGCGGCAGGCCTGCCTGTTGCACCAGCATCTCGGTCGCGCGTTCCACATCCGCCGAGGGGCCGACCCACCGCCGCCCGGACAAAGACTGTTCAACCCCAAGAAAGCTCATGACCCGCCCCTGATATGCCAAGGCCGGATACCTTTCGGACCCGGCCCTTCTTCTCGTTCAAAATACGACCGCCGGAGGCCGCGGCGCAAGCCGCTAGTTGTCGTGAGACCACAGCGGGGTGCGGTAGGACATGCGCCGAACCGATCCGGTCTTAGACCGCATCAGCAGGGTGGTGGTTTCCAGCCAACCCGGCTCGCGCTTGATGCGCGGCAACAGCGACCCACCGGTCACGCCGGTTGCGGCGAAGATCACGTCGGCTGTCACCATCTCATCGCGTTCGTAGATACGGTCCAGATCGGTGATGCCCGCCTTGGCCGCGCGGCCGCGTTCGTCATCGTTGCGGAACAGCAGGCGGCCAAAGATCTGACCACCCATACATTTCAACGCGGCCGCCGCCAGCACACCTTCAGGTGCGCCGCCTTGGCCCATATACATGTCGATTCCGGTCTCTTCACTTTCGGCGCAATGCATCACACCGGCCACATCCCCATCGGTAATCAGGCGGATCGAGGCGCCGGTCTCGCGTACTTCGGCGATCATCGCCTCGTGCCGGGGGCGTTCCAGAATGCAAACTGTAATGTCGGCAGGCGCGCAGCCCTTGGCCTTGGCCAGAGCCTCGACCCGTTCGCGCGGGCTCATGTCCAGATTGACGACGCCTTCGGGATAGCCCGGACCAACGGCCAGCTTGTCCATGTAAACGTCGGGCGCATGCAGCATCGAGCCGCGCGGACCCATGGCGATCACGGTCAGGGCGTTGGGCATGTCCTTGGCGGTCAGGGTGGTGCCTTCCAGCGGGTCCAGCGCAATGTCCACGCCGGGGCCATTCCCGGTACCGACCTCTTCGCCGATGTAAAGCATCGGCGCTTCGTCCCGCTCGCCTTCACCGATGACCACGACGCCTGCGATATCCAACAGGTTCAACTGTTCGCGCATAGCATTGACCGCCGCCTGATCGGCCGCCTTCTCGTCACCGCGTCCAACCAGCGAGGCAGAGGCCAGAGCAGCCTGTTCCGCAACCCGCGCCAGGCCCAGCGACAGCAGTCGGTCGTTGAAATCAATCTTGGCAGCACTCATTTTCACTATCCTCAGGTCAGTATAGGCGTTTTCTTGGGCATAGCCTGCGGCCTAGGCAGGCCGCAAGGGTCAAACCTCTTCTATGCGCAGCGCGACCGGTTCGCCCGAGACCACATCGGTGTCGCGGAACCCGTCCAAAGCCACGTCTAAAGTGGCCCGTGTTGTTTTATGCGTGACGATCAGGACCGGGGCTGTGCTGTCCGAGTGGCCATATTGGCGCATTCGGTCGATCGACACACCGGCATCGCCCAGAATGGCAGCCACTTTCGCCAGCGCGCCGGGTTTATCGAACAGCGCAAGACGCAGGTAATAAGGGGCAGGCAGGCCGGTGATCGCCGGTGCCGCATCCTGCAACGAGGTCGCGGGCTGGCCAAAGGTCGGGATTTGCAACCCGCGCGCCAGATCGCAGACATCGCCCATCACGGCACTAGCCGTGGGGCCTTCGCCCGCGCCGGGGCCGCGCAGAACGACTTGATCAACTGCGTCGCCCTCGATCACCACCATGTTGGTCCCGCCTTCCAATTGTCCCAAGGCCGAGCCACTGGGCACAAGGCAGGGCTGCATCCGCTGGACCAGCCCACGCGCGGTTTTCTGGGCGACGCCAAGCAGCTTGATGCGATAGCCCATGTCGTCGGCCTGGTGGATGTCATCGAGGCTGATTTGCTGAATGCCCTCAATCTCGATTCCGTCGAAGTTGGGTTTGGTGCCGAAGGCAATTGACGATAGCAGCGCCAGTTTATGTGCCGCGTCAATGCCGCCGACATCCAGATTGGGATCGGCTTCGAGATACCCCAACTCAGCGCATTCTTCGAACAGGGCGTTATAGCCCAGTTTCTGCGATTGCATCCGGGTCAGGATATAGTTGCAGGTGCCGTTCATCACGCCCATAACGCGGGTGATTTCATTGCCTGCAAGCCCTTCAGTCAGGGACTTGATCACCGGGATACCGCCTGCAACGGCGGCCTCGAACCGGATCACGCGGCCTGCGGCCTCGGCCTTTTCAGCCAGCTCTTGCCCGTGGATCGCCAGCAGGGCCTTGTTTGCGGTTACGACATCTTTGCCACTGGCCAGCGCCGCCTCGACCGAGGCTTTGGCGGGACCGTTTTCACCGCCCATAAGCTCGACATAGACGTCGATATCGTCCCGTTGTGCCAAGGCTACAGGGTCGGTTTCCCAAGCATAGCCCGACAGGTTCACGCCGCGATCCTTGGACGCGTCGCGCGCTGACACGGCGATGATTTCGATTGGGCGACCAGTGCGCGCTTGCAGCAAATCCGCATGTTGCCGGACGATCTTGACGACACCCACGCCGACCGTTCCCAAGCCCGCAATTCCAAGCCGCAGCGCCTGTGTCATCCCGTGGGTTCCTTTCGCTCGAATTTATCGCCTTTTGGGCCTTGCCCATTCCCGGGTGCCTTACCGGGTTCGGCGCACGGGCGCAATGCGTTGCAGGCCGGCCTGAACCGGGAAATGCAGACGGTTAGTTAATTTCTTCGCTTTGTAGCTTGTCCGCCTTTTTCTGCAGCGCTTCTCGTCGGGCAGACAGGTCTTCTTCGACCTCAGCGGCCTCGCTCACTGGGTCGATCGGGGGGCCAAGATTCTCTTGCAGAGGGATCAGTTTTGGATACCGTGTGGATTTCAGGCTTTCAGGCTCGCTGCCTTCAAGTTCAGGAAAGTCCACGCAGTTGGCGCAAAGACTCAAAACAATCAGCAATGGCAGGGGTTTCATGCCGAACCCTTTCGATGGCGGTTCTGCCTGTGATGCACCTTTTGAATAGTGCATTCAAGCGGGGTTCTATCTGAACGGACGTTCAGATACATTTGCAATATGGCACGGACACAAGGTTCTCATTCCGATATCACTGGCCCCCGTATTCGCAAGGCGGCCCTATCGTTGTTCGCGCGCCACGGCTACGCGGCGGTTTCCATGCGCCAGATCGCTGCCGAGGTCGGGGTGCAGGCTGGCGCGCTTTACAACTACACGCCGGACAAGCAGAGCTTGCTGTATCGCCTGATGAACGATCACATGCAGGAGCTGCTTTCTACATACGCCAAATTGACACCTGCGGACTCGCCAGTCGAAGCCTTGCGGCAGTTCGTGGGCTTTCACATTCGATTTCACATGGAGCGCCCGGACGAAGTTTTTATCGCCTATATGGAACTGCGCAACCTAAGCTCCGAAAATTTCACGGAAATTGAAGCGCTGCGGCGCAAATATGAAGACTCGTTAGAGGCCATTTTGAAATCCGGACAACAGCAAGGGCTGTTTACTGTTGCCGATACCAAAATCGCCACACTTGCGGTTATCGCCATGTTGAATGGCGTGATGACTTGGTATCGCGCAGGGGGGCGTTTGTCGCTGGACGCTGTCGAGCAGATCTACTGGGACATGGTTCAGAGATCAGTGACAACTTGATCAATGCGTTGGGCGGATAAAAGTGCCGTTCCGCAATTCTCGAAACGCCTGTTCCAGTTCAGCGCGGGTGTTCATCACAATAGGGCCGTGCCACGCGACGGGTTCATCAATCGGCGCGCCCGAGATCAACAGGAACCTGACGCCACCGGGACCGGCCTGAACCGTGACCTCATCGCCCGTTCCGAACCGAACCAGAGTTCGATCCCCCGACATGTCACGAATGTTGACCTCTTGCCCTGCAACCTCTTTCTCTAGCAGTACCCCCGTCGGTTGCGAGGCGTCTGCGAAGGCGGCCTGGCCCTGAAAAACATAGGCAAAGGCACGGCGATACGTGTCAATGCGGAATGTCTTTTTCACGCCGGCCGGGATCGAGATATCCAGATATTGCGGATCTGCAGCGATGCCGTCGACTGGGCCGGTCTTGCCCCAGAACTCGCCGACGATGACTCGGACAGTTGTGCCGTCGTCATCGGTTATTTCCGGAATGTCCCTGCCTTGAACATCCTGATATCGCGGTGCTGTCATCTTTTGACTGGACGGCAGGTTACCCCAAAGCTGGAACCCGTGCATTTGACCGGTCGCGTTTCCTTTTGGCATCTCTTGATGCAAGATGCCGGACCCGGCCGTCATCCATTGAACGTCTCCGGCACCCAACGTGCCAGTATTGCCTAGCGAATCTGCATGTTCGACCGTGCCGGACAGCACATAAGTTATCGTCTCGATGCCTCGATGAGGGTGCCAAGGGAACCCCGCCATATAGTCTTGCGGGCGTTCGTTTCGGAAATCGTCAAACAGCAGGAACGGGTCCAGCTCGGACGGATCCTGAAATCCGAATGCACGATGCAGCTTGACCCCTGCGCCTTCCATTGTCGGGACAGCATTCCGGGTTTCCAAAGTGGGTCTAAGGGACATGAGGGCCTCCTGCTTGCTTGGGCCATACTTAGCCGTTGGATGACATGCGTCAATTTGCGGAAAGGCACCGCCTATGTGCAAAAAATTGCAGGTCGCGCCCCTCTGTCTTTCAGCGGGGAAAGGCGCTAAACCCTGACCACATCGAACGGGGAGAGAAGATGCAGGAAGAAGTACTGGCTCGGGTCAAGGCTTCGACACCACGGCGGTGGCTGGGTGTCGGAATGTTGACGGTTGTAGGAGCGATGGTTCTGTATGTGGCCATGGCAACGCCGCCCGAGCCTGCGTGGCTTGTGTTTTTGCTGGTCGTTGGCGCTGCAGCATTCTGGCTGGCGCATCGAATGTGGTATGCCACGAGCGACAGCATCGAATTGACCGATACAGTGGTTCGAACCGGGGCAGGGCGTGTGATCGCCCGGGTTCAGGATATCGAAGCCGTAGATCGCGGAGTGTTTGCGTTCAAACCGTCAAACGGTTTCTTGATCCGCACGCGGACCAAGGATGCAAATGCCTGGGCCCCGGGGCTATGGTGGCGCCTCGGTCATCGGGTGGGCATCGGCGGCATGACAGCCGCCGCTGAGACCAAGTTTATGTCGGAAATGCTGTCGGTTAAGCTTGCGAACAGGACTGAGGACCAAGGTTCTGAGCAATCTCATTCGTAAATCGTGGGCGAGTAAACACGAAATTGCGGAAAGTGTGATCTTCGGAAACCCACGATCCGACCACCCAGTTCGACCCGAAAATAGGCTGATACCTATTGGAGGTCTCGACAATGATCAGCGTGTCCTGATCGGGCATCGGGGGCAGGTTATCCCGCATGTTACCGATGTTGTCGTTAGTCCAGGCCTCACAATAGCCGCGGATGGCTGACCATCTCACGTAGTGCCGATCATCTTCGGCATCGTAGACAATCAGCGAAATACGCAGTTGAATATCGTTGCGGCTGTTGACCATTCGATCCAAAAGCTCATGCATGGAGTCGACGTAGGTGTCGGTCACAGTCCCGGTTTCACGCGAGATGAGGTCGCCGACCGTGTAAGCAGCCTTTAGGTTAGCCGCGCTTTGCCGGAAACCATCGAAGAAGGCAAAGGCGCCCGTGATTGTCCAAACCAGCATTGGGAAAATCAGGATTGCTTCGACAGTTAGTATACCGCTTTCATCCCGTTTGACCGAGCGAAAGAGATTTCTGAGTCTATGGATAATAGTCATAGTCTTACGAAGGCTCCTGAACGAAGGCTGTGGTCGCCGTTAGTGCGATCTGTCCGGTGTCATCTACCAGCGCCCGCCCCATGGCCGAAGTCGGAAACAGAGGATCAACCCTGGCGCACGCGCGCAGAATCATAAGCTCATTCGACAGACCGTTTTGGAAGGTACGAACAGGGCGTACTTCTTCAGTGTTGTCGGTGCAGTCTACGGTTTCGGGCAGATTGACACCGGCGAACGCGCTCTGCTGGATCATTTCCAGTCGCAAATTTCGCGAGCAGTTACGGACTAGCAGCGTATTCTCACAGATCGAGTCCTTGATTGTATCGTGGTCCGGGTTTGTTCCGGTTCCCAGTCGAATCTCGCGAACTGTTATGTCCACCGCGCGTTCCAGCATTGATTGCTGGACCGTAACCACCGCGTATTCCATTGCGCTGAGGATAAAGAACATGAAAACCGGGAAAATGAGGACAAATTCCACAACGACGTTGCCGTCCTCAGATGCCTTGAGTTTTCCTAGATATGTTCGAAGATTTTGGATCATTGGGTCAGCCTCAGCTTCTTGATCGACGATGCGATTGACGCAAATGCGTCTTGCAACGAGATGCCTTCGGGGTCATCGAACTCGTCCACTTCGTAGACGTGGCTGTCCGAACTTGCACAGTTCTTGATGGTCGTCAGGCCCGCATTGGGTGCTTCGAACGCAATTCCATAGATGATCACACCATTATTCTTTGCAGCGCCGCAAATGCTGGTTGTGCGTGAATTCTTGGTTGTTGGTCCGACACTTATTCGAGGGTTCTGGAACCAGTTGAACACGTGATTGCTCTGCCAGAAGTAGTTGTTGGTCGCGTTCCAGTACAACGAGGCCTGATTGAACAGCTGAGGGAACGTCATGCGCGTCGCTGTTCCCGGCTCATTGTTAAAAGAGTTCTCGTTCGGAGGGTTGCCATAAGGATAGTCGGCGGTAATGAATCCTCCGCCGAACTGCGCGCCGTTTTCGATGCTTTGTTGCATCCACGCGTAGCGGTCCGGATTGCGCCGGAACCGAACGCTATATTCCCCTGTTGACCCATCGTCGCGGACGTATTCCGGGTTGAACCAAATGTCAGAAAAGCCTGAGCGGTATTGGTCTTTCAGCATGTATTGAGTGGTGTTCTGTCCGTCGGTCATGACGATAGCGACCTTTAGCACCTCTGAGTCATAGGCTTCGGGTCGATCTTTAAACTTATCCGGAACAATGTTCTCTCTGGCCAGTTCTCCGACAACGTTCTGGAATTTGGGATCCAGCATGCCGACACCCCATTTCATACCCACGTCGATCGAAGTGTTGCCGTTGGCCGTAAGCGCGTCGATGCGGTTGTGCAGGACATCGATATCGTCGGTCACAGCGGTAATGTCACTGCCTGCGCGGACAGGACAAACAGGGAAGCGGGGGAACTGCTCTGCGTTGTTGGTGTATTGGAAGGGGTCGAACGGAGCGGTTCGGTCATAGGAAATCGTGGGATCCAATGCCGAACTACCAAACTGGGCCGAAGTAAAGTTGATACAGTGAGAAAAATCATGCTCGGACGATACATTGCTGAAATGCTTCAGTATGTCGTCACCCGCGCTGACCTGAGTTGCGTAAGGAATGATGGACATCGAAATTTGGCTTTCGCCGGGCTTGTCCAGCATCAGGGTCACGAACTCTTTGGCGGCAGAGCGCAAGACCTCGATTTTCGTTCTTCCCGCTTCCGCAGACGCGCGGTTCATCGATCCGGACATGTCGAGTACGAGCGAGATTTCGACTGATCCAATCGATTCCTCCGCTGTACTTGCCGCTTGTGCAGTCAAGGTCTTGTGACCCGAAAAGCGCATGAAATTGGTGTTCACGATCGTTTCTGCAGTTGCAGACACGGTCCGGGATCCAAATCCTTCCTGCACGTTGACCGATTTCAGTTTGTCACTGAGGCCGGCTTTGTCCAAGTATGACTCGACCACCTGTCGCGGCGGGAGCGTTTGGTCAAGGTCGGCGGCGGCAAGAACAGCGCGGTCCAAGGTCGACTGCAACGTCGCACGGTCGCGTTCAAAATTCATGACGTCGACCCCAATACCTGTGGTCGCAAAAATCACCAGCACGCCAAGCAGTACGAAAATGGTGAACGACCCGTCTTCTTCGCGCTGGAAGGCCTCGGGCGTTGGTAGTTTTTTAAAGCGTTTAGTAATGCCGCTTTTGAAACCGCGGTTAATCATATTGCCGTCCTCACTGAACAGTCATCCACTACTGCTAAGGAAAAGTTAACGTTGAGAAATTAACGCTCAAACGTGGCGGGAATTGGGCGAAACCGCCTTGGATCAGGCCCATTTCTTGTCAAACCGGGAATAATATGATCGGCGCTCGGGTTCTGTTGTCTTCTTGTCGACAATGCACGCGCGCGTGATCGCATTCAGCGACTCAGTTTTTCGAAATTTATTTTTGCTTAAATATTGATCGTTTATCCAATGGGTGCGACAAAACGACAGAACGCAAGTCGTTCGTTGGCACGGAGGTATAGATGACGGCCACAAAAGAACCCAGCTTTCGCGAAAGTGTTGACCTGATGTTCAACAGGGCGGCGTCCCTGATGGATCTGCCTCCGGGGCTGGAAGAGAAGATCAGGGTTTGCAACGCCACTTACACGGTGCGGTTCGGTGTTCGCCTGCGCGGTGATATTCATACGTTCACCGGCTACCGGTCTGTTCATTCCGAACACATGGAGCCCGTTAAAGGTGGCATCCGCTACGCTTTGGCCGTCAATCAGGATGAAGTTGAGGCGCTGGCAGCGCTGATGACCTACAAATGTGCGCTGGTTGAAACACCTTTTGGCGGCTCGAAAGGCGGGCTGTGTATCGACCCGCGACAGTATGAGGATCATGAGCTGGAGCAAATCACGCGCCGGTTTGCCTACGAACTGGCCAAGCGGGATCTGATCAACCCGTCCCAGAACGTCCCAGCCCCCGACATGGGGACCGGCGAGCGTGAGATGGCGTGGATGGCCGACCAATATGCCCGGATGAACACAACGGACATCAATGCGCGGGCCTGTGTTACCGGCAAGCCGTTGAACGCGGGTGGTATCGCCGGGCGGGTCGAGGCAACCGGTCGTGGTGTTCAATACGCGCTGCGAGAATTCTTTCGTCATCCTGAGGACATTCAGAAAGCTGGGCTTACTGGAAAGTTGGACGGCAAACGCGTGATCGTCCAGGGCTTGGGCAATGTGGGCTATCATGCCGCAAAATTCCTCAGCGAAGAGGATGGCGCGATTGTCACCGGCATCATCGAATGGGATGGCGCGCTGTATAATCCGGAAGGGATCGACGTTGAGTCCGTTCGGCAGTGGATCGTCAAACATGGTGGCGTCAAGGATTACCCGGACGCGACCCATTCCGCCGAGGGGGCGGTGGTGTTGGAAGAGGACTGCGATATCCTCATCCCGGCGGCGCTGGAAGGCGTGATCAATCTGTCAAATGCCGAACGCATAAAGGCCCCGCTGATCATCGAGGCTGCGAACGGTCCTGTGACGGCGGGTGCGGATGAAATATTGCGCAAAAAGGGTACGGTGATCATTCCTGACATGTATGCCAATGCCGGCGGTGTGACGGTGTCGTATTTCGAGTGGGTCAAAAACCTGAGCCATATCCGCTTTGGCCGGATGCAGCGCCGTCAGGAAGAAGCCCGGCATGAGTTGATCGTCAGCGAGTTGGAGCGTCTGGATCGGTATCTGGGCGATGCGTGGTCGATGTCACCGGATTTCAAAGCCAAGTACTTGAAAGGTGCGGATGAGCTTGAGCTGGTGCGCTCGGGCCTCGATGACACGATGCGGATTGCGTATCAGTCCATGCGTGAGGTTTGGCATAGCCGCGATGATGTCGAAGACCTGCGCACAGCCGCTTATATCGTGGCGATCGACCGGGTCTCGAAAAGCTATCGGGCCAAAGGACTTTGAGGAAAATGCAGGGACGGAAATTGGTCGCCCCTGCGCAACACGAAGGCGCGAGGTTCAAAACGGCAATGGCCGGTTGGCTTTGCGGCGGATAAGCTGCTGCGACAGAAACGAATCCCGGAGACCCTCATGTTGCGTATCGCCATAGCGGCCATTGTTCTGTCTACTCCTCTGGCCGCTCAAGAAACCAAGGAACAGAGCTGCAAATTCCAGTCAGACGTCGTGGCTGCCGTCCAGCAGGCAAGGCTGGACCGGGTAAAGGAACGGGACGTGGCACAGGCGGTGGCAGAGTCAGGGCCGACATGGCCCGAGAACTACAACGCGGCGATTCCCCTGATCACTCCGTGGGTCTATGAACAAAAGATGCGCGATGTGAGGAAAAAAGACCTCGGCGCTGCTTGGCTGGAGCTGTGCCTGCAGCAGTAATCCACATCCATTGCATTTCGCTGTGGATAAGCGCAGGCCATCCCCTTGGCCTGCGTTTTCATTTCTGGCAGGTTTGTCCCCATGTCTTTGCCCCCCGGATTTCTTGACGAATTGCGCACGCGCCTCAGCCTGTCTCAGGTCGTCGGCCGCAAGGTCATGTGGGACCCGCGCAAGTCCAATCAGGGCAAAGGTGACATGTGGGCACCGTGCCCATTTCACCATGAAAAGACCGCCTCGTTCCATGTGGATGACCAAAAGGGGTTCTATTATTGCTTCGGCTGCCACGCCAAAGGCGACGCGATCAGTTTCGTGAAAGAGACCGAGAATGTCTCGTTTATCGAAGCGGTCGAGATTCTGGCGCGCGAAGCAGGGATGCCGATGCCGCAGCGCGATCCCAAGGCGCAGGAAAAGCAGGACCGTCGCGCGCAACTGGTCGAGGTGATGGAGCAGGCGGTGCAGTTTTTCCGCCTGCAACTCAAAACTGGGGCAGGGAGTGCCGCACGCGATTACCTGACCCGTCGAGGATTGGACGCGCAGGCGCTGGACCGGTGGGAGATCGGATTTGCCCCCGATGGGTGGCAGGCCCTGTGGGATCATTTAACTGGTAAGAATGTGGCGGAAGATCTGATCCTTGGGGCGGGTCTAGCCAAGCCGTCGAACAAGGGTAAAAAGCCCTATGACACGTTCCGCAACCGGATCATGTACCCGATCCGTGACCCGCGCGGTCGCTGCATTGCGTTTGGCGGCCGGGCGATGGACCCGAATGACAATGCGAAATACCTGAACTCACCCGAGACCGAGTTGTTCGATAAGGGCCGCAGCCTCTATAACCACGGCCCCGCGCGGCAAGCGGCAGGGAAGGGGCAACCGCTGATCGTGGCCGAAGGCTATATGGACGTAATCGCACTGGCCGAGGCAGGGTTTGGCGCTTCGGTGGCGCCCTTGGGTACCGCGATTACCGAGCACCAGTTGCAACTGCTTTGGCGGATTTCCAATGAGCCGATCATCGCGTTGGACGGCGACACGGCGGGCTTGCGCGCCGCGATGCGCGCGGTTGACTTGGCCTTGCCACTGCTTGAGGCCGGGAAATCCTTACGGTTTGCGTTGATGCCCGAGGGCAAAGACCCCGATGACCTGTTACGCGCCGAGGGGCCGGGGGCCGTGCAAACGGTGTTGGAAGGCGCGATCCCCATGGTCAAACTGCTGTGGCAGCGCGAGACCGACGGCAAAGTCTTCGACAGTCCCGAGCGCAAAGCGGCGCTGGACAAGGCGCTGCGCGACAAGATCAAGCTGATCCGTGACCCTTCGATCCGCTCGCATTATGGGCAAGAGATTAAGGATCTGCGCTGGCAACTGTTCCGCCCGCAGCGTCAGCCTCAGAACCGATCGTGGCAGCCGCGCGGTAAATGGCAACCTAAGCCGACGGCGACACCAGGCGCGCGAGCGTCATTCTTGGCGTCGTCCGAAGGTGCGGAAATCCAACTGCGCGAGGCAGCGATTTTGGCAATTGCGGCGTTGAACCCGCAAGTGGTTGTGCAGTTCGAAATTCAGTTGGAAGAGATGGAGTGCCGTGACCCTGACCACGCCGCCCTGCGTCACGCCATTCTGCGCCATGCGATTGACGACCCCGAGAACCTGAAAGACCACATAGCCGAAACTTTGGGGCCCGAAGCCCTTGAAAACCTGCTGGCCCTTCGCCATGTCGCAGTGATCCCTTGCGTGCATAAACCGGGCGATGTCGAAAAGGCCGAAATGACGCTGGCCGAGGAACTCGCAAAGATCAAAGCTCTCAGGGGGTTGGACGCAGAGATTGCCGAAGCGGAGGAGGAGCTGTCGGATCTGGCAGATGAGGCGTTGACATATCGGCTGGCTCAGGCGGCCGAAGAGCGTAACCGCACAAGCCGTAGCCAGAATGAAGACAGGGCGATTTTCGACGTGGCCGACAATGGCGCGCGAATCAATCGTGACGAGAAAGACGCGTTTGAGGCAATCATGTCCGGGATCAATTTTGAGCGGAAACGCCGGTAAACTGGTGTTTTCGTAAGGCACTGGAAAAGAAAAACGGGTAAACGGGTAGCCGAATCACTTCTACGCGCTAATGATTCGGTTCAATCGAATCACCCATCCCTGCAGGAGCATTGAATGGCCGCCAAAGACACGACCGAAGATCGCAAATCCGACGAGCAGGAACAGGAAATCTCGCTGGACATGAGCCAGGCCCAGGTCAAGAAGATGATCGCTGAGGCCCGCGAGAAAGGGTACATCACCTACGACCAGCTTAATCAGGTTCTGCCGCCGGATCAGGTCAGCTCGGAACAGATCGAAGACGTGATGTCGATGCTGTCCGAGATGGGCATCAACATCATCGAAGATGAAGAAGCCGAAGAAGAAGAAAACAAAGGCTCGACCGAACTGACCACGACAGAAAGCAACCGCGAGGTTGCGCTGGCCGGTGCGGGGACCGAAAAGCTGGATCGCACCGACGACCCTGTGCGCATGTACCTGCGCGAGATGGGCAGCGTCGAACTGCTGAGCCGCGAGGGCGAGATTGCCATCGCCAAGCGGATCGAGGCTGGTCGGAACACCATGATTGCCGGGCTGTGCGAAAGCCCGCTGACGTTCCAGGCGATCACCATCTGGCATGACGAATTGCTGTCCGAAGACATTCTGCTGCGCGACGTCATTGATCTGGAGGCCACCTTTGGAAACCAGATGGACGAAGACGGCGATGTCGAGGAACCGGTAGTCGATACCTCCAACGTGCAGGCCGCCAAGCCTGAGAAAGAGGACAAAGGCCCCGAGCTGGATGCTGACGGCAACCCGTTGAACAACGACGACGATGATGACGACGATGATCAGGCCAATATGTCTCTCGCCGCGATGGAAGCCGCGCTGAAGGATCAGGTTCTGACCACCCTGGAACGCATCTCGACCGACTTCTCGATGCTGTCGGAAATGCAGGACAGCCGGATTTCGGCCACACTGAACGAAGACGGCACCTTCAGCGAGCAGGATGAAGCAACCTATCAGAAGCTGCGCGCCGAGATTGTTGAACTGGTGAATGGACTGCACCTGCATAACAACCGGATCGAAGCGCTGATCGACCAGCTTTACGGTATCAACCGCCGCGTGATGTCGCTGGACAGCTCAATGGTGAAGCTGGCGGATCAGGCACGCATCAACCGTCGGGAATTCATTGACGCCTATCGCGGGCGCGAGCTGGACCCGAACTGGTTGTCGGATATGGCTGAAAAGCCGGGCCGGGGCTGGCAGATGTTCATCGAACGCTCGACCGCAAAGGTCGAGGAACTGCGCAATGATATGGCTCAGGTCGGTCAGTATGTCGGCTTGGACATCCCCGAATTCCGCCGCATCGTGCAGCAGGTTCAGAAGGGCGAGAAAGAGGCGCGGCAGGCCAAGAAGGAAATGGTCGAAGCCAACCTGCGTCTGGTGATCTCGATCGCCAAAAAATACACGAACCGTGGCCTGCAATTCCTTGATCTTATTCAGGAAGGCAACATCGGCCTGATGAAAGCGGTGGACAAATTTGAATACCGCCGCGGCTACAAATTCTCGACCTATGCGACATGGTGGATTCGTCAGGCGATCACGCGAAGCATCGCGGATCAGGCGCGCACGATCCGTATTCCGGTCCATATGATCGAAACGATCAACAAGCTGGTGCGGACCGGCCGCCAGATGCTGCACGAAATCGGCCGCGAGCCGACACCGGAAGAACTGGCCGAAAAGCTGCAAATGCCGCTGGAGAAGGTTCGCAAGGTGATGAAAATCGCCAAAGAACCGATCTCTTTGGAAACGCCAATTGGCGACGAGGAAGACAGCCAGCTGGGCGATTTCATCGAGGACAAGAATGCCGTGCTGCCGCTGGACAGCGCCATTCAGGAAAACCTCAAGGAAACGACCACACGGGTTCTGGCCTCGCTCACCCCGCGCGAGGAACGGGTTCTGCGGATGCGGTTTGGCATCGGCATGAACACCGACCACACGTTGGAGGAGGTTGGCCAGCAGTTCAGCGTGACCCGCGAACGTATTCGCCAGATTGAGGCGAAGGCGCTAAGGAAGCTGAAACACCCAAGCCGGTCGCGCAAGTTGCGGTCATTCTTGGATCAATAGACAAATAGGCGCCTCATCTGAGGCGCTTATTTTTTGCGCGGGTGGTGAAAGTGGCCGGTCCAAAATTCAAATTGGCAGAAAGTCACAAGTGTCATCTGGCTTGGTCGCCTATTTCCGTTTTGTCCACTCATGGGACGGGCCGGGGAGAGGCGACGGTGCCGATGACCCCCGGTCTCAGGCCCCGGAAGTAAAATCCAGTCTGCTGCGGAATGTGCTGGGTGCCTGACCTGTCCAGCGTTTGAATGCTGTCGAGAACGCTGGTTGATCAGCGTATCCAAGTGAAAATGCGATCTCTGACAAGGGCATGCCGTTGGTGATAAATGTTTGCGCCAGATCACAACGAAGGTCATCGACAATCTCACGATAACTGGTTCCTTCGTCTTTAAGACGACGTGCAAAGGTGCGCGCGCTGAGGCCAAGGTTGGCGGCAGCGTCATCCGCCTGAATGATCGCTCCGGGCAGAGAGCGGGTGATCAAGCCTTCAACCCGAGCACGTAGTTTTTGCTTGGGCTGTCGGTGTTCTGCGATGACTCGGTCTCCGTATTCCAACAAATGCGCGCGCAGCTTGGGGTCATAAGTTGGGACAGGTAGATCAAGCGATGATAGTGCCAGCACGATTTCAATTCGTTCCGCCCCAAAGATGACTGGAAAACCCGCAAGCTTTTGGTACGCGGTCCGATTGCCTCCTGTTTCATGTTGAAAACGTATTTCCATTGGGAAGAAATCAATCTGAGTCAGGTTTCGCATCCGTGCCAGACCTGCAAATACTAAAAACTCTGTGCGTCTGTGGTATCGAGCAAAGCTGGCATCTTTCCATTCAGCCTCGATCGACGCGAAATTCCCTGCGACGCGCAAACTGAACATCAGAGCCGGATCAATGATCCCGTGAAAACGCGAGGTATTTTCTAGAACTTGTTTCAAATCTCGCGAGTATTTGCTGATGTATGCGGTAAGGCTTGAGGAAGATCGGTATTCTAGCCCGGCCGCTGCGGCAAAAGTCGGGTCCTCAAGAATATCGCAGGCATATCTGGCAAAGAGGGCTTCTGTGTGGGCGCTACAAGTGCCCGCAGAAACCGTGATGTCATCGCGCTGTATGTTACATTTTTCCAATACTCGATCTGTGACAGCAGGATTCTGTGTCTTGTGATCAAGCATGCGCGTCAAAAGCTGAATACGTGAGATATCGACGTCCATGCTGTATCTTATCGCGATATCTGTTTGTTTGCACCCTTGCTGAGAGGTGTGGGACGCATCCGCCGTGACATAAATCCGTAAAACGTTGGCAAAAAGTCACATGCGCTTTGGGCGGCAAACCCGTATTTCTGTCACGTTGCCGGGTCAGCGCCTTTTTGGGGATGGGGCCAGAGCCCAGACGATAATTCGAGCAGGCATACTGTGGCTCCCCGGCACGCCCATTCCTGCTGTTGCCTGTGTCGCATTGTGGCGTCGTGTTTGCGGTGTCACTTTGGGGGAAATTACGGCAAAGGCGATTTTAAGATGCACGACATTGCATTGGACGAATTGGTTAAGAGCCAGGATTTTATTGTGTTTGATGGCGAATGCGTGCTGTGCACGGGCTTTTTTCGTTTCATGCTGAAACGGGATAGGGCGCAAAGGTTCAAGTTTGTAACTGCGCAATCCGAGTTGGGGCGAAATCTCTATTCAGATCTTAAATTACCGACACAGGATTTTGAAACGAACCTCGTCGTGTTGAACGGTCAAGTTTATCAACGGTTGGATGCATTTGCTGCAGCCATGCAGGCTCTGCCGGGGATGTGGCCCGTCGTGTCCCTGTGCAAATATCTGCCTGGGGTGGTTAAGGACCCGATGTATCACGTTTTGGCGCGCAACAGATATGCCGTGTTTGGTCGGGCTGATACCTGCTTGGTTCCGGACAAAGATCTAATGTCGCGCTTTCTTCCCAAAGGGTACTAGATGCAACCTGATCCGTTTTGGCAGGCGTTGCCGGCGCAGTCAGTTTTGCCCGACGCCTTGCGGCACCTGCACGGCAGTCAGGGAAGCTATTCGGGTTTCTGTGATATTGAGCGTGGCCGCGGCCTGTTAGTGCGTATGGCTTTGCGGCTTGGAAGCTTCCCCACTGGTGGCTGCAATGTTCCTGTCTCTTTATCGGTAACAAAACGGGACAGGGCATGGATATGGGTCAGGAATTTCAACGGCCAAACGACCAGGTCGCGGATCGGCTACAGGTCAGGCTACGTACTCGAGCGGATGGGCCTATTGACCTTGTGGCTGAAACCCGTGCTTTTCGATGGGCAGTTGTCCATTCGTCTTCACCGGTTACGCTTGTGGGGAATCCCGTGCCCAAAGCTCATATTACCCAGGTCTAATACGTTTGAGTGGCAGGATGACGAAGGGCGCTTTCGGTTTGATGTGTCCGCTCGGATGCCTGTTTTGGGGTTGCTGATCCGATATCACGGATGGCTAACGGCTGATCACGCAAAACAGGACGTGGGCTGAATTGATCGTGAACCCGCTTTGCCGTTGGACGGGTTATACTATTTCCAGTCTTACCTCGTAACAGGAAAGAGTATGATTATGAAACAGGTTATGACTTACGCTGCGCTTGCCGCAGTTGTTCTGACTACACCGCTTTCGGCCGCTGGCTTTGCGCGATTTGGGTTTCAGACGGTCTCGGTCAATGCCAACGTCTACGAAGTGATCCCGCGTGGGCGCAACGATGTTGATGGGTATTGGTGTGCCGCTGCCGATTATGCCCGCAGGACTTTGGGCGCAGGTTGGAAACAGCCGATCTACGTAGTGCGCGGTTATGGACCCAGCGAAGCAACTGGACGCCGGACCGCTGTGCAGTTTTCCGTCAGTCCTCCGCCTGGTGTTGATTTGAACGTCAAGTCAATCAACGTCGGCTTTGTTGCTGGTCAAAGCAGATCGGTTCAGAGTGCGAACGCACTGTGCTATCGTCGGCAAATCTTTGACGACTAAGCGAGAATGAGCACCTGTTGCAGACCGAGTTTATTATTTCGACACGCGGACCGGGGTTATATGAATTCACCCCGGATGTAGGTAACTGGCTAAACTCGGTCGAACGCGACGGGCTGCTGACGTTGTTTGTGCGCCATACGTCCTGTTCTCTGGTGATACAAGAGAACGCAGATCCCGAGGTGCAAACTGACCTGAGTGCTTTCTTTGAGAGGCTGGTTCCGCCCTCGGATCATCCATCGATGTCCTATTTACGGCACACTTATGAAGGCCCAGATGACATGCCAGCACACATAAAGGCTGCCTTACTGCCGGTATCATTGACGATCCCAGTGGCAAGTGGCCGTCCGGCTCTGGGCACATGGCAAGGGATCTATTTGTTTGAACATCGTTCAGCGCCCCACCACCGAAAGGTCGCTGCGCATTTCGCGTGACCCCTTTATCTTGCGGTGAAAAATTCCGACTACCCAAATCCTAGCGGCTGCCCTATAGTTGTGGATAAGTAAGCCACAGCGCTTACAATTAGAGGCGGAATTAGGGACGAGGAGACGGCGGATGCGCTGCCCGTTTTGTGGAAATATTGACACTCAGGTGAAAGATTCACGCCCCGCAGAGGATCACGTCGCGATCCGCAGGCGCCGGTTCTGTCCTGCGTGTGGCGGACGTTTCACGACCTATGAACGGGTGCAGCTGCGCGATCTGGTTGTGATCAAAACCAATGGCAAACGGGAAGACTTTGACCGCGACAAACTGGAACGGTCTATCCGTATCTCAATGCAGAAACGCCCAATCGACCCTGAACGTATTGATCAGATGATCTCGGGGATTGTGCGCCGCCTGGAAAGCATGGGTGAGACCGATATCCCGTCGAACAAAATTGGCGAGATCGTCATGGAAGCGTTGGCGCGCATTGACACGGTTGCTTATGTGCGCTTTGCAAGCGTGTACAAGAATTTCCAGGCGGCCGATGATTTCGAGGAGTTTGTCCACGAACTGCGCCCGCCGCATCCTTCGTCTGACGAGTGAACGACACAGATAAACGATACATGGCGTTGGCCCTGTCTTTGGGGCAACGCGGTCAAGGCACGTGTTGGCCAAACCCCTCGGTGGGATGTGTTATCGTGCGCGATGGTCGGATTATTGGGCGAGGTTGGACCCAACCCGGCGGACGACCGCATGCGGAAACCGTTGCGTTGGCACAGGCTGGTGAAACGGCCAAAGGCGCGACGGCCTATGTCTCGCTGGAGCCTTGCGCACATCATGGGAAAACCCCTCCTTGCACGGATGCGCTGATCTCAGCGGGGATTGCGCGCGTGGTTTCACCGGTCGAGGACAGTGATCCGCGTGTTGCAGGGCAGGGCTTCGCCAAATTACGCGAAGCCGGAATCGAAGTCACGACAGGTGTTTTGGCCGCGCACGCCGAACGTGACCACGCAGGGTTTTTCTTGCGGATGGAGCAGGGGCGACCATTCATAACCCTTAAATTGGCGAACAGTTTCGATGGCCGGATCGCGACGGCCAGTGGTCATAGCCAGTGGATCACCGGTCCGCAGGCGCGGCGAGAAGTCCACGCGATGCGCGCGCGTCACGACGCGGTTATGGTTGGCGCAGGTACTGCGCGGGCCGATGACCCTGCACTGACCGTCCGTGATCTTGGTGTGGCGCAGCAACCTGTCCGTATCGTTGTCTCGCGCCATCTTGATATCCCATTGATGAGCCAACTCGCCCGATCCGCTAAGCAAGTCCCGGTTTGGCTGTGCCACGGCCATGCCCCCGATGCCGAGCGGGCCCGGGCATGGGAGGGGCTAGGGGCCACATTGATCCCTTGCGCATTGCAAGATCACCAGATTGATGCTGCGGATATGTTACAACAACTGGGGCAGGCGGGGCTGACACGTGTTTTCTGCGAAGGCGGCTCGGCGTTGGCGGCATCTTTGTTGGCGCAGGATCTGGTTGACGAACTGGTCGGATTTAACGCGGGTCTGACCATCGGTGCAGAAGGTTTGCCAGGGATCGGAGCATTGGGGCTGGAGACGCTGGACGCAGCCCCCCGGTTTGAATTGATGGAAACGCGCGCTGTTGGCCCCGACGTCATGCATCGCTGGCGGCGGTTACTGCGCTAGCGTCGCCATAGATGAGCATGTGTCGCAAAGGCGCCCTGCAGCTTAGATAGCAATCGTAACATCGGCGGCCCTTTGATTCCTTCACGATCGGTCAGGCGCTGCAGCGCAACCTCGACCGGGCAGGGGGTGCCTGTGATCGGGTCCAGATACCGCGGGTAGTCGATCAACGCGGCATGGACCAAACCCAACACCGTGGGATGTGCGCCACGCCGGGCGGGGACGGTGCCGAGGTCCTGCGTCAACCCCCAACCCGCATAGAAGGGGGCACCGACAGTGGTCACAGGCAGGTTGCGGATCAGCGCCTCAAACCCCAGTAAAGACGTCATTGTCCAGACTTCATTGACCTGCGGCAATAGCTGGGCCGGATCCGTATCGCGTATGGTGACATCAGCGAGGCCGTCTGCATCTATCGCGCCGTCACGTAAACTGGCCTCGACATCCGGGTGGGGCTTATAGATCAAAACAGCGTCCGGGTTCTTGTCCCGTACCAACTGTAACAGTTCAAGGTTGGTACGAATTGTTCCGGTCCCTAACAGGATCGAGGCGTCGTCCTCTACCTGTCCGGGTACTAGAATGCGATGCCCCTTGGGCAAGTCCGGTACTTGGCCGCCGATATTGTATTTGCTGATCTGCCCCGAGGTGACTTTCTCAACTAGCCTGTCTGCGCGCAGCTCCTGATCCGGGCGCAGAGTTTCCCGTTGGGCGATAAGCTGTTCAAGCAGACTAGCTCGCGTCGGGTCGTAATATATACCCAGATCATCGGCGACCAGCGAGACGGGCGGAACCAAGGCAGCGCCCAAACCACGGGACCGCAGGAAACCATCCTCGATCCTAACAACACTCTCTTGCCCTTCGGCTCGGCTGGCCCAAACCATATGTGGTTTTTCGGAAGACGGAGGAGGGCTTTTGGTAAAGCGAATTTTGGTCTCGCGCCCGAACATCCTTTGAAGATGACCACGTTTCCACAAACGCATCCCCGAGGCCGTCCAGCCCGCGTGATCCTGACGCCATGCGCGGGTCTGCGCCTCTAACGTATCCAGAACCATTTCCAATTCGCAAAGCTGATCCCTGTAGGGGTCATACCAAGTATGATAAAGGATCATGGCGGCCGCAAAAAGCTGGGCTGGCGTCAGGCTGCGCTGACGGCGGGGCAGGTATTCTTCGTCCTGCGTTAGGCCCCAGCCCGCATAGAAGGGTTGACCAAAGACGCGGGGCTTGTGGCCTGCCAAAATGGCCTCGAACCCGAATTGCGAAGACAGGGTGTAGACGCCCACTGCACCTTCAAGCAAGTCCCACGGGCTGATCGGGTTTTCAAACAAAGCGACACGACCTGATTGGTCCAGGTCAGAGAAATACCCACTGCGATGGCCACTAATGGTTTCGGGGTGGGTTTTGATCAACACGCGCGCGCCTGGGTGCTCTTCTTGCGCCATGACCAACATTTCGCGGAACCGGGCCGCGTCGCCTTTGCTGGCAGTAACCGATGCATCGTCTTGGGCCTGATCGACAACCAACACATACCCCGGCGCCGGCAGAGACTTAGTGACTTCAAACCCCGAATACTTGCTGAGATGCAGTTCCTTCATTCGCGCAATCGCACCGCGCGCCCGGTTCAGTAGGGCCGTATCATCCAAAGGGTGCGTCGCCAGCAAAGTCTCAAGATCGGATGGGCGCGTAGGATCGAAGTGTAGACCGGACCGGTCCAGCAATAGGCCTAGCGGCGGTTCGCCATCCCGACCAGGATGCAAAGATCGCAGAAAAGCATCTTCGACACGCAAGACAGGGGATTTGTGTTTTTCTGCGATATTCAAGCCGCGGTGGGCGGTTGGACTGTTGCCCCATATGGCAACGGTGTCTCCGTCTTTGGGTAGACCCAGCCGAATGTCGTAGCCCGCAAGCTTGAGAATGCGACGAATACGGCGATTGGTCAGGAAACCGCCATTGTAGACACGCAGGCGGGTACGCTGTTCCTCGGCCATCGCCGCAGCCGACATCACCCGCCTGTCAGGGTCGTGACGTTGGCCAGCGGTGTAAGCCCGCCCGCGATCAGCGATATCGACTTGCTCCATTGCGCATAGGGCGCTTCGGTGACGTAGATCGTGTCGTCGTCGCGGATGACGAAATCACGGGCTACGAACAGGCCGTTTGGTGCAGTAAGGTTAAGCAGGTAAATCACCCGCTGTTCGCCCTGTAAGTCCGAGCGTCCCATGACCGAACGGGCAATGTCCTGTCGTTCGTTTCGCAGCACGAAGATGCCGGTAGGGTCCGAGGACAGGGACTGTAGCCCTCCGACTTGGGCCAAAGCTTCGAGTGCAGTCAAATCTTGACTGTCGAACGCAACACGTGACTGTCCGGTAGCCCCTAGGGCGACGTAAGACCGACTGTCGGCCTCGACCAATATGCGGTCACCGGCGCGTAGTGCGATATCCAGCTTTGGATTGGTGAACAGGTCATTGTACCAGACCGTTCCCCGTTGATTGCCCCGAATAACGGTAACAAGCGCGATGTCAGACCCGACTGAAACGCCTCCGGCTTGGGACAGCATGCCAGCCAGAGTGCGGGTCGGGCTTTCGATAGGGTATATACCTGGCGAGCCAATCTCGCCGTTCAGCGTAACGGTTGAACCGTTTCCGGCTGTCCGCCGGACCTCGACCTGTGGATCTGGTGTTTGGTCTTGCAGTTTGCTTGTGATCAGTTGGCGCAGCTGTTCGGGGGTATTCCCAGAGGCCCTGACACGACCGGCATAAGGAACAAAGATAAACCCTTCACTGTCCACTTGAATTTGATCCAGCGTCGTCGCGCCGCCGATATCTGAAGAAAGCAGCCCGTCATCGACGTTCTCCCAGACCGACAGGCTCAGAGAGTCACCGGGGCGCACTGTATCGGCGGCCAGGTTTGGCGCGCTGAGGAAAGACTGCGAAAACCCGAATTGGGGAACAGCGGACGTGACCTCGGTAATACGATCATCCACTTCGACTATGAACGCATTGCCACCATTCTGAACTGAGCCAGCCAAAATTTCATTCTTGCTTGGCCCAGATTTGGGAAGCTGACACCCGGCCAAAAAGCCAAAAACGGCAACAAGGAAAAATCTCCGTGCCCATTGGAGCGGAAAGCACTGCACTGCCGAATATCCTCAGTCTTCTTTTGTTTGTCTCAAGTTAGCTTGTCATTGAGTTGACTTCCAGCATCAAGCTGTTTGTTTCCTTCAACGATCTTCAACTGTGGCGTCTGCGCCGCGTTACCCGACAGCAGTGTCTCATAGGGGTCGCATTGGGCAAGCAACATATCTGTTACACGCCGCAGCAACTGCCGCCGACCACGTCTGGAGTAAAACCCTCCGGGCACCTGACAGGTTTTAAGCAGGAACTGGCGATAAGCCTGATACGCGGCCGTGTCAGGAGGGGTGGGGTTGCCAAAAAACTGGGCAAATGTCTGTCCCGAGATGAACTCGGGCTTGTTGTAGACGGACCGCCCGAAACTGCGCAGCGGAATTCCGCGCCACAAAACTTGCTGTCCGGCGGTCGAGTTGATGGTGACAGCGGAATTCGCCTCGTTCAACAGCCGCGCAAGCTTTCCACCCGGCACGTAGTGGACACGGTCGCCGACACCATGGGCGTTGGCGATTTGACGGGTTCTGCGGTTCAGGGGTTCTCGGTGGTTTTCAAGCGGATGTTCTTTGATGACAAGCTGGTGGTGACGCGGTGCCCCATCAGCAAAGCCCTTGATGGCCTGTTCCAGAAATTCTGACATGTTGGAATAGTCGGAATGCGATTGAACCGAGCTGTCATGCCCCAATTGCAGCAGCACAAGATGATATGGCATACCGCTTCTGCGAGCGCGAAACGTCGCCCAGCGTCGTTGCAAGCGGTGAAAGGGCATCAGCATAAGCCGTTTGAAATACAGCGTAAATTCCTTGGAAACTGGCAGCTCTCTGTGCCGCTGGAAGTTGCGATACCTCTGATTGAGGAACAACAAAAACCAATGATATAGCGCACCATAAAAGATGTGCTGCCGCATGTCGCCCCAATGCGAAGGCGGCGGGGGATCCTGAGTGTCCGAGCGTTCGAGGGCTTGTTCCATCTGCGGGATCGTAAGCGACATCAGGCGAGAATTCCCGTTCGATCCCATGCGTTCATAAGTGACCCACCACGGACGCAGATAACCTTCTTCGAACACATGCACGGTTATGTTCCGTTCGCTGGCAATCTTGATTGCTTGGGCATGTATTGGGCGTGCGTCGCCGTATAAGACGAGGTCGGTCACACCAAGCGTCTCAGTCAGCCCGCGGAAACTTTCAGGCCATTGCTCAGGACGGTCGGTAAAGGGAATATAGCTTGCACGGTCGAACCAGAACGCGCGGTCACCGGCATTGAAGCCCACACGCCGAACCTCGGCACCTGTTTTGCGCAGCACGCGTGCGAGTGCATTGAAAAACGGTCCGTGCGGTCCCTGTAGAAACAGGAAAACACGGCGCTCAGAGCCTTTTGTGAGTGGTGGCATTGGTGCTGCTCTTGCTCGTTGGTGCGAAATTTATGCCTTTTTGTGCTGCGTCCGGCAAGGCGGGCCTTGCCCGGAACCGCCGATACGCTTACCTCGGCAAGTAGACTGGATGGAATATTAGGAACCGAAGGGTAAAGGAAATGTTCACAGGTATCGTCACCGATGTTGGCACCATTGCCGAACTTGACCAACAGGGCGACCTGCGGGCGCGGATCAAGACCGCCTATAAGACATCCGGCATCGATATAGGTGCCTCAATCGCAAGCGATGGGGTGTGCCTGACCGTCATCGCCTTGGGGGACGACTGGTATGATGTTCAGATCAGTGCCGAGACGGTATCCAAGACGAACCTGTCCAACTGGTCGGTCGGCAAACATGTCAATCTGGAACGCGCCCTTAAAGTCGGGGATGAGTTGGGCGGTCATATCGTGTCTGGGCACGTGGACGGAGTCGCCGAGGTCGTTGCTATCGAGGATGAAGGTGACAGTACCCGTGTGACCTTGCGCGCGCCCAAGGACCTTGCGCGCTTTATCGCACCCAAGGGTTCGGTTGCGCTGAACGGGACGTCTCTGACCGTCAACGATGTGGACGGCAGTGACTTTGGTATCAACTTCATTCCTCATACCAAAGAGGTGACGACATGGGGCGATGTTGCGATTGGAGACAAAGTCAACCTCGAGATCGACACCCTGGCCCGCTACGTTGCCCGCCTGGCCGAAATGTCCTGAGTTAAACGCCGCGTTCTGACCGGTTCGGGACGTTTGCAGACTGGCCTTTGCGCGCGGGGTGGTCTATCCACCCGTGCAAACATGCTCTGCGAAAGGCTGCCCAATGAGCTTTGAAACCCCCGGACCCGTCGAAGCGCAACTGCGCGACGCGATCAGCCCGATTGAAGAGATCATCGAAGAGGCGCGCAAAGGCCGGATGTATATTCTGGTCGACCACGAAGACCGTGAGAATGAAGGCGATCTGGTCATCGCCGCCGAGTTTGCGGATGCCGAGGCGATCAACTTCATGGCCACCCATGGGCGCGGCCTGATCTGCCTGCCGATGACCGCGGAACGGGTGGATGCGCTGGGCCTGCCGATGATGGCGGTGAACAATTCCTCGCGTCATGAAACCGCGTTCACCGTGTCGATCGAGGCACGCGAAGGTGTGTCGACCGGGATTTCCGCCGCTGACCGCGCCCTGACTGTTGCGACGGCCATCAATGAACAAAACACGATGGCGGCCATTGCCACCCCGGGCCATGTCTTCCCCTTACGTGCTAAGCGGGGCGGGGTGCTGGTGCGCGCGGGCCATACCGAAGCTGCGGTTGATATCTCGCGCTTGGCCGGGCTGAACCCTTCAGGCGTGATCTGCGAGATCATGAAGCCCGACGGCACAATGGCGCGTCTGCCCGATCTGGTGGAATTCGCCCAAACCCATGACATGAAAATCGGTACGATCAGCGACTTGATCACCTATCGATCCCGCAATGACAATCTGGTGGTCGAGACGTCTCGTGAAACCGTCAATTCGGAATATGGTGGCGAATGGGAGATGCGGCTGTTCACTGACCAGCTTCATGGCATCGAACATGTGGTCATGATCAAAGGCGACATCACCACGCCCGAACCCGTTCTGACCCGCACCCATGCTTTGCACGAAGCGCCGGATATCTTGGGCCTCGGGCCTAAATCTTCGCGCGAACTGCCGCGTGCGATGGAGAAGATCGCCGAAGAGAGGCGCGGCGTCGTCTGTCTGTTCCGCCAACCGCGCAACTCGCTTTATGCGGTCGAGGATGAAGGCCCTCGGACCATCAAACAAACAGGACTGGGGTCTCAGATCCTGTCCAAATTGGGAATTCACGAGCTGGTGCTGCTGACCGACTCGCCCGAAACCGTATATCTGGGGCTCGACGCGTTTGGCCTGTCCATCGTCGGCACCCGTTCCATCCTCAAGGAAGACTGATCGTGGCTGAACAAGACAAACACGGCGTCCTGCCGACTCCGACATTCGACAAGCCGGTGAAACTGCTGCTGGTGGTAGCACCGTTCTATCGTGCCATTGCCGACAATATGGTTGCCGGTGCCAAGGACGAGATCGAGGCTGCGGGCGGCACTTGTGATGTGGTCGAGGTTCCCGGCGCGTTGGAGATACCCACCGCCATCGCCATGGCTGACCGGCAGTGCAACTATGATGGCTATGTCGCGCTGGGCTGCGTTATTCGCGGCGAGACCACGCATTATGAAACGGTGTGCAACGATTCCAGTCGCGCCATTCAGTTGATGGGCCTGCAGGGCCTGCTGATTGGTAACGGCATCCTGACCGTCGAGAACGACGAACAGGCCGAGGTGCGCGCCAACCCAGAAAAGATGAATAAAGGGGGTGGGGCAGCCGCTGCGGCCTTGCATCTGATCGCGCTCAGCCGTAAGTGGGGCTCTTCCAAAAAGGGCGTGGGCTTCAAGCCACCGTCCGAGTCCATCCTAGTGGCGGGCGACAGCAACGGACCCACGACAGCATGACCCAGACAGACGCGCCTAAACAGGCAAACCAGAAACGCCTGATGAAATCCGCCGCTCGGCTTTACGCCGTTCAGGCGCTGTTCCAGATGGAGCAGTCAGGCCAGACGACCGAAGCAGTCGTGAACGAGTTTCTGGATCACCGGTTCGGTGCCGTCTATGAGGGCGAAGAAATGCTGGACGGCGATATCCGCCTGTTCCGCAAACTGGTCGAAGATGCCGTGAACTATCAGGCCCCGATCGATCAGATGACAGACCGCGCTTTGGTGGCCAAATGGCCCATCGGGCGCATCGACCCGACCTTGCGCGCTGCGTTCCGCGCCGCAGGCGCCGAACTAACCCAAAGCGACACGCCGCCCAAGGTGGTCATCACCGAATTCGTCGACGTGGCCCGCGCCTTCTTCCCAGAAGGAAAAGAGCCGAAATTCGTCAACGCTGTGCTGGACCACGTGGCGCGCGAGGCCCAGCCCGAGGCGTTCTGACGCCTTTACTAGGTGCTCTGGCAGACTAAGCTTCTTGCAGAACAAGGAGTGCCGCAATGCCCAAGCTCATCCGTCTTTATATCACTCAGGTTATCTGGGGCTTCGTAATCTCAGCCGTGTTTGTCGGCGTGCTGTTGGCGGTGAACGTGGCCAATCTGCGCGGGCTGATCTGGGGTTCGGACGTTGGGCTGGTGGCGTTGGTCATGATCTGGTTCATGAACGGGATTGTCTTTGCAGGCGTCCAGTTTGCTTACAAGATCATGAGCATGGCCGAAAAGCCGGGTGGCCCACGGCGCGGCTCGCCGGTCGTAAATCTGTTCAAACCGGTTCCGGTCAAGCAGGATTCCAGCGCAGAGCGCTGAAATTAAAGGAAAATTGCGGCGGGACCACCAGTCAACCGTGCGGTGTGATTCCCGAGGACCTGTATGTACAGGTGGGCGCCAGGTAATCAGGCCAGGACCTGAACAGAGCCAGCCCCCTCGGAATTGCTTAAGGCCACCAGAATGCTACCAGTCACAAGAAGGGCAGAACCCGCCAAGCGCTTAGTTAGGGCGTCTTACGGGCTGGCACAAGGGGTTAAGCGTCAACAGTCTCGTGCAGGGCCTTGCGCATCTTGCCGAAATGCTCGTCCCACCCGTTATCCAGGGCCAGGATCAGGCCGAAAGCCTCTGCGCCTTGTGGCAGGCCTTCGTGCTCCAAAGACAATCGCGTGCCGCCGTCTATGGGTTCTAACGTCCATTTGACTACGCTGACAGCGTCCCCCATCGGTTTCACCGTGAAGGTATATTCAAGATATTGTGGCTTGCGCGCCTCACGCACCTCTCCCCAGATCAACAGATCGCCGCTTGTGGTCCCGAACATCTCAAGCCTTTGTCCTGCGGCCAGTGGGCGTTCGGGCTTGTGAAACCATTCGGCAAGATGTTCCGGTTCGGTCAGATAGGCCCAGACAGTGTCCGGTTCGGCGCGCAGGAAGATGGTCTTTTGCAAAACTGCTTTGGTCATGTCTCTTTCCTTTCAATGGCTTCTTTCAAGTTACGCAGGCGCTCGTCCCAGAACTGATCAAAGAAGCTCAACCAATCCAGCACAGGGGTCATTCCCTGGGGTTCAAGACGGTTGATGCGTTCTCTCCCCCGAGCTTCGACCTGGATGAAGCCCCCGTCCGACAACACGGTCAGGTGTTTCTTGACGGCCGCTCGGGTCATGTCGAAGCAATCTGTCAGTTGCGCGATTGTCATATCCTGCGATGCAAGCATCTGAACGATGTCCCGGCGCGTGGGGTCCGCAAGCGCGCGAAACGCGTTTTGGATTTGGTCAGGCATCCGTTTCCTCATATTCGATACCATTTGGTTTCATATTTATTCAATACCATATGGTATCACGTCAACCGTAATCTCTCCCTTGCAATTTGTTCATGAATTGTTCACATTTTTCCAATGACATTGGATCTACAACCCGGCCAGAAGCTAGCACGCGGCGTGGCGCGTCATCTTAGCGCGCACGGTTTTGTTTCTGTTGAGGAATTCGTGCCGGCGCGCGGGTTGCGTGTGGACGTTATGGGGTTGGGCCCCAAGGGTGAATTGTGGGTAGTGGAATGCAAATCCAGCCGAGCCGATTACCAATCGGATTCCAAGTGGCAGGGCTATTTGGAGTGGTGTGATCGGTTTTTCTGGGCCGTTGATACAGATTTTCCGACCGAGCTGTTGCCGCCTGAGACGGGGCTAATTATCGCCGATGCCTACGATGCTGAAATAATTCGAATGGCACCCGAGGATAAGCTGGCACCAGCACGTCGCAAAAAGATGATCCAGAAATTCGCCACAGATGCGGCCCGGAGACTACACGCGTTGCGCGATCCAAGGCTTTGATACTTCAGCCTTTAACAGCCAGAGCAGCCTGAGCAGCAGCACGGATTTCTTCCGCAATTTCTTCGGCTTCGTCCGGTTCAAAGTCCATCGGAATCTCGACGCCATCCGCCTCAATGAACAGGCGTACCATACCTCGATCGGTTGGGCCGATCTGCAGATTTGCCTGAATGTCACGTTCGGTGTTGATGCTCATTTGCGCCTCCGGGGATGAGGGTCTGTGCTAGCGCGCAAAGACTTGAGAATCAAGACAGAGATGCGCTCAGATACAGTATGAACGATGTAGCAATCAGACTCTTTCGCGCGTCAGATGTGCCTTGGTTGGTAGAGCAGCACGCAATCCTATACGAGCGCGATGAAGGGTTCGACAAAAGCTTTGCCCGGTTGGTGCGCAAGATACTTGACGAGTTCGTGGCCAGTCATGATCCCAAATGCGAATGCGGTTGGGTGGCCGAGCAGGCAGGTGATCGCCTTGGGAGTATTTTTTGTGTCCGGCTAGATGAGGACACAGCGAAACTGCGGCTTTTTTTCCTGGTGCCAAAGGCGAGGGGGAAGGGGCTTGGCAAACGCTTGTTGCGCACCTGTATGAACCACGCGCGTGCTGTTGGTTTCACGAAGATGTCACTATGGACCCATGAAAGCCATAGGGCGGCTTGCGCGCTTTACAAAGCTGAAGGGTGGCATTTGACGGACAGCAAACCAGTGCATTCCTTTGGGGTCGATCTTGTCGAACAAAGCTGGAAAATTCGGCTTTAATCCTCTTGCATTCCCCCGGCGCGTTCGGTAAATCGCCCCTCACGAGTGCCGCCTTAGCTCAGTTGGTTAGAGCGCTGGATTGTGGATCCAGAGGTCCCCTGTTCAAGCCAGGGAGGCGGTACCATTTCCTCGAAAAACGCGAAAAAAGAAACGCACAGGGCAGAGCCGTGCGCGTGTTGTGTTGCGAAAAGGTGCGCCGGGGTCAGCGCACCAGATTCAGCCTCAGTTTCATTTTACTGCGTTTGGCAACCGGCAGATGCCGGTTCAGACGCTTGTTGACCATTCCAAATCCCCAGATCACGGCCAGAGTCAGCAAGATGAAATAAAAGGCCAGAATCGGGTAGGGGACAAACGGATTGAAAGTCTTGTCCGCGAAATATCCCGCGTAATACAGAGCGTCCCCGCGCTGCTGCCAGACCGGGAAGGCCGAGAAGAAGACCAGCGTAGTTGCGTGAAACAGAAAAATCGCCTCGTTGGTGTAGGCAGGCCAGGCCAGCCGCAGCATGGTGGGCCAGATGATGCGGCGGAACCGTGGCCAGCCGGTCATGCCATAGGCGTCTGCGGCCTCAATATCGCCCTTGGGGATCGAACGCAGCGCGCCATAGAAGATCTCGCCCGAATAGGCTGCCGTGTTGAAGAACAGCACGATCAGCGCGCCCAACCAAGCGGATGTCAGGGCGTCAAGGAAGGGAAAATTCTGTTTGAGCGAGAGGAAGAAGAAATAGGCAAAGAAAAACTGGATAAACAGGGGCGAGCCTCGGAACAGGAAGATGAACCATTCCGAAGGTTTGCGCAGCCATTTCTTTGTCGACGCTTTTCCCATGGCCAGTGCAGTGGCCAGAAAGAACCCGGTGATCAGCGCCATGATGCCGAAATAGATATTCCAGATCATGCCCGAGCCGATCAGGGTGAAATGTTCGCATAGCGTGAAACCATCGCGTGGCAGCAACCGCTCACCAATCCCGATCGAACGCAGGCCGTAATCCTGAATAGTCTGAAGACAACTCATGCCGTCGTCTCCTTACGCAGCAACTCTCCGCCTGAGGTGGCCTGACCGTGCGACAGTCTGCGCATCAGGCGTTCCAGGCCAATCTCGGACACACGGGTCATTCCAAGGTAGAACACCAGCAGAGCAAGGAAGTACCACATACGCCAGTCACCATGGGGGTATTGGGTGAATTTCGGGTTCTTGATCGCGCCCAGCTCACGTGCCCAGTACACGATATCTTCGATGCCCAGCAGGAACAGAAGCGGCGTGGCCTTTATCAACACCATCCAAAGGTTGGATAAGCCGGGCAGGGCATAAACCCACATCTGAGGAACCAGAACGCGCCAAAAGGTCTGGCGATTTGTCATGCCATAAGCAGCGGCCGTCTCTAGTTGTGCATGGGGAACCGCGCGCATACCGCCAAACAAGACGTTCGCTGCAAAGGCACCAAAAACGATCGAAAAGGTAATAACGGCCAGAAAGAACCCATAGGTTTCGTGGACCCATTCAGGGGATGTGCCCAGCGGCAATTTCGCAGCCTGACAGACGATAAAATCATTGCCTTGCCTAACCGGGTCCGTCCATTCGGGGCACAGAACTTTGTGTCGCGTCCATTCGAACGCCTGATCCAAAGCGATTACGAAGAACATGAAAAAGGCAATGTCAGGGACACCGCGCACGACGGCGATGTAGCCTTTGCCAAGCCATGCCAGCGGCAAAAAATGAGATCGGGCCGCCATCGCCCCAAGAAAGCCAAACCCCAATGCCACAGGCGCGGTGATTGCCAGCAGCAGCAGAACCTTGAAGAAGGACAGGTAGAACAGCCAATGGACACCGTTGGTCAGGTAACAGGAGAACCAACGGACCGTGCCGAGTGTTTCGGGATCAGTGCAGAACGAGAAAATGTCGGGCCTCTTTGACTTGCAAGGGCTCAGATGCGGCGCGCCCTGTGATCGGGCGCTCCGCTGAGGTTTGGATTAGAAGGTCGAAGACACTTCCCATTTGGTGATAAGCGCGTTCAGGCTGCCGTCATCCTTCATGGATTGGATCGCCGTGTTGAACTTTTCTTTCAACTCACCGTCGGATTCGCGGATGCCCATACCGACACCGCCACCCAGCGGCACTTCGTCACCAACGAATACCATGCCCGAGCCGTCTTCGGTGAAGGGCGCCAGGAAGGATTTATCCGCCAGGACTGCATCCGCCTCACCGTTCTGAACGGCTGCGATTGTTTCTTCGGGGCTGGCGAATTCGACCAGAGTCGCGCCGGAATCGGCGACATAGCCCGCCTGAATGGTGCCGGTCTGCGCAGCGATCACACCACCGGCAAGATCAACGCCATCGGACATCGCAACATAAGCAGACGGATCCGGCGGCGTGTAGTTTTGGGTGAAATCGATGACTTCGTCACGTTCGTCGGTGATCGACATACCGGCGATGATGGCATCGTAGTTGCCCGACACCAGGTTCGGAATGATCGAATCCCAATCGTTCTTGACCCATTCACATTCCAGGTTGGCGCGTTTGCACAGCTCGTCGCCCAGCTCACGCTCAAACCCGTCGATTTCGCCTGCATCGTTGACGAAGTTCCACGGAGCATAGGCGCCTTCCGTGCCAAGACGGACGGTGTCCGCCATTGCCATACCAGCGCCGAGCGCCAGGGCTGCTGTGGTCAGAATCAGTTTTTTCATTGGTTACTCCCCAGTTTGGTCCTGTCCGTTTATTAGGCCGCCTGCGTGGCGGATAGAAAGCCCTGAAGCCTCTTGGATTCAGGGGTGGTGAAGATGTCCTCCGGCAGACCTTCTTCTTCGATGAGGCCCTGATGCAGAAAGACGACATGGCTTGAGATATCAGCCGCCATCTTCATGTCGTGGGTCACAATGATCATAGTACGCCCCTCGGCGGCCAGATCCTTGATCACCTTAATTACTTCTTGCTCCAACTCGGGGTCCAGCGCCGATGTCGGTTCGTCAAACAACAGGGCTTCAGGCTCCATGCATAGCCCGCGCGCGATAGCAGCGCGCTGTTGTTGGCCGCCAGAAAGCTGGGCCGGGTAGACGTCGCACTTGTCGCCGATGCCCACTTTTTCCAGATACTTGCGGGCGCTGTCCTCAACCTCGGCCTTGTCACGCCCCAAAACGGTAACAGGGGCTTCCATCACGTTTTGCAGAATGGTCATGTGAGACCACAGGTTGAACTGCTGGAAAACCATCGACAGGTTCGTGCGGATACGCAGAACCTGCTTAGGGTCTGCGGGTCGGCGGTGATGGTCGCTACCTGTCCAGCGCACGGGTTCGCCCTTGAACAGAATCTCACCCTGCTGACTGTCTTCCAACAGGTTGCAGCAGCGCAGCAAAGTGGACTTCCCGGACCCGGACGAACCGATAAGCGATACGACGTCGCCCCGTCTTGCCGTAATATCCACCCCTTTCAGCACCTCAAGATTGCCGAAACTCTTGTGTAGGTTTTTGATCTCGATGACCGGAGTGGAATCTGTCACGGGCGACCTGAGTGTTGTTGGTGTTGGTGCGGTACTAGGGCTTAAATTTCAGCTCAATGCAATGCGCAAATGACACGATTGGGGGGCGAAACCGTCAAATTGACCAGACGTTCTGGTCAAATCGGTCAGGGAATAAGCTGCTTGACCATGTTCGGAGAGGGGTTTGGAATAGCAAGATAGTCTTGCGCAGGTATGGTGATCAGGTCCAGCAGATGCAGAGCATTGCGGTCGCGGGGCGGCAGAGCGTTGATTGCGTGTCGGACAGCTTTGGCGACAGCGGTCGCGTCCTGTGTGCCCGAGGTGACATAGGGCAAGGCAGGGGTTGGTTCTGTCGCGTCGACATCGCGCAGTTCCGTTCCCAGTTTTGTGTGTTCTTTCAGCATCAACCACGTGAGCGCATCCAGTGCCGCAAAATCGGCTTCGCCTTCAGCCACAGCGCGGGCCGACATGGCGTGAGATCCGGTTTCCAGACCGGACAGAGGACACAATCCCATTTTTTCAAGATGAACCAAGGGGCCTGCCCAACCAGACTGAGACGTCGTCTCGTTATAGGCAAAGGTACCTCGGGAAAGGTCAGCAAGCCCGCGTGAATCCCGTGCGCGTGCCACAAATACCGATCGATAATGACCCGGTGGACAGCCAGACAGACCATAATCGGGCGTACCAACCAACTGAACGTGACCATATAGCCGCGTGCGAAAAGGCATACCGCAGGCCTGCGCGAACAACAAGTCAGGGTTTAGCCAGATATCCCAGGGTTCCGCATCGCGCGTAAGTTCAACCGGGCCGTAACCCAAAGCTGAGCGAATCAACGACCAGTAGCGATCGTTGGCCGGCCGCAGGCTGGGCAAGTCATACATGCCCAGCGCAGCGATCACGACTTAGCGGCCTTCTGTCGGGCCAGTGCCGAGTCTACGTCACTGACGCCCAAAAGACTTACCACGAGCCGTAAGAGTGAATCTTCTTCACCCGTCCGGTGTCCATCCGCCAAAGCAACCGACCACAGGGCCTGAACGACCGCGAGCCGGTCATCATAGGCAACGGCTTCTTTAATGGCACGTGTAAAACGCACAGTGTCCGGTGCCTCGGCTTCAAGATCTTCGGCACGGGCGCGCAAACCGGCGGCCTCGAAAGGGGACAGGCCATAGCGTTCCATGGATATCCGGTCGATGCGGGACATCTCGCTATCGGCATAGTCATTGTCAGAACGTGCGATCCGCACCAAAAGGGCCGTAAGCGCCAGGCGCGCATCATGATCGGGCAGCGGATCGGGCTGCGGGTTTGTCAGGCGGGACAGAAAATCACTAAACATGCGCCAGATATAAAGCGCCGTCAGGTCTCTTCCAAGCGTCTTTGCACGCGGCCACGGGCGGCTTGGCTGTCATTATAGCTTAGACCCATCGCAATCCGGGCCTCTTCGACGATTTTCATTTCGCCTTCGTCCGAGCTGCCATCGGCCAAAACGACTTCCCATAGTGCGTCTAAGGCGGCGAGACGTTCATGCAGATCGGTGGTCTCACGGATCAGCTTGCCGAATGTGTCCGTCTCAGGAGCGGCGGCGTGCAGTTTCTCGCAGGTTGCGCGAACCTTGGCGGCCTCGATCGCGTTGTGCTGATATAACCGCGCCAGAATGCGGTCGATCAGGCTGATTTCTTCCAGCTTATAGTCCCTATCCGCCTGCGCCACGCGCACCATCAGCGCCCCTAGCGCAAGCTCTGCATCAGGGTCAGGCAAATTGTCGTGTTGTGGCGGTCGGAACGCCTGAAAAAACTTTTTCAACATATCGCGAGGTTATTCCATATTTGGTAGCCCGCCAAGCACGGACTACCTGTCATAGCCATCCGTGATCATCAGACCACCATTGACGATCACAATACGCGAAAAAGCGCCAACAAAGCTCGGTTTTCAGCCGCCTTGCTGTAATGCCGCGCTTGCTTGTTCCTGCAACCATCCCAGCATTTGGCGATAGGGCACGGGGCCATAGCTGATACGTGCCACACCAAGCGAGGACAGAGTCGCCGTATCAGGCGTTCCGGGCAATGCGATAATGTTCACCGGCAGTTCGGTCGATTCGCAAAGCCGAGCGATCAATCCTTCGTCCTTAAGACCCGGTGCGAAGAACCCGCTTGCCCCTGCATCTGCGAAGGCACTGGCCCGTGCCATGGCTTCATCCAACATCGCATTGTCATGCTCTTCTGGCTTGGCCTTCAAAAACAAATCTGTGCGGGCGTTGATGAAAGCCGGAACGCCTGCCACGTCGCTTCCTTCACGCATCGCAGCCACCCGCGCGGCCTGGGTTTCAATGTCATAAAGATCATTGGTTCCAACAATTTGATCTTCGAAGTTAAAGCCGACAATCCCAGTCTCCAATGCACGCTGGACGTTGGCCGCAATTGCTACAGGGCTTTCGGCATAGGCACCTTCGAAGTCCAAGGTCACAGGCAAATCGACAGCTGAGACGATGCGACTGACATTGTCCAGCGCAAAGTCCATCGGGATATTCTGACCATCGCCGAACCCTTGAGCCATTGCGACCGGTGCACTGCCTGTCGCAATTGCCTTGGCACCGGCATCGCGCACGGCACCGGCGCTACCAGCGTCCCAGATATTGTAAAGGATCACCGGTGTGCCTTTTTGGTGCAGGGCAGCGAAACGTTCCGCTTGTTTGATCTGATCGGTCATGGCCGGTCTCCTGTCTCGTGTTCCACGGACAGTTAACCCTGTAAACAGGTGTTTCGAACAGAAAAATCCGAAACACCCGTCACGTTAAGGTGACTTAAACCAAGCGAGAAGTGTCCTTGGCCGCGCGGACGAAATCGCGAAACAAAGGGTGCGGATCAAACGGCTTCGACTTGAGCTCGGGGTGATACTGAACGCCGATGAACCACGGGTGATCGGACCACTCGACAATCTCGGGCAGACGGCCATCGGGCGACATGCCCGAGAAGTTCAAGCCCGCTTTTTCAAGTTGTTCGCGATATTTGATGTCGACCTCATAGCGGTGACGGTGGCGCTCCTCGATATTTGTGCCGCCGTAGACTTCTGCTACCTTTGACCCCTCGGCCAGAACCGCATCATAAGCGCCCAGACGCATGGTGCCGCCCTTGTCGTCACCCACTTTGCGTTCGACCTTGTGGTTGCCCTGCACCCATTCTTTCAGGTGATAGACAACTGGCTCAAAACGCTTTTTCCCGGCCTCATGGTCGAATTCCTCGGACCCGGCTTCGGTGATGCCCGCAGCGTTGCGGGCGGCTTCGATCACGGCCATCTGCATTCCCAGACAGATACCCAGATAGGGGACTTTATGCTCGCGGGCATATTGCGCCGCTTTGATCTTGCCCTCGGTTCCACGTTCGCCAAAACCACCGGGCACGAGGATGGCGTGGAAGCCCTCAAGATGCGGGGCGGCGTCTTCAGTATCGAAGACCTCGGCATCGACCCATTCGACCTTGACCTTGACGCGGTTGGCCATGCCGCCGTGGGTCAGCGCCTCGGCGATCGACTTATAGGCGTCTTCCAACTGAGTGTATTTGCCGACGATGGCGACCTTGACCTCGCCCTCGGCGTTGTGGATGCGGTCGCTGACATCCTCCCATTTGGCCAGATCGGGCTTGGGGGCCGGGCTGATCTGGAATGCATCAAGAACCGCCTGATCCAGACCTTCGCGGTGATAGGCCAGCGGCGCATCATAAATGGTCGACAGATCCTGCGCTGCAATCACGCTGTCGGAGCGCACGTTGCAGAAAAGCGCCAGCTTTTCACGTTCTTTCTTCGGAATCGGGCCTTCCGAGCGGCAAACTAGAATGTCGGGGGCCAGACCGATCGAACGCAGTTCCTTGACCGAGTGCTGGGTCGGTTTGGTTTTCAACTCGCCCGAGGCCTTGATGTAGGGCAGCAGCGTCAGGTGCATAAACATGCACTGACCGCGCGGCTTGTCCTGACTGAACTGACGGATGGCCTCAAAGAAGGGCAGACCCTCGATATCGCCCACGGTGCCGCCGATTTCACAAAGCATGAAATCGACCTCATCCTCGCCAATGGCAATGAAATCCTTGATCTCATTGGTGACGTGCGGGATCACCTGAATGGTCTTGCCTAGGTAGTCTCCGCGGCGTTCTTTCTCGAGCACATTCGAATAAATCCGACCCGAGCTGACCGAGTCGGTCTTGCGAGCAGCAACACCTGTGAAACGTTCATAGTGGCCAAGGTCCAGATCGGTCTCGGCCCCGTCATCGGTGACGAACACTTCGCCATGTTCAAAGGGCGACATCGTGCCGGGGTCAACGTTCAGATAGGGGTCCAGCTTGCGCAGGCGAACCGAATAGCCTCGCGCCTGCAACAAAGCGCCCAAAGCCGCCGAAGCCAGCCCCTTGCCCAAGGACGAAACCACACCACCGGTGATGAAAATAAAACGCGCCATGTTGTTCGGCTAGCTCCCGTGAGACGTCAAAATCAGCTGCCCGACGGTTTACGAAAAACCGCTGCATCACGGGACTTCACACATAAAGGATTCGCGCCCAAAGCGCAAGAGAACCGCAAGATGCTGTTGCAGTTCTCTTTCAGATTTCTAGGTTTTGTGGATCAGTTCGCTTGCGGGATCAGCGGCGCGTTGTCGCCCTGCGCCGGAGGCAGCAGATCATCTGCCGACGGAACCGCCGGTGTGCTTTCCTCGACCGGGGCAGGCGCCGGAACGCCCAGACGGTCGATGACCGAGCTGCCCGAGGATTTTTGCGCGGCGAGAATGGTCAGCGTGATCGAGGTGACGATAAAACACGCTGCCAGAATCCATGTGACCTTGCCCAACGCGGTTGCTGCTGCGCGGCCGGTCATGGCGCCGCCACCGCCGCCACCCATACCCAGGCCACCGCCTTCGGACCGCTGCATCAGAACAACGGCGATCAGGCCCAGAGCCAGAAGAAGATGGATGATGAGAACGACGTTTTCCATGGTGGTCCTGTACAGCGTGGCGTGTATCGCGTGGTACTTATGCAAGTTTGGTTCCGGGGGCAAGTCAGGACTTTGCATCACACCCCATGATGTGTCCTATCACAGCAAAGGGACTGGACAGATCGGCGAAAGCTGGCGCACCCTGCCGCCATGCCTCATGACGATCACGACCACCCGCACGCCCTTTTGCCACCCGAACCCGCTCTGCGCGTCAAGGCGCTGGAGACGATTCTGACCCGCAAAGGGTTGATTGATCCGGAGGCGCTGGATGAGATCATTGATACCTACCAGAGTAAGATTGGCCCTCAGAACGGGGCACGGGTTGTTGCAAAGGCTTGGCTGGACCCGGATTTCAAACGTGCTTTGATTGAAGACGCCACGCCCGTTGTCGCCGATCTTGGGTTCTATGGCCGTCAGGGCGAGCATATCGTGGTGGTCGAAAACACGCCCAAACAGCACAACATGGTCGTTTGCACGCTTTGCAGTTGCTACCCTTGGCCGCTGCTGGGAATCCCTCCGGGCTGGTACAAGTCTGACGCTTACCGTGCCCGCGCTGTGCGCGAACCGCGTAAGGTGTTGGCCGAGTTTGGCGTTACCCTGTCGGCTGAGACAGCCGTGCGGGTTTGGGATTCAACGGCCGAGATTCGCTATCTGGTCCTGCCGATGCGCCCCGACGGCACCGAAGGGCTGGACGAGGATGCCCTTGCCGCGCTCGTGACCCGTGACAGCATGATCGGCACCGGCTTACCCAAGGTGTCCGCATGACCCGCGTGCACGACATGGGGGGCCGCTTTGGAGATGGTCCGATCAACCCCGAGCCTAACGATGCCCCGGTCTTTGCCGAGGATTGGCACGGCCGCGCGCTGGCGGTGACGCTGGCCGCCGGGTTTCTGGGTCAATGGAACATCGATACTTCTCGGCACGCGCGCGAGAGATTGTCGCCCAAGGATTATGCTCGGTTCTCCTACTACGAAAAGTGGATTTCCGGCCTTGCCGATCTGTTGGTGGAAAAGGCCGTTCTGACTCGCGAGGATTTGTCAGAGGCGGGCTCAAACGATCCGCACCCTCTGGCCGCACGGATGCTGAAGGCTGAGGCGGTGGCTACCGCGCTTGCTAAGGGCGGTCCGGCAGATCGCCCGTCGGACGTGCCGGTCGCGTTCGAGATCGGGCAACAGGTGCGCACCGCCCATCCTGCGGCCAATCGCAAGGTCGATGGCGGGCACACGCGCCTACCGATTTACGCCTCTGGCGCAACAGGGCGCATTCTGCGTCTGCATGGCACCCATGTTCTGCCGGATTCCAGCGCGCATGGTTTGGGCGAAGCGCCGGAACCTCTCTATGCGGTGGTTTTCTCGGCGTCAGAATTGTGGGCGGACCCGGAGAACCAAAGGGATGAGGTCGTACTGGACCTATGGCAAAGCTATCTGGAGGCGGCATGACCAATTGCCCAAACCTCAGCGCCCCTGCACCTGTCTTCTCTGAGCCTTGGCACGCACAGGTTTTTGCCGTGACCGTAGCCCTGAACGAGGCCGGGCGACTCGACTGGCCCGATTGGGCAAGTATGTTCTCACGCACCCTCAAACAACACGGTCTTGAACGAGAGCTTGACGGGGGCGATGACTATTTCAACGCGTGGCTGGAGACGCTTGAGAACTTGCTTGCCGATCAGGGCACAGCGGCATTTGATGAGATATCGAACCTGCAGTCAGCATGGGAAGAAGCGTATCTGACAACGCCGCACGGGCAACCTGTGCATTTACGGCAAAGCGGGTAGGGGGCTCTGCCCCCGCCGCCCGTTCCGGGCGACTCCCCCGAGGTATTTGCGGCCAGATGAAGCAGGGGATCCGCTCTTCATCTGGCTAAAAATACCTCCGCCGGAGGCAGCGCGCGCAGCGCGGTTCAAAACTGCGGCGAATTATCGGTTTCCCTGCCGCGTTCTCCTCGCTATACGAGCGAGGTTTGATAATTCAGCGCAAAAGGACCGGGTATGGCCAATGTGGTTGTTGTCGGCGCCCAGTGGGGTGACGAAGGAAAAGGCAAGATCGTCGACTGGCTAAGCGAGCGGGCAGACGTAATCGCGCGTTTTCAGGGCGGGCACAATGCCGGGCATACTCTGGTCATCGAAGGCGAGGTCTATAAGCTGCACGCACTACCATCGGGCGTTGTGCGGGGCGGCAAGCTGAGCGTGATCGGTAATGGCGTGGTGCTGGACCCGTGGCATCTGCTCAAGGAAATTGGCACCATTCGCGCGCAAGGTGTCGAGATTTCGCCCAACACTCTGATGATTGCCGAAAATACTCCGCTGATCCTGCCGATTCATGGCGAGCTGGACCGGGCGCGCGAAGAAGCCGCCAGCAAAGGTACCAAGATCGGCACCACCGGCCGTGGTATCGGCCCAGCTTATGAAGACAAAGTGGGTCGCCGCTCTGTCCGTGTTGCTGATCTGGCCGATGAGGCGACGCTGGAGGCCCGAGTAGATCGTGCGCTACAGCATCATGATCCGTTGCGCAAAGGACTGGGTATCGAACCTGTGGACCGTGACGCGCTGATTGCGCAGTTGAAAGAGATCGCGGCGGAAATTCTGCCCTTTGCGGCTCCGGTCTGGAAAGTGCTGAATGAAAAGCGCAAAGCCGGTAAGCGCATTCTGTTCGAAGGTGCGCAGGGAGCCCTGCTGGATATCGACTTTGGCACCTATCCGTTTGTGACCTCTTCCAACGTGATTGCAGGGCAGGCCGCCACGGGTGTTGGTATCGGCCCGGGTTCGATCGACTTTGTTCTGGGCATCGTTAAAGCCTATACAACCCGCGTGGGCGAGGGTCCGTTCCCGACCGAGTTGGACGATGCAGATGGGCAGCGTCTGGGTGAGCGTGGACATGAGTTCGGCACCACCACCGGGCGTAAGCGCCGGTGCGGCTGGTTTGACGCCTGTCTGGTCCGCCAGACCTGCGCGACCAGCGGTGTGAACGGTATCTCGCTGACCAAGCTGGATGTTCTCGACGGGTTCGAGACACTGAAAATCTGCGTCGGTTACGATTTGGATGGCGAACGTCTGGACTATCTACCCACCGCCGCGGATCAGCAGGCACGCTGCACACCGATTTACGAAGAAATGCCGGGTTGGAGCGAATCCACCGAAGGCGCGCGCAGCTGGGCCGACCTGCCAGCAAACGCGATCAAATATGTGCGTCGGGTCGAAGAACTGATCGAATGCCCGGTTGCCCTTTTGTCCACCAGCCCGGAGCGGGATGACACCATTCTGGTGACCGACCCGTTTGCCGACTGATGAGCGATAACGAGAAAACCGGCCTTAGCTATAAAGCCCGGCGGCGGTGGTCGCTGGTGCTTTTGCTGGTTGGGCTGCCACTGTACATCGTCGCAGTTGTGACTGTGGTCAACTGGTTGGACCGCCCACCGATTTGGCTGGAATTCCTGATCTACGTGGTGCTCGGTATTCTTTGGGCGTTGCCATTCAAATTCGTATTTAAGGGCGTCGGAAAAGAGGATCCGGATAATCCGTCTGAATAGGGCGGTTCTAACGGCCGCCCCTGACCTCAATTCTCGGCCAGGTCAGGATGGCCCGAGCGAGGGCGTGGTATTCGCCCGAGATTTCTTCGACCAGGCTGAAAGGCGTGGGCCATGGGGGGGTCAGGGTCGCCTCGACCTGACCCGTGACCAGTTTCAGATCGGCTTTGTGTTTAGACGCCAAGCGGCGCATTCTTTGGTTGGTCGCCAAACACATCATGTGAACTTCTCGAAACCCGCGATTTCGGGCGGCGGCAATGATCCGGGATAAAAGCGCGTCGCCGATGCCTCGGTCCTGCCAGGCGGTTTCTACGGTAAAGGCTAGCTCAGCCACCTGATTTTGGCGGTCTGGTACTGTTCGCAATTCCCCAACGCCGCGCAAACAGGAATCGGGAAACGCACCGTACACCAAAGCACCGTCATCAAAGATCCGGCTTAGGTAAGCGTCCAGGAAGGTGCGGCTAACCGGAGCACCAAATCGCGATGCGAGTGCATCGGTGTCCAGGCTGTTGAAATGGCTTGTAACTTTCGGCGTATCGTAAATTCTTAGTCGTCGAATTGGTAGTTCATACATGGCTTAGCCTCTGCTTGAACAGTGTCTATAGGACTAGTTTCTACAGTTTCGATACTATCATTTTTCTGCGCTGCAGCATAGCTGACGTTTCGTCATTCCCGCATTAATCCGCCGAGGATTGGAAAAGGCATAAAAAAGAGGCCCGAGAAAACTCGGACCTCTTCCATCTTTGTGTTTACTGGCCGTCAGCCCGCAGCGCGCTCGTCATCATCGGGTCGGAACCCGATCTGAGTAGAGGCCGCGAACCGACCACCCCCGGCTTTTTCGATTTTGCCGTCGCGCAAAAGCTGCCCAAACGAGCGTAGGCTCTCTTCTCGATTGAACTCATCCTGCTTCAATGAGCGGATTTTGTTCATAAGCTGCGGACGCGAGAATTGTTCCTGACCTTCGACAAAGGACAAGTAGGATGCTGCGGCCTCTAGAAGGTCCGGCAGGGATTGGGCACCCTGTTCCTGAGCATAAAGAGCAAATCCGCCTTCTTCGGTCGCGTTGTCTTGTTCCTGCGCTCGGACGCGGCGTGGGATTACAGGGTCGTCAGAAGATGCTTGTGTATCAACGCGCTGTTCAGCGACCAGTTTCAGTGGGGCCAGTGCCTCGGGCTGCGGACGCGTGGTTTTCGCTTCAACCTCAGGGCGGCGGGGGCTGATGGACGAGGTCATATCCCGGTACTCGTCCTCATCGGAGTCCGCCAGAGTTCTTTTAGGTGCTTTGCCACTGCGTTCGGCCTCAGTGGCCGCGACGGCAGCGCGCAAATGCGAATAGGTCTCGCGCTGGTCGCTGGCTGCGGGGTCGTCCATTTGGACGTCGGCTTTGTCCATCAACCGCGACACGTCCTGGTCCATGCCGGATACGTCTGCGCCAGAGTCTGCAGCGCGCCGTGCCAGGAACTCTTCAACGTTCGAAATCTCGCTCAGCAGGTCTTCTTCGTCGTTTGCCGTCAGGAAACCTTCGGGAAGTACCTCTTCGTCTTCATCCTCGGTCGCGGCCTCGTCCTCCATGGCGTAATCGCTGAGGATGTTCACGATTTCTTCGTCTTCCTCAGGCGCATTGTCTTGAGAGGACGGTTCGTCCTGAAGATCAGTTTGTTCGAATCCGGCGGCTAGTTCGGTCTCTTCTTGTGCCTCCAGCGGTTCCTGCGCTACGGGCGGTTCGTTCACCCTCGCGGGTTCATCGATCGCAGGTTTCTGATCTGGTTCTGCATGGTCTTCGAAGGCCGGTTCTTGTTGGAAAGCGGTGGGCTCTTCCTGTTTGGGTTCCTCCAGGGTTTCCTCGAAATCGGCACCTTGAAAATCAGGGGTTTCAGTCTCAAGATTCGGGGTGTCTTGAACCTCTTCTTCGAAATCCGAAGAGCTTAGGGTTCCAGCCGCAAACGCGGCCGCGACGGCGTCGCTGGGGCCGGCATCGGCATTCATCAGCGACGTTTCTTCGTCCTCGGCGTAGATGACTGTGTTTTCGTCGGTATGAGAAACCACGGCCCGAATGCGCTGAAGCTTGGCAGCAATACTGTCCGCTGCGAGTGGTTCTGCATTTGATAACGGGTCAGTTTCGGGCAAAGTTGGTTCTTGCGCCTGTGCCGTGGGCGTTGGGAGCGGGGCAGAAGCGATGGGTGCGGGCGCGGGCTGATCTGTCGAGCGTAATACCAGCCCGTGATCGTCATGGCTGGCTTCGATCCGCCGCGCGGCATCACGCTGCGCAATACGCGCCAGCATTTCCGCATCCGGCTGAGGGGGCTCCGATCCGAAATAGCGATCTTCCGCAGCCAGATCGCGGAAGTACTCTGCAATCGCCTTCATCGTCTCGAAAGAGTCGTCGAAGCCTTCCAATGTGCATGAGAAGGTGCCGTAGGAAACGGTCAATACCTTGTTATTCTGTACCATCAGACGCACGTCCTTTACAAACTACGAGAGCCAACCCACCCGTCAGAAGGTATAGCTGTTGACCCAGAACTATGCCCATGAACCTATCATTTTGTGGTCTCAATGTGTCCAAATCCGGGAAAAATGATCAATCTAGGAAAAAATATACCGATTGTGCGTACAAACGAGCCAGTTTTGTTGGTCGGCGGTGGACAAATCGGGCCGGAGGATCTGAATCAGACGCTGATTCGCGCCAAATGCGTCGTCGCTGCTGATGGTGGGGCAAATCATTTGATGCGATTTGGACTGGTTCCCGATGCCGTAGTTGGGGATTTTGATTCGCTTGAGGCCGTTGCAGAGGCTCAGATTCCACCAGATCGACTGTTTCGGATTTGTGAACAGGATAGCACGGATTTCGATAAGGCCCTGCGCAGCATAGATACGCCATTGGCGCTGGGCGTCGGCTTTCTGGGAGGGCGACTGGATCATCAGTTAGCAGTGCTTAACACTCTGTCTGTTAGGCAAGATCGGCCTTGTATCTTGATTGGATCGCATGAAGTCGTATTTCATGCGCCGCCTCAGATCTCGCTCAATTTAGGATCGGGCGATGTGGTTTCATTGTTTCCATTTCGGCATGTAACGGGGCGGAGTCAGGGGTTGGAATGGCCCATAGATGGTTTGCAGTTTGCTCCGAATGGGCAGATTGGGACGTCCAATCGTGCGGTGTCTGATGTGGAGTTGCAGATGGACGGGCCGGGTATGCTTGTGATGTTGCCGCGCGACGCTTTGGATCAGGTCATGCAGGCGTTTCTGTCGGGGCAGACCGGGCGCTGGCCCGCTCTCTTAGAATGACGTAAAGCCCCGAAGCGATCGTTATGGAGATGCCAACGGCGGCGATGCCGTTGGGCAGGTCACGGAAGATAAACCAGCCGAACAGGGTGGCCACCGGTATCTCAAGATATTGCATTGGGGCAAGTGTGGCCGAGGGCGCATAGCGCAGTGACCAAGTCATGAACAGATGTGCCACCGTACCCAGCAGTCCAATGGCCCAAAGCAACACATACGTGTTGCCGGTCGGTGCGATCAAAGACAGTTCCCATGCACCCGCGGCGGTTCCGATCAGAAGAAACGGTAACATGATCACCGAGGCCATTACGCCAGACACCGCTTGTAGGGAAATCGGATCGGTCTGTTTGGCGATTTGCCGGGTGACCAGCATGAACAAGGCGAAAACAACAGCAACCACAAGCGGTAGCAATGCCGCTGCGCCGACTTGCGCAAAGCTTGGCTGGATTACAAGCAAAGTACCAATGAACCCTACGATACACGCGATCAGGCGGCGCAGGCCCACTTCCTCTCCCAGCACGTATTTACCCAGCAAAAGCATGATGAAAGGCATAACAAAGACAATGGCGACCGCGTCCGCCAAAGGCAGGTATTGCAGAGACGTAAACATCGCGCTGATGCCGATGATTTGCAGAATTGTCCGCACAACCGTCAGCCGCAGCGCGCGGCCTTGCATCTTCCAAGCACGTCCAGTCAACGCAACCAGAGGTGCCAGCACCAACGCCTGAACGGCAAACCGGACGAAGACCAGCATCGCGACCGGTGTTGTCTCTCCCAGCAGTTTGGCCATCGCGTCGCCTGCGGGGGCGAGGATGCAAAAGCCAAGCATCAGCATGATGCCAAGAACGGGGCGATCGACTGTCATATCGATTACGCTAAGCCGTTTAAACGGCCGATGAAAGCCGAAGCGTCAGCAGTTCGGTACGTTCACAGCAAGACCGCCCAACGAGGTCTCTTTGTATTTCTCGTGCATGTCATGGCCGGTTTGGCGCATGGTCTCGATCACCGCATCCAAGGGCACAAAGTGATGACCATCCCCACGCAGCGCCAGTGAAGCTGCCGAGACGGCCTTGATCGCCCCAAGCCCATTGCGTTCGATGCACGGCACCTGCACCAATCCTGCAACCGGGTCACAGGTCATTCCCAAATGGTGCTCCAGTGCGATCTCGGCGGCGTTTTCTACCTGTTCGGGCGTTCCGCCCATAACCGCGCACAACCCTGCAGCGGCCATGGCGGACGCACTGCCCACCTCGGCCTGGCATCCGGCTTCAGCCCCAGAAATCGAAGCGTTGAACTTAACCAGCCCTCCGATGGCCGCAGCAGTCAGAAGAAAGTCTTCGATACGGCTTTCCGAGGCGCCCGGCACGTGGTCCAGGTAATACCGCAATACGGCAGGTAGAACACCGGCAGCGCCGTTGGTTGGGGCGGTGACCACCTGACCTCCGGCGGCGTTTTCCTCGTTCACGGCCATGGCGTACACGCTCATCCAATCGTTGATTGTATGAGGCGCGTTCAGGTTCATGCCGCGTTCGGCCTGCAGCGCATCGTGGATACCCTTGGCCCGGCGACGCACATGAAGACCGCCGGGCAAAATGCCGTCGGTGGTCAGGCCGCGCTCGATGCAGTCATTCATCACTTGCCACAGCCTCGCAGTGCCTTTGGCAAAACTGTCTGCACAGCCGCGCGAGATTTCGTTGGCGCGCTTCATTTCGGCGATGCTTTTGCCGCTGGCCTTGGCCATGTCCAGCATCTCGACCGCCGACTTGAACGGGAAGGGCACAGGAGCACCTTCGTCTGTCGCTTTGCCCTCGGCCAGTTCTTCTTCGGTCAGAACAAAGCCGCCACCGATCGAGTAGAAGACCTGGCGCAGGATGACGTCGCCTTGTGCATCGGTGGCCATCAGGATCATGCCGTTTGCATGGCCCGAAAGGTGATGTTCATAGTCAAAGATCAAGTCAGTCTTAGGATTGAACTCAAGCGTGGGCAGCCCCTCGGGGGAAACACTATGCGTCTCATGGATCTCGGCCAGCGCAGCCTCGGCCATGTCGTGGTCGTAGGTATCGGGCACAAATCCAGCGAGGCCCAGAATGGTTGCCCGGTCAGTTGCGTGTCCGACGCCAGTGAACGCCAACGAACCATGCAAAGACCCACGCAGCCCCGTAAATTCGAAGGGCGACGCCCGCATCTGGTCTAGAAACCGCGCAGCGGCGACCATCGGTCCCATTGTGTGCGATGAAGACGGGCCGATGCCCACTTTGAACATATCGAAGACTGACAGGAACATATCAGATAGCAGAGCCTTCCGGAGGGTTAGCGTATGTGGGTGAGGTAAAGGGTGTGACCCCCAACCCCTCGGCCGCGATTGCGGCGCGCGTTGCAGGGCGGGTTTCCAAGTTCATCAGGATGTGTTGCAGGTGCGGTGTATCTGCCAGTTGGTACCAACTGTGATCCGAGCCCGTCGGATAAAGCGCCATCCATCTCATCATGCACGCAATGTAATAGGTCAAAGCAGATGGTGCGTCTGCCCGAAACCAGTCGGGCGCGCCTGCGGCCACGGATTCAAGCAGTTTCAGGTGATGGCGCAGGCGAGGGCGGATGCCGTCGCGCAGTGTTCCGGCCTGAACTGCATCAATGTACTTGTCCGCGTAGAACAGAATCCGCATGTCGGCATGCAAGGTGTTCGAAGCGAAGAATAGCCATTTCAGAAACGCGGCGCGGTCCGGATTGTCGGCGGCGGGAGCCATCTGCTGGTGTGTGTCAGTTAACCAAAGCAGAATGGCGGCGGTTTCAAAAACCGGCCCTTGGGGCGTTTCAAGAACAGGGATCAACCCGTTGGGATTAAGCGCAAGATATGCGCTGCTGGCTTGCTGATTTCGGGCGCGGTCAACCAATACGGTATCGTAGGGCAGGCGCATCTCCTCCAGCACCAGCCGGATCACCAGCGAGGCGTTGTCAGGGGCGTAGTGAAGGCGATATCGCGTGTCCATGAAACCTATCTATACCGTACATCAATTCCCGAAAGTCTCGATTGCGACGTTTCCCATAGGAAACGCGTAGTTTGGCATTGGTTCGCCGAGGAATTGGCGGATTCGGTCTCGCAGTTGGTGCAGTCCTTCCGTATAAGTTTCGGCAGCAAAACAGGGGGATGCTGCAATGACCGTAGGGATGTCACCCATCGACACGGCAAAATACGTCGCCGCGCGCCGTGCAGCGGACATGGTTCAGGACGGCATGCGGGTTGGGTTGGGCACCGGGTCGACAGCTGAATGGATGGTCCGCCGGTTGGGCGACAGGGTGCAGAAAGAGGGGTTGAAGATCAAAGGTGTTCCAACTTCGACCCGGACAGCCCAACTGGCGCGCGAAGTCGGGATCGAGGTTGTCTCGCTGGATCAGGCCGGATGGCTGGATATGACGATCGACGGTGCCGATGAGTTTGATCGGGAATTAAACCTAATAAAAGGCGGCGGTGGCGCGCATTTGCAGGAAAAGATCGTGGCGACTGCCAGCGATCAGATGGTGGTTATCGCGGATGCGGGCAAACAGGTCGAAACGCTGGGCGCTTTTCCTTTGCCCTTGGAAGTTATCCCCTTCGGCTGGCAAGCGACCCGAACTTTGGTGGAGGAGGTTTTGGACACGATGGACGTCCTTGGAACCTCGACGACCCTGCGACTCAATGGTGAAGCTCCGTTTGTTACAGATGAAGGCAACCATATCCTTGATTTGCACCTGCAACGTATCGGAAACGCCCGACAGTTGGCGTTGGTTCTGAACCAGGTGCCGGGCGTCGTCGAGAACGGGTTGTTTATTGATATCTGCGACAAGGTTGTAATCGGGCATGGAAATGGTCGAGTAGAAATCCGGGATATCAATGAAGGAACGGTCGAGACCGAGCATTCGCCAGACAACAGCGAGAACTTATTTCTGGATATAGCGGACTAAACTTGGCCCGGTGATAGATTTTTTGGGCGACCAAGGGTTGGCAGTGCGGTATTCGACCCCAGATACTCAACGAATTTTGGCCTGACAAAAAGGAACTCAGGATGAGCTTTGACTATGATCTTTTCGTCATCGGAGGCGGCTCGGGCGGGGTCCGCGCAGCGCGTGTGGCGGCGGGCGAAAACGGGGCCAAAGTGGCCTTGGCCGAAGAAGATCGCTATGGCGGCACCTGTGTCATTCGGGGCTGTGTGCCCAAAAAGCTGATGGTCTTCGCCAGCGAGTTTTCGAGCATGGTCGGCGACGCGCAGGCCTATGGTTGGGATATCCAACCCGGCGCGTTCGATTGGGATACGTTCCACGGCAAGCTGGTGACAGAACTGGACCGGCTGGAAGGTATCTACCGCAATATCCTGAAAAACAACGGCGTCGAAAGCTTTGACCAGCGCGCACATATCGTTGATGCACATACGGTTGAACTGGCCGACGGTACCCGCAAGACCGCCAAACACATCCTGATCGCCACCGGCGGTCGCCCGGTTGTGCCGGACTTCCCCGGGTCAGAGTTGGCGATCACATCGAACGAGATTTTCCACCTGCCGAAACTGCCCGAAAGCATTCTGATCGTTGGCGGCGGTTATATCGCCAGCGAATTTGCCGGGATCATGAACGGGTTGGGCGTGAAAACGACTCAGTTTTATCGCGGCGCGCAGATTCTGCGCGGCTTTGACGAAGAGGCGCGCGGTCTGATCTGTGAAGAGATGCGCCAGAACGGCATCGACGTGCGTCTGGGCACCAATGTGCTTGAGATGACGAAAGAGGGCGACAAGATCCGCGTCAAGGCCACCGACGGCACCGAGGATCAGTTCGACGTGGTCATGTACGCCACCGGTCGTGCGCCCAATGCAGATAACCTGGGGCTTGAGGCCGTAGGTGTTGAGCGTGGCCGTAAGGGTGAGATCATCGTTGATGAATACAGCCAGACCGGCGTGCCCTCGATTTATGCCATCGGGGATGTGACTGATCGTGTAAACCTGACCCCGGTTGCGATCCGCGAGGGCATGGCTTTTGTGGAAACCGTGTTCAAGGGCAATCCCACGCCCGTGGATCATGACCTCATCCCCACCGCCATTTTCACCCAGCCCGAAATGGGCACTGTGGGCCTGAGCGAGGAAGATGCCGCCGCGCAGGAGCCGATCGAGGTGTATGCTACTTCGTTCAAGCCAATGCAAAAGGCGTTTGCAGGTGGTACTCAGAGGGTTCTGATGAAGCTGATCGTGTCTCAGGCGACACGCAAGGTTCTGGGCTGTCACATTGTCGCCCCCGGCGCAGGTGAAATGATCCAGCTGGCCGGAATCGCCGTAAAAATGGGCGCGACCAAGGAAGATTTTGATCGGACGGTTGCGGTTCACCCAGTCATGGCCGAAGAGCTGGTGACAATGCGGCAACCTGTGCGCACTGCTTGATTTGCAACCGCGCGCACACAAGTTACAAGGGAACCCGTGATCACACGGTCCAACACAAGGGAATAGATACACATGGCGGGCAACAGCGGTGGCCCCTGGGGGGGCGGAGGCTCTTCTGGCGGCGGAGGAAATCGGGGTAACAACGGGAACGGGCAACGCCCGCCCGAAGGCGATGGCCCGCAGATCCCCGAGATCGACGAGCTGATGAAAAAAGGGCAAGAGCAACTGCGCGTTCTGATGGGCGGTCGTGGTGGCTCGGGCCGTGGCGGCAATGGTCAGGGCAGCGGGGGCGGCGGTCCCATCTTTACCAAAGGGACCATAGCAATTGGCGCGCTGGTCGCGGCCGGACTATGGGCGGCTGCAAGTTTTTACACAGTGAAACCAGAAGAGCAGTCGGTAGAACTTTTCCTGGGCGAGTTCTCCTCTGTCGGGAATCCTGGTCTTAACTTTGCCCCGTGGCCCTTTGTAACTGCCGAAGTCATCCCGGTTACGCGCGAACAGACCGAGGACATGGGCGGTGCACGCGGTAGCGATGATGGTCTTATGCTGACCGGCGACGAAAACGTGGTAGACATCGACTATCAGGTTGTCTGGAACATCAACGATCCGGCAAAATACCTGTTCAACCTGCGTGATCCGCGCCAAACCATCCAGGCTGTGTCGGAATCGGCGATGCGTGAGATTATTGCTCAAAGCGAGCTGGCGCCGATCCTGAACCGGGATCGTGGTATCATCGGTGAACGCCTGCAAGAGTTGATCCAGTCCACGATGGACAGCTACGATTCGGGCGTAAACATCATCCGTGTGAACTTTGACAAAGCCGACCCGCCGCAAGACGTGATCGCCGCCTTCCGTGACGTTCAGGCTGCCGCGCAAGAGCGGGATCGATTGCAGAACGTTGCTGACGCCTATGCCAACCAAGTTTTGGCGGAAGCCCGTGGTGAGGCTGCGCAGGTTCTGGAACAGGCCGAGGCGTATCGCGCTCAACAGATCAACAGCGCACAGGGTGAGGCCAGCCGTTTCAGTGCGGTTCTGGAAGAATACAGCAAGGCGCCTGAAGTGACGCGCAAGCGCCTGTATCTGGAACGGATGGAGCAGGTTTTGGGAGATGTCGACAAGATCATCCTTGATGAGAACTCGACTGGTTCGGGGCAGGGGGTTGTACCTTACCTGCCGTTGAACGAATTGCGCCGCAATTCTGGGCAGGAGAGCAACTGATGCGTAAATCACCCATTATCCTCATCATCCTTGTAATTATCGGCGTCCTTGGACTGTCTTCGATCTTTATCGTCGATGAGCGCGAACGTGCTCTGGTTCTGCGGTTTGGCCGAGTTGTCGATGTCAAGGAAACGCCGGGCCTTGCCTTTAAACTGCCGATCTTTGACGAGGTCGTGCGCTATGACGACCGCATTCTGTCGATCGACGTACAACCGCTTGAAGTCACGCCTCTGGATGATCGACGTCTGGTGGTCGATGCCTTTGCTCGGTACCGTATCGCGGACCTGAACCAGTTCCGTCAGGCTGTTGGTACCGGTGGCATCCCGGTTGCCGAGAATCGTCTGGATAGCATCCTTCGTGCCGAGACCCGTGAGGTCCTGGGTTCGGTGTCGTCCCGCGATATTCTTAGTTCGGACCGGGCCGCACTGATGCTGCGCATTCGCAACAGCGCGATTGCTGAAGCACGCGCGCTGGGTGTGACTGTTATCGACGTACGTCTGAAAGCAACAGATCTGCCGCAGGCCAACCTTCAGGCGACCTTTGACCGGATGAAAGCCGAGCGGGAGCGTGAGGCCACCGATGAGCGCGCCCGTGGTAACGAGGCGGCGCAGCGTGTGCGGGCGCAGGCCGATCGTACTGTGGTTGAACTGGTCTCGGATGCAAACCGAGAGGCCGAGATCATTCGTGGTGAAGCCGACGCCGAACGCAACGCGATCTTTGCCGAAGCCTATGGTGCGGATCCTGAGTTCTTTGAGTTCTACCGTTCCCTGTCGGCCTATGAACAGGCGCTGCAGGGGGGCAACAGCTCGTTAGTTCTGAGTCCAGACTCTGAGTTCTTTAACTATCTGAAGTCGCCTTCCGGCCAAGGCGGTCGGTAATGGGCATGATCCTTCTGGCCTTCGGGCTGGTGTTGATTGTCGAGGGGCTGGCCTATGCGCTGGCCCCTTCGCTTATTGAGCGTATGCTCGAGGCGCTGCGTGCGTTGCCCGAACAAGCACGGCGACTGGCGGGGCTGCTTTGTGTGGTCAGTGGATTGGTGCTGCTGTGGCGCGCGCATCAGGTCGGGTTTTAACACAGGGTTTTCACTTGCCGGTGATTTCTCCGCGATCCTCAGTTGCGGGCTTGGCCAAACCGACTACATTGGTTGCCAAGGAGGAACGCCTAAGGGCGATCCAGTTAGAGTTGACGACAAGGAGTTCCCAAGTGCAGGCACAAGCGCGCAGTATTTCCGTCCGGCGGGACGAGGTTGTTGGTTTCACGCGGCTGATGTGGTTGGCCTTTGTCGGGATGCTGTTGGTTCTGGCGCAGACCGTCTCCGCGCAAGCACGGGGCGAAAGCCTTGCTCCTCTGGCCGAAAAGATCAGCCCGGCGGTGGTCAACATCACAACGTCAACTCTGATCGAAGGCCAATCCGGTCCTCAGGGGATCGTACCCGAAGGGTCTCCGTTTGAGGATTTTTTCCGCGAATTTCAAGACCGCGGGAATAATGGTCAGAACGCCCCGCGCCGCAGTAATGCGCTGGGCTCGGGATTTGTGATTTCTGAAGATGGGTTCATCGTAACCAACAATCACGTCATCGCAGAAGCCGATGAAATCCTAATCGAGTTCTTCCCCGGCGATGGCCAGCCTGTAAAAGAGCTGCCCGCCAAAGTGATTGGCACCGATGAGAAAACCGATATCGCGCTTCTTAAGGTCGAGGCGTCGGGGCCGCTGCAATATGTGCAGTTCGGTGACAGCGATGTGGCCCGCGTGGGCGATTGGGTGATTGCAATGGGTAACCCGTTGGGTCAGGGATTCTCGGTCTCGGCCGGTATCGTATCTGCGCGCAACCGGGCGCTCAGCGGATCGTATGATGACTACATTCAGACGGATGCCGCAATCAACCGGGGTAACTCGGGCGGTCCGCTTTTCAACATGGAGGGCGAGGTCATCGGAGTGAACACCGCGATCCTTTCGCCCAATGGCGGCTCGATCGGGATTGGTTTTTCGATGGCGTCAAACGTCGTGATCAAGGTCGTGGACCAGCTGCGCGAGTTCGGTGAAACGCGCCGTGGTTGGCTGGGTGTGCGCATTCAGGACGTGACCGAGGATATGGCCGAGGCGATGGGTCTGGACAAACCGGGCGGGGCGCTGATCAGTGACGTGCCGGATGGTCCCGCCAAGGACGCCGGGCTGCTGGCAGGCGACGTGATCCTCAGCTTTGATGGGGTCGAGGTCGAAGATACCCGTGGTCTGGTCCGTCAGGTAGGAGAGACCACAGTTGGCAAAGCAGTTCGTGTTGTGGTGCATCGCGACGGCGGAACGCAGACCGTTCTGGTGACGTTGGGCCGCCGCGAAGACGCTGAGCGGTCTGAGAGCAATGAAGAAGATGCGCCCGAAGCGCCGGTTGAAGAAAACGCCGATATTCTGGGCCTGACCATCTCACCACTGACGGAAGAGCTGCGGTCAGATTTGGCTTTGGATGCAGAGGCCGAAGGTCTTGTGGTGACCGAAGTTGATGAAGCCTCGGAAGCCTATGCAAAAGGTTTGCGCGCTGGTGACCTGATCACTGAGGCCGGGCAGCAAAAAGTGACATCGATCGAAGATTTCGAAACGCGCATGGTGGAAGCAGGCGAAGCAGGGCGCAAATCGTTGCTTCTGCTGGTACGTCGCGGCGGAGACCCTCGCTTTGTCGCGCTGAGTCTGGAACAGTAATCAACTTGCAAAAAACAGTGGAAGGCCGGAGCAGATGCTCTGGCCTTTTGTTTTTCGCGCTTTTTTAAGACTGGCAAATAGAAAGAGCCACGCGCCGGGGAAGGCACGTGGCTCTGATACAGGGAGAGGTCAGTGGACAGATATCGGGGATGATTCTCTGACCTCCTACGGTAACAGTTATTAAGATAGTCTTAACGACTGGGCGAGTATGTGAAGCAGGTCACAGCCCGTCAGATCAAATCAGAATCTGCAAGTTCCCGCAGCGCGTCAAAGTCGTGGATCTTAAGGCCGCCGCGCGATGCCTCGACCACTTTGTCCCGCTTCCAGGTCGAGATCGTCTTTGACACTGCCTCTCGCGTTGCGCCAACGAATTCAGCCAGTTCGCTTTGCGACAGAGTGATGCGATTGGTTGCGTCGCCTTGCAGGTCAGACAGGTGCAGCAATTTACGTGCCAGACGGATCGGCATCGGCAAAAAGACCTGTTCGTTCAACTGAGAGCCCATCCAACGCATCCGCAATCCTGCCAGCCTGATCATATCAACGGCAAGGTCGGGGTGCTGACGAATCTGGTTCATGACGTCCTTGCGTCGGACTCGAAGAACGCGAGACGGCTCGGCGGCGGCAATGGTGGCGGTGCGTGGGCCGTTGTCGAACAGGCCGATCTCACCAAACACTTCTCCGGGTTTCATAAGGGTCAGAGACAGCTTGCGGCCGCTCATCGCCAGAAAGGAGACTTCAAGCGTTCCTTCGAGGATCGCATAGAGAGCGTCGCCCTCGTCCCCCTGTTCAAAAAGTACATCTCCTTGGGTCAAGGAGATCTCGGTCGCCTGAGCCGATAGCATGGTTCTAAGCCGGTCAGATGCCTCGGCCAGAAAGCCGGTGTTTGGAAAGGGCGTCATATTGGTGGTTTAACCCGAGGGATTGTGAGTGGTCCCACAACTTTTCACAGCAAACGCCTTTAGCCAAGGTTTTTGTGCACTTATTTTATATCAGAGCGACGTCCGTGACCTTCTGAACCTTCAGCCGTCCTGATTTTCATTTTGGTCGGGTTCTTCCATATACGTCTGCAACATGCTGAATTGCAGCATTAAAAACGCCATCAGCGCGATTGGAAACGCGAAGGTTTCGATTTTCACCCATAGATCAGTCGATAGGGTGCGCCACACCAGTTCATTCGCCACAGCAAGAACTGCGAAGCACCCGCACAGACGGCGGGTCAGTATCATCCACCCTTCGTGCCGCATCGGCAGCATCTCGTCCAGCACATAGGCCAAATAGGATTTGCCCTGCAGCAGGCCTATGCCAAGGATCGCGGAGAAGAACCCATAGACCAGCGTGGTTTTCATTTTGAAAAACCGCTCGTCGTTGAACCAGGCCGTCAAGCCACCGAAGAAGATCACCATGAACGCGGTGAATATCTGCATTCGGCTGAGTTTCCCGGTCAGTACCCAAAGAACAGCCATTGCCCCTAACATAAGCGGGACAAAGATAATGGTGGCCACGATGAACCCCGAGTATTCGGTTCCCGCGAATTCAAAGCTGTCGTCGCGCAGACGCAGGTAGATGAAAAAAAAGGCCAACGGAGGCCCAAGCTCCAGCGCCTGTTTCAGGAAAGGGTTGATCTCTTTTTTGCCTGTCATCACGGATTCCTGCTGCTTACCCGCCCAATTCAACTATTACGGCGCCAAGTGCAATCAATGCCATCAACGCAATCCGTCTGGGGCCGACGGTTTCTTTGAGGATCAACCAACCGATCAGTGCAGCAAATACCGTTGAGGTTTCACGCAGCACAGCGGCTTCGCCGACCTTGTCCAGTCGGGTGGCCAGCATGATCGAGCCAAATGACAGCGGCGCGATGATACCTCCGGCGAGTCCGCGCAGCATCAAAGGTCCAAGAGCCGGACGATGGATCATGGCCCGCCATCTGAGAAATGCGTAGAATGGCATCGCAGCCCCGTCGATCATGAAGAACCACGCCAGAAACGTGAAAGGATCCGCCGTGGCGCGGATGCCATAGGCGTCATAGGTTGTATACAGCGCCACGAACAGCCCCGTCGCGATGGCCAATGCAAGGGCAATGCCCAACGTCTCACGATTTGTTTCGAGAAATTTGAAGTTGTAGGCGGCCAGACCGAAGATACCGGCAAGAAGGACGGCGACTCCGAACCATTGGGTTCCGGTGAAGGTTTCACCGAACAAAAGATAAGCGCCGATGACGGTGAACAGTGGGCCGGTGCCACGTACCACAGGATAAACGACCGTGTACGATCCCTTGGTATAGGCCAACGCCTGAAGCGTTTTGTACAAGATATGGATCACCCACACGACGGCAAAGATGGGCCACATGTAGGGTTCAGGCCAGGGCACGACAAAAAGCGCAAAGGGGGCAGCCATCAGGCAATAGCAGGCGTCGATAGCCCCGCGCGACATCCAGGGGTCGTGGCGTCCCTTTTGTAACGCTCCGAAGGCTGCGTGCAGAAAGGCAGCCATAAGCGCCAGCGCCAGTGCCAACTGGTGACCTGCTTCGGTGCCTTCCAGTGATATCAGCCAGTCGCTCAATACAAGTGCTCTTTCACGGGTGGTGAGGCCGGGGGGTTTTCCACCCCCGGACCCCCGAAGGATATTTTTAGCCAGATGAAGGGGCGGATCAGTTTTCCAGCCCAGTCAGGGCTGCGGCAAACTCTTCGGGATCGAAAGGCGCGAGGTCGTCGATCTGCTCACCAACTCCGATTGCGTGGATCGGAAGACCGAACTTGTCGGCCAGCGCGACCAAAACCCCGCCCTTGGCCGTTCCGTCGAGTTTCGTCATCACAAGCCCCGACACATCCGCCAGCTTGCGGAAGGTTTCAACTTGGCTGAGTGCGTTTTGCCCGGTGGTGGCGTCCAGTACCAGAAGGGTGTTATGCGGAGCGGTTTCGTCGACCTTGCGGATGACACGGACGATTTTGGCGAGTTCTTCCATCAGGTCTGTGCGGTTTTGCAAACGACCCGCCGTGTCGATCATCAGAAGATCCGCGCCTTCCTCCTGTGCTTTGGTGAGTGCGTCAAAGGCAAGAGAAGCAGGGTCCGAGCCTTCCGGAGCAGTCAGGACCGGCACTCCGGCGCGATCCCCCCAGACCTGCAGCTGTTCAACTGCGGCAGCGCGGAAGGTGTCTCCGGCGGCAATGACGACCTTTTTCCCGGCGGTTTTGAACTGGCTTGCGAGCTTGCCGATGGTTGTGGTCTTGCCGGATCCGTTAACGCCCACGACCAGCACCACCTGCGGGCGTTTTGGGTAAATAGGAAGGGGTTTCGCCACCGGCTCCATGACGCGGGCGACTTCTTGCGCCAGAAGCTGTTTGATTTCTTGCGTCGAGAGTTTGCGACCGTACCGCCCCTGGGCCATGTTCGAGGTTACGCGCAGGGCAGTGTCGACGCCCATATCCGAGGCGATCAGCAGTTCCTCGAGCTGTTCCAGCATGTCGTCATCCAGCGCACGGCGGACAACGGTCTTTGGCTCACTTCGGCCAAACAGACGCCCCAGCACGCCTTTGGAAGACGTAGCTTCGGGAGGGGGTGGCGCGGGTTGTGGATCGGCAGGCGACGGGTCGGGCGTTTCGACCGGCTGCGGCGTGGGTACAGGGGCGGGTGTTGGTTGTGGTGCGGGTACTGGTTCCGGCGTTGGTTGAGGTACTTCCGGAACAGGTTCAGGCTGCGGTTCGGGCTCTGGTATGATCGGGTCCGGGGTTGTTGTTTCCTCGCCGCCATCCTCGACGATTGCGTCCAGCCCCTGTTCAAGGCGGGACGAGGATTTGAAAAGCTTGTTCTTTAGCTTTGAGAAAAACGCCATTTTTGGTCTCCGCAGGTGTTCCCCTCACCTAATGCGGATTCGCAGCGGTTGCAAAGGGTCAGGCAAACGCCAGCAGTAACCCCACCTGCGCCCCCCAGTACAATATCCAAATCGGATAGGGTGTAACTTTCCGAGATGGGTGGTTAGGGGGCAAAAGGAATTTCTCGGTGGCCAGGATCAGGTCTGAGGCGATGAAGGCAAGGGCAGCGGGCAGGGCCAACCACAGCGCGTCTTTATCCGGTAGGGTCAAAACCGCGATCCCCATCCCCAAAATGATCGGAATATAGGCAAGCACCGGGCCTTTCAGGTCACCTGCGCGCGGGGTCAGCAACGTGGCGGCAATAATACCCAAAACGATCAACGACCAGAACATGGCCGGTCGTTCCCAAATCAGGCCCGGGTCGCTGGACGGATGCGTGAGAAACAACGCAATATAGGCCAGATGCCCGGCGGCAAACGCTCCGATACCGGCCATGAAGGTCTGGTCCGTTTCGCGTGACAGTAACGCATCCCCGATTGCGCAAAGGGCAAGTGCCGTCGACAAGAGCAATGGCGCACCGCTGAAAACCGCAATGACGGCCAGTGTGCCAACTGAAGCGGTCTTAAAAAACGTTCTCGCCGTGCTGACAGGTTTTGGGGCCATTGGCATGTAAGCCAGCGCACAGGCGGATGCGAAAATCAGCAGAACAGTGGTCACGCGTTGGTCTCCGGGTTGGTGATCAAACCAGAACGCCATGATCATGCGGTCAATTCAACGGGTTACGTCAGGGCAGGGTGGTCTGACGCAATGGTAATTGGCCTTGTCTTCCGGCTTCTGACAGAATGACTGCATGCTGAGACACATCGTGATTCTTTTAGCCCTTTCCGCGCAGGCGGTCGGTGCCCAGACGGCCCTGTCCGGGTCCGAGTTCGATGACTATACACGCGGTAAAACCCTGTTTTACGGGTTTCAGGGCGAGGTTTACGGTGTCGAACGGTACCTGCCGAACCGTCGGGTGATTTGGTCCTTTTTGGATGGCGACTGCAAAGAGGGCGTCTGGTATGAGCAGGAGGATCAGATCTGTTTCCTCTATGAAGACAGGCTTGATCCACAATGCTGGCGCTTTACCCGGTCTGGCGCTGGGTTGATTGCTCAATTTGAAGGAAATCCCGACCAGACCGAATTGTATGAGGCCGAGGACATCGACGAAGAGATGATATGCCTCGGGCCAGAGGTCGGAGTTTAAGTGTCACTTAGAACAATGAGCCTTGATCCGGTGCGTCTTTTTTGGGCGATTTTTTTGGTGCCGGTCGCGGCGCCTGCGGCTGTCCCGTGGTGAGCATACCATCGGCAAATTCAATCTCTAGTGCGTCGTGTTTTGCAGCCTGCTTCTTTGTGGTTATCACTTGATCGTCGGCTCGTACCACGGCGTAACCACGTTGCAACGTCGCTTTGTAGCCGAGCGTTTCGCGTAGGCGGTCCGTGGCCTCTAGATGTTGCCGCATCCGGTCCAAACGCAGAGTGTGGGCCGCGCTCATCCGTTCGCTTAACCTCGAGAGAGTTTGGCGCTGCACCTCGATCTCGCGCTGGATGGGGCGCAGTGACAGGCGCGAGGACAGGTTACGCACCGCCTCTTGTCGGCTGCTTACAAGATTGCGCAGGGTTGAGGGCCGCAGATGGGCAGAGAGCCGCACCACTTGCAACTGGCGGTTTTGCACGCCGCGCTCCAGCGCCGGGCTCAGGCGATCTGCAATCAAATCAAGTCGTTGGCGTGGAGAGTTCAACAAGCTGTCCGGGCGCGGCAGGGCGCGGGACAAGTCGCGCAGGCGTTGGCTGCGGCGTTGCACGGCATCGGTCGCGGCGCGGGACAGGCGCGCGCCTTGCTCGCCGGTCCAGGCCAGTAGCTCCATTCGAACGGGCACAGCCAGTTCGGCGGCTGCAGTGGGTGTGGGCGCGCGACGGTCCGAGACGAAGTCGATCAGCGTTGTATCAGTTTCATGCCCCACAGCCGAGATCAGCGGGATCTCCGAGGCCGCAGCCGCCCGCGCGACCGCTTCTTCGTTGAAACCCCACAGGTCTTCGATCGATCCTCCGCCGCGGGCAACGATGATAAGGTCGGGGCGCGGCAGGGCACCTCCGGGCGAGAGTTGGTTGAAACCGTTGATCGCGTTGGCAACCTCGGGCGCGCAGTTCGATCCTTGCACGGCGACAGGCCAGATCAGCACCTTGCGCGGGAACCGGTCGCGCAGGCGGTGTAGGATATCGCGGATCACCGCGCCAGATGGTGATGTCACTACGCCGATGATCTGCGGTAGATAGGGCAGGGGTTTCTTGCGTTCAGGCGCGAACAGCCCTTCGGCCTCAAGCTGTTTCTTGCGCTTTTCCAGCAGCGCCATCAGCGCGCCTTGCCCGGCGACGGCGACCTCATCGACGTTGAGGTTGTATTTCGATTGCGCGCCGAATGCGGTCAGGCGGCCGGTGACGACGACCTCAAGCCCTTCTTCGGGCACCACGGACAGGCCCGAGATCTGCCCCTTCCATGTGGTGCAGGCGAGCACGTTCTTGTCGTCCTTGATGTCGTAATACAGATGACCCGAGCGCGCCTTGAACACGCGACCGACCTCGCCGCGTACACGGATTCGGCCGAACGTGCCTTCAAGCGTGCGTTTCACCTCACCCGAGATGTCAGAAACTGTATATTCCGGGGTGTTTTGGCCGGGAATGGGGTCGTCAAGCAGGTCGGACATTTCAGCGCCTTGTGTCAAATGCCCACCCAGCTTAGAACGCGCGGAAGGCGAGGCCAAGCAGATCGGAGAGCAGTCATGAATATCCTCATTCTTGGAAGCGGTGGGCGCGAACACAGCCTGGCTTGGGCGGTGATGCAAAACCCAAAATGTGACCGTCTGATTGTGGCTCCGGGTAATGCAGGGATCGCGCAGATCGCCGAGTGCGCAGCGCTGGATATTGAAAATGGCGGCGCGGTGGTCAGCTTTGCCGAGGAAAACGCGATTGATTTCGTGATTGTCGGCCCTGAGGCCCCGCTGGCCGCTGGTGTCGCGGACCGTTTGCGCGAAGCAGGTGTGTTGGTCTTTGGCCCCTCGGCTGATGCGGCGCAGTTGGAGGCATCCAAGAGCTTTACCAAGGAAATCTGCGACGCCTCGGGTGCGCCGACGGCCGCCTATGGGCGCTTTACCGAGGCCGAGCCTGCCAAGGCCTATATCCGCGAACAGGGCGCGCCGATTGTGGTCAAGGCCGATGGTCTGGCCGCCGGCAAGGGCGTGATCGTGGCGATGGACGAGGCCACCGCGCTGGAGGCCATCGACGACATGTTCGGTGGTGCTTTTGGCAGGGCCGGGGCCGAGGTGGTGATCGAGGAATTTATGGAGGGCGAGGAAGCCTCGCTGTTCGTGTTGTGCGATGGAGAGGATATCCTGTCCGTTGGTACCGCGCAGGATCATAAGCGCGTGGGTGAGGGCGATACCGGGCTAAACACGGGCGGGATGGGGGCGTATTCTCCGGCCCCGGTCCTGAGCGCCGAGGTCGAAGTCCGCGCAATGGAGCAGATCATCAAACCCACTGTGGCCGAGATGAAAAAGCGCGGGATGCCGTTTCAGGGGGTTCTCTATGCGGGGTTGATGATCAAGGACGGGCAGCCGCGACTGGTGGAATACAATGTGCGCTTCGGCGATCCTGAATGTCAGGTGCTAATGATGCGCCTGGGCGCGCAGGCGATGGATCTGATGCATGCCGCAGCCGAGGGCCGTTTAGGCGAGGCGCAGGTGAACTGGGCCGACGATCACGCGCTGACCGTTGTGATGGCGGCCAATGGCTATCCCGGTTCTTACGAGAAGGGCAGTGTGATTGGCGGTCTGGACGCGTTGCCCGAGGACAGCAAGAACATGGTTTTTCATGCCGGGACCAAGGCGGCAGACGGGCAAGTACTTGCGTCGGGTGGTCGGGTTCTGAACGTCACTGCTCGGGGCGAGACACTGAAGGACGCGCGCGACCGGGCTTATGCGATGGTTGACGGGATTGACTGGCCCGGAGGGTTCTTCCGACGCGATATCGGTTGGCGGGCTTTGTAATCTGATTGCCGGGCTGCGCCCGACTTGATTTTTTCCGGAAGGGGACTTTGCCCCCTCGGCCTTTCGGCCTCACCCTCAAGGTATTTTTGGCCAGATGAAGGGCGGATCAGCAGTTTAATGCGTCGGTCAGGTCGCTGCGTCCTCTGAGCGGGCCAAGGTCGGTGGTTTTCCAACCATCTTGGAAATAGACGCCTTTGACGCGAGACCAGTCCGCACTGGCCACAACGAGTGCCGAGCGGGTACCGCAGCTGCGGATGCCACCTGAGATGAAGTCTTCTCCGATTTTGTGGTTTGTCAGGCCGGGAAGCGCGGCAATTTCAGTAAGAGCACCATCCTTGAATCGCCAGATGCGCAGGGTTTTGGACAGATGAGGGCGGTCGATATAGGCGATTTCGACATGGTCGTCGCCGTCCAGATCAGCTGCGCCGATTGGCGCGAGCCAGCGGAAACGGGTGCCTATATGCGGGGTGGCGGCTATCTTTTCTCCGCGCGCGTTATAGATGGCGAGTTGTGCGCCTTCGTGAACGCTGGATTCGACAACGATCACCTCATTCGTACCGTCAAGATCAACATCGGCAAGTCGTGGCTCGAGGTCTTCGAATACGCGGTCCGGGGGAAGCTTGATGGAGTGCGTTGTCCATTCGTATACTGGTTGCAAGCGGAGTGGGGCTTGCGATGAGGCGTCTTCGATCCGCATCTCCAATCCGCCATATTCGACGAAATCGCCCAGGACACCATGGGCATAGCGAGTGGTTGGATCGGTGAAATGGGCCCTTTTAACCGTGTCTGCTGCTGTAAGAGGCATTGTCCCTGCCAGCCACAAGCACGCCGTCAGCAGCGCGCCGCGAGACCTGCCTTGCCAGAGGCGAGAGGGCCGGCGCGGCGCTTTGGAGATCATCAGATCTGCTTCTCAGGCATCTGGACGACCAGACCGTCCAATGCGTCGGTGACTTTGATCTGGCAGGTCAGGCGGGACCGCTCTGGGTCGGGCTCAAACGCAAAGTCCAGCATGTCCTCTTCCATGTCGTCTTTGGCAGGCACTTTCTCGACCCAATCAGGGTGGATATAAACATGACAGGTCGAGCAGGCGCAGGCGCCGCCGCAATCGGCTTCGATGCCGGGGATGTTGTTGTCGCGGGCCCCTTCCATGACAGTCAGTCCGTTGGCGACCTCGACTGTGTGTTCGGTACCGCCATGCTCGACATAGGTGATCTTTGCCATTGCGTGCGTCTTCCTTTTTCGATGTTCAAAACCTTCCTTAGTGAAGGGATTTAGGTCTTTCCAGCCTCATTTGCGACTCAGTATGCCGTGACTGGACTTTCTGTGTATTTGTTCTATTTTTGTTCTCATGCTTGTTGCCCCTGCTCGCCCTGTAGGATCAAACCGGAACTGGCCGCGCCCACCCGCTTGCCTGCCAGCCAATCGGCTGGACGATCCACCCGATAACGCCCGTGTGACCGTGGCCGGGCTGGTGATCTTGCGGCAGAGGCCGGGAACCGCCAAGGGCGTGATCTTTCTGACGCTTGAGGACGAGACCGGCATCGTGAACGTGGTGGTCTGGCGCGCGATGTACGAGGCGTTCCGTCGCGCGGTGATCTCGGGGCGGTTGTTGCGGGTTACAGGGCGGATGCAACGGGCGCATTCCGTGACCCATGTGATCGCGGAAGAGATCGAGGATATCTCGGGGATGTTGGACGTGTTGGTGCGGGGGGAGGGAGCCTAGGCGCTGCCATCCACTCCTGCCTTGTCCAAACGCCAGCGCTGATGCACAATTTCATCATTAGATGTTGGGCGCGCCGACAGACCACCACGTCACGCTTTGGGAGGAACGTGTCATGCCATCCAAAACCGCAGACTCCACACCGCCAGAGGACCTGACGCCCCAGCAGCAGGACAGGGCCGACGTCAATAAAATCACTGTCGACGATATAACCGCCTCGTTAAAAGCTGGCTTCTCTGACTTTCTGGCGCACCCGGTCATGAGCGGCTTTTTCGGTCTGTTCTATGCGGTGTTCGGAATTCTTCTGGTTTGGGTCATGGTCTGGCTGGGTAAGATCTGGATGATCATTCCGGCCATTGTCGGCTTTCCGTTGATTGCACCATTTGCGGCCGCTGGGCTGTACGAAATGTCACGCCGGCTGCAAAACAGAGAGGGCTTCGGATGGTCTGAAATTCTGACGGTCATGGCCAATCAGCGAAAGCGTGAGATGGGCTGGATGGCCTTTGTTACCCTGTTCATATTCTGGGTGTGGGTTTACCAGATTCGGCTATGGCTGGCGATTATCCTACAGGACGCCTCTTTTTCGGACTTGGACGGGTTTCTGAACACAGTATTTTTCACTCCGCAGGGATGGACGTTTCTTGCTGTCGGCACGGCCATAGGGGCATTTCTGTCAGCGGTCCTGTTCTCGACAACTGTCGTTGCCATGCCTATGCTGCTGGATCGCGAGACCAATTTCGTCTCTGCCATGCTCACATCAATCCGGGTTGTCACCGAGAACCCAGTGGTGATGCTGAGCTGGGCTGCGATCATCTCGGTCACGATGCTGCTGTCGCTGGTTCCGGCGTTTTTGGGCCTGATTTTTACACTACCGATTCTGGGGCATACGACGTGGCATCTTTATCAGCGGGCCGTCCCGCCGGTGGCGGATAATTCGCCCGCTGTCAGTACAAGCCACGCATCATCCGCAGGTTAGCAAGGCTTTTGGCCTAATTTACCGCTTGAACAAATTGCTCTGCGACTGCTTGTCTCGATGGTCCCCGCGCAATTCTGCATGTAGCGCCCGACCGGCCTGAACACCGGGGCGGGCACTGACGGTTTCCAGCCAGCGGGTGAAATGTGGCTTGTCCTCCAGCACCTGTTGCTGGCCTTCCCACAGACTGGCCCAGCCCCAGATCGACATGTCTGCAATGGAGTAGAAATCGCCCGCGACATATTCGTTCTCGGCCAGCCGCCGGTCGAGCACGCCGTAAAGCCTGCCAACCTCGGTGCGATAGCGATCCTTGGCATAGGGCAGGTCTTGTGGCGGGTCCAGTTGCGGGGCGTATTTCAAAAAGTGGTGCGCCTGACCGGCCATGGGTCCGACCCCGCCCATTTGCCACATCAGCCATTCCTCAACAGCGATTCGGTCACGCTCGGTCTTGCCGTAGAACCGCCCTGTCTTGCGTGCCAGATACATCAGGATGGCACCGCTTTCGAAAACCGAGATCGGCCTTCCATCCGGGCCGTCGGGGTCAACGATGGCCGGCATCCGGTTGTTGGGTGCGATTTTCAGGAATTCTGGGTCGAACTGGTCACCTTTGCCGATATTGATCAGGTGGGTGGTGTAGGGCAGGTCCATTTCTTCCAGCGCTATGGACGCCTTCCAGCCATTCGGCGTCGGCCAGAAATACAGATCGATCATAATGTCTCCTCAGCTTGAGGGGATCATGAGGATTTATGACGGATGCCTCAAGAGCAAACGGGGACGGGCTTTCACGATGTCGTGGGTGGGCGCGGGGAGGGGCGAGATGGGTTCTGAGGCCCGGGGGCTGAGGACGGCGTCGTACGACGACCGAACCCCCGGACCTCACGCTAGCGCGCGCTTGGCGTTGGGAACCACTCGTCGCGACCGCACCGCAAAATAACAGCCACCGATTTCAGTAGGAAGATCGACACGCGGGATGGGGGCGACACACCACCGAGTTTCGGGGGAAGTCGGCAGTGTGCGCCCCCTGATGCTGCTGCGTACCCCCTCGTGAACAAACTCAACCCACCAACAAATCAGCAGCATCAAGGCCAGAAATAGTGAGTTGGAGGGAATGGTCATGCGAAAATAGGTCAACCGTTTGTTATTTGGTGCCAAAATAGCTTTCCGAAGACCAACTAATCGCAGGATTTATGTTGATGTGATCCTTTCCAACACAACAGACGTATTGTCTTATGTCCCTAACCCCATTGGGGACCCTACGTGAGTGACTACACCCCGCCTCTGTGCGGGGTGTTTTTTTGAAGCCCTCACAGGGACGCAATTTCAGCAGGAAGATTGACGTGCAAACGCCCGGGAACCACCCCGGGCGTTCGACTTACCAGCGAGTGAAGGGCCGACCAAAGCCCATTCTCCTAGAAATCACGTCCGAGATATTGGGGTCAATCTGTCGTTGTCATATCGTTATATGACGACGCTAAACAACTGTTTGAAAACGATATAATTGACGAGAAGCATCAGCATAATTTTATTCGTGGGGTATGGATAACCCGCGAGACGACCGACATGACCGCATACCTTATTGCACACCCGAATGGGTTCACCGAGACAGCCGAAGGGCTGGTGGAACTCGAACAAATGCTGCCCATGCCAGACGAGGCCCAAGACCGGCTGATGGCTGGGGAAACTGTGACCTTGGATTCGTTCCTAGGACAGGTGGAAGTGCGGGAGGTGAAAGTTGGCAGGAAATCACAAGCGGAACTAACGCCGCGTAACTAGGTGCGCACTAGGAGGTTAGGAGATGAGCAACGTGAAGACGTGCACCAAATGCGGCGAAACAAAGCCTCTATCTGAGTATCACAAAGCAAAACTTGGGTATTTGGGAACAACAGCAAAGTGCAAAGTTTGCCGTGCTGCGCAGAAGAAAGCATACCGCGAAATCCACGGGGACCGTTTGAACGCTGAACATTCTGTTTATCGGGACAAGAACCGTGACATGTTGAATGAACGTGCTCGGGATCGATATTGGGAAAACCACGAAAAAAATATTGAGCGTGGTGCAAAGTATCGTGATGAGAACCGGGAAAAAGTTCGCGCGTCCCAGACTAGATACAAAAAATCGGAAGCGGGGAAAGCGTCTGAATTGAAATATAGAAGGTCTACCAAAGGGCGTGAATTAACTCAGAAGGCTTACGCAAAACGTAAACCGCAGCATCTTGCGCTTGTTCGTAAGCGTCAGCTTGCGCAAAGACAACGCACCCCTTCTTGGTTGACTGAGCAGGAACTGGCGCAGATCAGTCTCGCCTATGCGATGGCCGCAAATCTTGAATATGAAACGGGCAAAAAATACCACGTAGACCACATCACACCTTTGCAGGGTGAAATCATCAGTGGCTTGCACGTGCCGTGGAATCTGCAGGTGATCTCGGCCACTGAAAACCTGCGCAAAAGCAACAACCATGACGACTGGGAAGCCGCGTGATGCCCGACAACGTCATCCAGTTCCCCGAGTCCAAGGACACGCCCGAAACCGATGCCCAAGAACCCAACATCACAATCAACATCGAAGTGACTCCCAAGGCGGCCTTCCCTTGGGGTCCGTTGTTTCTATGCGTTTTCGCGATAGGGTGTGTGATCCTGGATTTTGCACTCGGGTAATCCGCGAAAATGTGACTTGACCTGAGTTAGAACAAAAGTAGAACATGGGCCATGACCGAGTGGCCCCGAACTATCCCCTTTGACCTCAAATGCAAACTCGAACAACTGCAGGAATGGCGCTCGAAGCCCAGCCTACAGGACGAGTGGGCCACCATCCGCGAGTGGTTGACCAAGCACGGAGTGACCGCGCCGGATGTGTTGCCCCGTGAACCGGAACTCCCCAACCACTGGGACGACACCGTCTGACACCCAAAGAAGCCAACGGGAGGGGGTCGGGACGGGCGAGAGATATTTCGCCGGTATGTACCCACCCGAGAGCGCCCCGAAGTGGCTCCCCGTGATCCGACAACGCGAATTGATTGTCCCGGAATCGAAAAACTTGCATTAAAACAGCGCATTAAAAAAATCTTGGCAAAAAATCACAAGTAGACATCGCTCGACTTGAATGTATCGCGGGCATAAGGAGTTACGGACATGAAAAAAATTATCGTCCCCGCGTTGGCGGGTTCTTTGGCGTTGTCAGCCTGTGCACAAAAAGCAGAAAATGTAACGGCAAGTTACGTTCCTATGACGCTGTATACGGACCAGAACTGCAAACAACTTCGGCAGGAACAAGCACGAATTGTCGCTCAGGTGAACCATCTGACCGGTGAACAGAACAAGAAAGCAACCAATGACGCCGTGGCAATGGGCGTTGGCTTGGTGTTGTTTTGGCCCGCGCTATTCCTACTTGCGAATGACAAGGACGAAAGCGCACAACTGGCCCAAATGAAAGGTCAGTACGACGCCATCCAAGCGGCTGGTGGGCAAAAAGGATGTTGGACCTAGGTCCGACATCCCCGACGAGCAACGCGAACAGCGACCTTGGCGGGCATTTGTTCCAAACCCTTTTCGAGTTCCTTGAACCCAACCAAGTCAAAACTTGCGCCACCTCTGATCTTGTTCACTATCGCCGGGGTGTCCTTGGCTTAAATTGGGATTTCTAGGTTTCTAAACGTGACCGGGTTGTTGAGACACAAGCCCCGAACCTCCGGTCCATCCAACTTCAACGCGATCCTGTGGGACCGTCCCGTCCTCGGGTCCGACACGATCAAAGCCGGGTCTTGGTTCTTGCGATACTCAACACCCACCCGGATTGTCGGTCCTGGGTTTTGGCTGGTGTCTCGACGGTTTCTCACGGCCATGGTCATTTCCTCACTGGTTAAGTTGGCCCTATGGTGGGCCGGGATCGGACACTTCTGCCCGTATCAAGGCCAAGGTTTCGGCAACCCGGGCCTGAATTTCGGTGTCGTCCAAAGGTTTGGCGTCCCTCTGGGCGATGGTGGCGTCCAAAACGGCTTGCGAACAGCAGCCTTGAATCGCCAGATGTATGGTGTCCCAATCAACGTTCATGGCGTCGTCTCGGTCGGGTCGATGTAGTAGGGCCAGAACCGGGCCGGGTTCAGACCTTCGCTGCGGCCCAACTGGACCAGACCGGGATGCACGGTGCCTTGAACCGGAACCTGCAGGTCGAAGGCGGTTTCGTCGATTTCGCGCCCAACCGGGACGCCGTTTTTACGTCTTAGCGGTACCACGTTGCGCCTCCTGAATTGACCCGCCGAAAACCTTGTTTTGCTTCGGTTTGGCGGTGGATTTCGGGGTCTTTTGCTTGGAATAGTCGTGCACCAGAACGCCTGCGTGGGCGTCGTCGGACAGGCCGGTGTATTCTCCGCGTGTGACTTTCTGGGTCATTGCTTCGTCTCCTCATACTGCAGACGGTCGTTGTAGGGCTGCATCGCAACGGACACTGCCGCCTTGAGGTCTTTGGGGGCGGGGACGTGATAAGTTACATCCTGTTCGACTGCCGTAGCCACGATTTGACCGGTCTGGGTGCTGCGAATGGCGCAACACAGCCGATGTTGCCCGTCGTGGTCGATGGCGTAGGTCAGGTGCTTATGTGGGCTTTGCTCGAACACTACTTACCCCCACGACCGATCGACATAGGCGACATATCCGGCGGCCATCATCCCCCACGACATACCCGAATAGACAACACGGATAGCGGTTGCGTTGGTCTGGTACATCGACTGGACCTTGGCTCCGTCACCGGCGGCGTCACTGATATGGATGCCCCCGGCGGCATCCGACCCGTGGTCGGCCCCGTCACCCTGCATCTTGGGGGCGGCCCCGGCTGCATCCGTCATTACGAGCGTTGTGGCATTTGACTGGTCGATTTCTGGCACTGCCAAGGCGATGGCTAGGGCCGCAGCGTCCAAGATGATGATGCGCGTTTCCGGGACGTTGTTGGAAACGATGTAGGGACGACCATAAATGGTGCCTTCATTGAGCATTTCGTCGTGGAAGATGTATAAGCCGTTTTCCCGGGCCAGCATCAAAGCCAGTTCGGTTTGCGGTGAAATCAGGAACACGGGGGTGCGCGCCCGGGCTGTCGCCATCGCCCCCAAAAGACCTTTCAGGTCGTCGTCATACCCGGTCCCGGGCGTCAGCGGGGTAACACCGGTCAGGATACCACCGGGGCGCAGCGCTGGGACTGGCCCATCGGTCGACAAGAACGCCTCGTCTGCGGCGATCAACGTATCTTCAAGTATGAACTCTCTAATCGTCGACTGGATTGACGGCACGGACACCTGCGCCAACTCGTCACTATATGCGGAAATCCCAGCCAACTTGTGCCTAAAGAACGTGGCCGAACCTAGCGTTCCCTGCAACACTGGGATGGTTGCGCCTTCTTCGACCCAAGAACCTCGCATTGTGCCTTTAACACCCCGGTGCGGAACAGTCAGGCTGTTGTTGGGGCCAAATTCCAGTGGGATAGCAAAGCCCCGCGACACAAGAGAACCCAACACGGATACTTCGCCCACGTCTTGCCAAAAACCCAGGACATCGTTGTTGGTCAAATCGGCTGCCCAGCCTGCGTCGTAGGTGGTGCCGGGGTCCGTCGCGGATTTGCGGAGCATGGCCTTGGCAACCCGGCGCGACAGTTTCTGGGTCTTGTAATCGAACAGGCTGTCGATGGTCTTGCCCACTGGGGTGCCGTTGGTCCGGCGCAGGAATTCGGCGGTGGCCGATGCCACAAGACAATCCAACAGGCGCGGTGCCTTCTGGATGGCTTTGGGCTTGGCGGGTTCCTTGATAACGGCTTCCACAACCTGCGGACGGTCCACGGCACGGCGCAAACTGACCATTTCGGCCTTGATGGTCGGCAGGACGGTGCGGGCCTCGTTCGCTTCGGCGTACTCCTCCACGATAGTGTCCCAAAGAATGGCCGCCTGTGCTTCCTCGGCCTTTTTGATGAACTTCGGTCGGATGGTTTCCGGCAGCGCCTTGACGCGGGGGTCGGTGCTCAGGTCTTTCATAAATTAATCCTCCAAAAAGGCAGAGGCGCTGGCCTCAATGTGGTCGGCGGTCTGGTCGCCAATGTCGGCAACCTTGGCTTCGAGCGCGTCCAAACGGTCGTGAACCGGGCGAAGGTGGGTTGTGACCAGTTTTGCCATCACCTCGGCAATTTTTTTGTTGTTTGCGCCCTTGGTGGTGGGCCGGGGCGAGGGGGTTGGGTCACGAAAGGGGTTTTGCATACTTGGCGTCCTTTTTGGCTTGTCGCGCCCAACCGGTGTAGGCGCGGCGAAGTCGCTCAGTTTCCCCAAGACGGGGGTTGAACCCGGCCTCGGGTAGTGCGTCCACCAGTTCGGCTAGCGACAGGCTGCACTGGATGGATGAATTGATGTCCCCCGACAGCCGGTCGAACCGAACGCATGCGTCGTGGCAGTCGCGGGCCACGGCATCCATTTTGACAGCCAACAAATCGAGCCGGTCGTGGTCGTCAACAAAACGAACGGCGATTAAGGCGAAGGCTGTCAGACTGTCGGGGGAAACGCCCAAGACCGACGCGGTGGACTTGGTGCGTATACGCAAAACGCTGGCTGCTTGGCGGGCGTCAAAGCCCCGGCGTTCGATGGCCGAACGCGCAGCAGCGGCGAAAGCATGTTTTTGGCGGATTTGGGACGAGAGACGGGCGCGAGTATCAGATGCACCTTGGGTGCCTTCCTCCTCGGCACGGCTGGCTTTGGAAAGGCGATGGCGCAGGCTTCCACCGTCCTTGTGTAAGGACAACAGGTGGCGCTCAGCAGTTTTGGCAGTCAGCCTCATCGGGTACCTCGTCGGGTCGTTAAACCCAACAAAAAACAGCTGATATATATTTGATAATATTGACAGTTTTGGAGCTGCAATGGTCGACGCCCAAGATTTAGCCCAAGCCCAATGAGAGCATGCTGGGTGAAGCCACAACAGGCATGTTTTGGGTCGTTAAGCAGTCACTTGAGCGATTTTGTCAGATGACCGCATCGAGCCCAAAGTGGACGTCAAGAACGGGCAAGTCCGCCACTTCATTGGCTAGCAGCCATCTCTCCGCTGGAAACAAAAGCGCAGTTTTTTACTTCGAGGACGGCTCTTTACTTCTGTTACAAAACTGTCATACGCACTTGCAAACCACTAAGCTATGAGGTGCAGCATGCTGACGCTGAGCAATAAGCCTGTGATTGCCAAGGGCAAGCGTCAGCATATCTATGAACACCCGAACGAACCGTCTCTTCTGGTGAAGTTACCGCAGCCGGGCACGTACGACGCACATGGACAACTTCCGGACGTCAGTTGGATCGAACGCCGCCTTCGCCGTGCGACCATGTACAATGGTTTTCTGCGCGAGTTTCGCGAGTATTTGGAACTAAAAGCTCGCAAACAAGAACCCGGTGCGCTACTGCCAATTTGTGAAGTGCATGGAACGATGCCAACTGATTTAGGTCTAGGACTAGTGTACGAGCGCATTTCAGATCCTGATGGTAATTTGTCACCGACCCTCTGGGACATGATCCGAGCAGGTCGCCTGAATACCCTGCACTTGAAATTGCTTAACGATTTTTTTGATGCGTTGATGGAAAACCACGTCGTGATCAGCAACAAAAACCTAAAGAACATCGTATTCCAAACGCAAGTAGATGGCCTGGGCAGGTTTGTCTGGATAGACAGTTTTGGCTGCAAACAGCTTGTTCCACTGCGAAAGTGGTTGAAATGGTTAAACACTCGCGGTTTGAACAAGGTGCGTGATCGTGTTGTCGGTCAAGCAGAAGCAGCTCTGGCGCATAGCAACGAAGCAAGTGGACATTCACACTCTATGTGACCGTAGATTGCATATGACCCCGACACGTGAGGTAGCCTCAGTGCGAGAACCCAGACAACTCCGCGTATCGCCTTCCAGCACTAAAACGGGCCGCAATCTTCTTAGGGAGGAGATTTTGTTGCGAACTAAGCCGACATCGAAATCATACTCGAAATTCTGAATGTCGAGGATGAATATCTCGCCAACTGCTTCGCTTCTTTGGGCGGAATATTATTCACGGTAACTCGGTACTAGTGTCTGTTATGTCCGAGTTACGGACAACCTGCGCGACTGTTTGCAGTGGATGCCACAGTACAGGAGTGAACTCGGTTTAGGGCCTGTCCCCGCCGTCCCAATAATCATGATCAGGCCTTTGATATCCAGCCCCTTGATAGCTGTCATAGCTGCACACCCTCACAACAACAATTACAAAGAGTGCTATGAGGATTGCCCTGGCAGTGGGGGTTTGGAGTAAGTACTTCATTATTCTTTTTTAATTTTGCGAGAGTGAAATGGCAAAGAAGTCCTGCGCCTCTTCATTCAGACCGCCAGTAGAACCGAACTAGACGAACGCGAACTTACACTGCTGGACGACGCGCTGAAGGTTTGGGGGGTGGCTTGGATATCGCTTGTTAGGCATCACATGCTGATGACTGTGTTAACGGCGGCTTCGTCCGCTCCTTGGCCATTAATCCAACGCGCAGCGAATGGCTGCTTCGAGCCCTAAGTCAAAATCTCTGCACTGTGCATCAATGCCCGAGGTGCAGACCAAGCAGGCTTTCGCAACATAGTTGCAGTATATTCCACTTAGTACGCGCGACAAAGCGCCGTGACATCGGGGGATCTTGTTAGCTTCCTATACGTCAAGCATTCCCAGAGCGGTCAAGAAGCGCCTGATGTACGTCTTTGAAGCCCGCCAACTGGAAACTATTTTCGCCATTTATTTCCGTTGCTGCTTTCAGCCACGTACCCTTATCCATAGCATTCATCAGGTCGTAAAACTCTTCATCCAGTTGATTGAGTTTGCCTAATTCGAAAATCAAACTGGTGCCCTGACCAGATGCGTCGAAACTCCAATACCTCTGAACGTCATCAACAGTAAGGACGAGTTCGTGGATCTCATACCCGAAAAAGGCCTTCACGTCATAAAACTGCAAAAACACGAGCATGTCGTTGGAGAACACAAGAGCGAGACTCTGACCCCATCGTGAGTTGTGCAGTCGTATGTGCTGTTCCGCGCTGCCCGCCGCCATAAGGTCAAGCGACCAATGCTCCCGGTTAAACAAGTTGATGTTCTCCGGTTCATTGTTGTTTTGCGATCCGGTTGACCCAAACACGTTGCGGAGTGTTTGAAAGAGTCTCTTATCTTGTGTGCCGCTTTGTTCACCCGTTTCAGCGGAAGCAAGAGCATCTCTGGGCGTTCTAACTTCGGCAGGTTTGTCCACTATATAGTCTCTCAAAGTGGGGCTCATGCCTCCGTATTTTACCAATGTGCCTGCGTTTCCCCAGCCCTTGGTAAATCCATCCTCCCAGTTCGGACTGAGGTGCATATCTCCGTCAATAATCTGCTTTGCGGTTTCTTTATCAAATACCTCTGAAAGAATATCTGAGTACGGTTCCCCAACTTTGGTAATAAAAATTCGAAAGCTTTCGTCTCGGAGGTCGTAGGCGTCATCTTCCCCAACTATGAAGACCGCCGTAAATCCAGCGATGTAACCTGCGACCCAAGGATCCTCAAAAAATTCGGCCAAGATAGAAAGGTTTTCGTTACATTGGAGTTTCAAACCCATCGACGCCTTTGCTATTCTTCGTTTGTTACGATTTCTCCAAAACATTCCGATAAACCTTTTCGCAGACTTCCTTGAACAATTAAGTATCTTGCCCAAGCAGACAATCCCGACTTTGCAGGGACACAACTATGAAACGATGTCTGCGTCGGGCTGAGAACAGACAGTAAACGGTTGATCGCTAATGGCAGCAAAGTTCGCAACTCGGTTGTTGGCCGGGTTTTGTCGAGCGTCCGCTGTTGAAAATCGCGGTCTTTGAGGTTTGGTTCAATTAAAATGCCTCAACCCTGATCTGGACCGCAAATCAAGCGAGCAGGTCGTGTTTCCCAGCATTCTCGTTTATCTTTTTGGTTGCCGCCTCAGCTGATGCTCGTTCATCGTCCGCTGTTTTGTTGTTTCCGGGTCGCGCCACGATGCCCAATTGTTTGGCTTGGGCGATCTGAAGCGATTGCAGGTTGATGTGAAGGCTCAGCCATGGAGACCGAACCCAATCGCCTTTGCTGTTTTGGGTTAGGTGACCTTCCTTTTGCACCATTAGATGCGTGTACTCATGTTCGACAAGCGTACGAGCGTAGATCGCGGCTAGATGGACATCCGTTCCCGTCCACCGAGATCTTGGACGACCCAACAACACCTCTTGGAATACGCGCTCGGCCTTCGCTTGGTCTTGCTGCCACGGCTCCACATCTGCAGGCCATTCGATGGGGTCGTCACCCAGATGCTTCCAAAGTTCTGACGATGTCGCGACACTCTTCCGGGGTGTCAGACCGCTTCCTTTTGGCATTCGAATATCCTCGCTTCGTAGCTTGATAGGGAGACGCTAGCGGGGTGTGGTGAGCGTGTATTGTTGCCAACTTTTCGACCTTCCCCCTTTACACAACAGGCCTCCACCATTCGCTTCCATGAAAACACGAGCGACCCAATCGTGCATAGATTTGATCCGCACCAAGCGCGGCTAGCGGCCCCTAGCGATGGGGGGTGCTAGGGCTTCGAATACGCCCAGAACCCGAACGGAGTTTATTCTAAAAATTATTAAAATATATATACCTAGCGCCCTAGCGGGGTTTCGGGGGATAAAGCGAACTATGCGCATCTGTCTGGTTGTTCATGGGTGTCCGCTTTCTACATTTTCTTTCCATACCCCGGAAAGGCGCTAGGGTGCTAGCAACCCCCCGGTTGACAATATCTCAGAATACGAGCGGAGTTTGTTCTTTCGTGGTTCTGTGTCCCTAGCGTATCCCCGCCAGAAACCCCCTCGAAGGGTCGCTAGGGTCGCTTCCCTAGCGGTTGAAACTCCGGTTTATCGGGGTACGGGTCTTTCGCGGGTACGTCCAGATAGGCGCTAGGCCAGTTGGGGCCAAGGTATACCTCGAATACGTGTTCGAGTTCGTCCTGCTTATAACCTTTAGGCGATTTGTCGTTCACCCAGACGTTCTTGGGGCGCAGGTCGTAGGGCCGCAGAAGGTCCGCTAGTTCGGCTTGTGTGATACCCATCCCAGCGTTCCGGTCGCCCCACGGACGGTCGGACATGTCCACCAGACGTGACACCGCGTCCGAACTCGGCAGGTGTCCCGGGTCGCCAGCAACGTATACCCGGCACAGGTCTTCCAACAATTCTCGGCTTGGCCCCTGTTTTGGGTCGTTTCGGTCTTGAATATAGGCCATCCCAGCCCGCAGTCGGTCGTACCAGTCGCCGCCCGCGAACCGCGCCAGCAAAATCAATGGCACAGCCCGGTCAGCGTCCCGACCTCCAAGTCCTTCGAGGTCGTCAGCACTCGGGGCCAGTTCGATTTCGGGTTCCCCAGCCCAGAAATCCACCACCTGTTGCCGCAGGTCGTCCAGTGGGTTGCCCCCCAGCACGTTCTTTTCCTTCCGGATGTTTTGCTTGGTCCCAGTGCGGTCTGGCACCATGCGAACCACGTAGGCCCGACTTTCGTTTGCCGGGGGCAGGTCGTGGAGCGATGCCCCGGCGACCGGCGCATACAGCGACCGGAACACCGGTTGCCACGTGTTCCCCATCTGCTCCATCTTTGCGGATTGTTTGCCCCGCTCGAAACCTGAGTTCCAGATGCCGGTCATATCGTCGTTGCCTTCTTTCGTGGCAACCCACGTGTCCAGTTCGTCGAGGAAAAACGCCACAGAACCTTTCGCGATATCGAACATCGCTATCACCGAAGCGGAGGTCGAACGGTCCAGTATGACGGCTTGCGGGACGGTGAAGGCCATGAGTTCCAACACGGTCGTCTTGCCCGAGTTTGGTTCGGGGCTTTTGATCAAGACGCGCGGGTACTGGGAAAACAGGTTCGCGTTTCCTGCACCCACGACCCACAGGGCCAACAGGTCCAGGATTCGATCATCCAGCGACAGATAACCCTTGAACCTGTCCACGAGCGCGTCCAGCAGTTCGGGCAAAACCACCTCGGCCCCCTTGGGTTCGAGTTTGGGCCACTCCAGCACGGCGTCGGGCAACCCTTTCGCTTCCTCCTGCGCGAATTCGCGTTCCCAGACTGCTTTGACGAGTGCTTCGATTTCGGGCTTTTTGTGCTTCCGGATGCTTGCGTCCTTGAACCGGGCCTCAATCTCGGCCACGGCGTCCCCGAGCGACGACAACCCTCTTGGGTCGTGGTCCTTGGCGACCTCGGTAACGATGGCGTCCCTTTCGGGGTGCTTGGATAGCGGTGGACAGTCCTTGGCGATGGCCTTGAATGCGGCCTCTCGGTCGCCCCCGTATTCGTAGTGCACCAGCAGATCAAACGCATCGCCCGACCGGTGGCCGGTCTTGGTGCCAAACCCGATGCCCGCGTCGGCATCTTTGCCCGAGAACGAAACCCACCGGCCCGGGAACGGGATAGATGTCCCGCCACCCTGCGTTTCGTTGGGCGACCTCCACAGTTTGCCGCGTTGCTTCTTGTACCCAAACCGATCGAACTCGGCTTCCAGTGGGTGGTCGTCGTTGTATCGCTGTATCTGGTTCGATACGCCGCCCTTTTGTTGGGCTTTCGCGGCCTCGTTTGCCACCTGCGCGGCCTTCCGGATGGCAGCAGCGCGTTTGCGCAGCGGGTGCTTCGGGTCCACGAACAACACTGGGTCGTCGGTGCATTGGTGTTCGTAGAAATCCGGCCCCCGGTTCGGCAGGTACGACAATTGGGCAACCCGCGTGCCCGATATGTCCATGTCGATGCCCGCGACGTCCAGCAACTCGACCAAAGCCTGTTGGAACAGTTCGTATTCGCCCCCGCCAATCGACACTTGGAGCGGAATCATCACCCGCCACTTGCGCAGTTCCTTGGTGGCCGATGCGGTCGAATAGATGATGGTCTGGCAGACGCCTAGAACCTTCACCACCGCGTCCCGCACCTCGCCCAGACTGGGGTTTCCGTCGTCGACATCAACCACGAGCATGTAGAACTCGCCCTTGTCGAGTTGGGGCATGGCTGACCGGGCGTCGGCCCCCCGATAGGTCGAAGGTATCACCCAGTCGGCCTTGTCCTTGGGTACCTTTTGTGGGTTGGCCGCCAGTTTACGGATACCCGACACGGTGATGCTGTTGAACGAGGTTCCGGGTTTGTCGTTGATGCCGTGACCCCGACACAGTTCTGGTTCAGCGTGCTGGTCCGGTTGCATGGTCATGTTGTCCCTCGCTGGGTTGGGTTTATTCGGCTGCTTCGACCGGGTACGCGCTTTCGTTCATGATGCGATCGACATCGGCCCGAGACAGGCGGATGCTCTGGCCCGCGCGGATGGTTTTAATCTCACCGCGTTTGCACATGTTGCGGATTGCCCCGACGCACCAAGGCATGATTTCGGCGGCCTCGCTGACAGTAAGCCAGTCTTTGTTACCTTTTTGTGGCATTGATATCTCCATGTGAGTGTCCGAATCTTACTCTATCACGGCGATATACGGTATGTGTAGTACCTTTTTTGTGAACATTGAAGTTATACACTATACGGTAATGTGTTGACAGGGGTTTTGTGGTACTGTTAATTCGAATTATCCGTCAACAGAAGGGATGACATGAGACAACAATACGAATTGGGAAGCGCCCCAACAGAGGACTTGGAACGGCTCTTGGAACGGCAGTTAAAGCGCTCGAACAGCCGCAGGGCCGCAGGTTTTGTGGTGCGTGATTGGTATTCAGGTTGGTGGAGGGAAAAATCACCCGAAGAACGAACGGTCGCGATGGTTGCGTTGCACAAGTTGTTTGGCGACCCGCTAGACGAACCCGAGAAATTCGAGGTTCTGGCCCAAGAACTGGAAGTTCTTTGCAGCGCGTGGGAACCCCGCGACGAGTGGAACAACGGCAGCCGCAAGATCGTAATTCGGGTACCTCATCCTGACGAGTGGACCGACACATACGAAGACGACCTAAGCCCTGACCAGATGGAAAACGAAGCGAATATGGCCGCTTGGATGGGTGCCCAAATTAAGCGCCTGATCGACCACGACATCCTGTCGGTTCACTTCGACTGCGCCGAAGGCACGTTGCCCGGGGGCGTCAGGCTTCACGCCGACTATCCGTCTGGGCAGATGGTGCTGGACCTGTTGGAAGCCGTCAGGACGCAACGACCACTCGAATGCTGTGACCACTGTGGACACCCGTTTTTCCCGCAGCGTCCAGAGGCCAAATACTGCTCGACCTCCTGCAAAGGTCAGGCTGCAACATATCGTCAAAGGGAGGCCGCGAGGGGATAGTCATGGCTTCCATAACCAAAACAATCAGGCGCGGGACCGTAAGGTTCCGCGTTTTTCACGAATCTAGGGACCGTCAGGGAAACCGGGTCCGGAAGTCCAAGACCTTTGTCACGTTCAAGGAGGCCCAGACCCAAAAGCGAGAGTGGGAGCAGATGGACGAGGCCGGGGTCACACCAAGTCGGGCCACGGTGTCCAAGGCGGTGGACGACTGGCTCGAATATCAACTGTCGTCTGGGGCGCACCGGGAGTCGTCCCACAAGAAGTACGGCAACGTCGCCAAGGCCATCAAAACGGTGTTGGGCGACCGGGTTCTGGCCGACCTGTCGCCGCAGGATGTGGAGTACATCTACCAGCAACTTGGGCGGGGATTGGGGACGCCTTCGGGCCAGCCTTATTCGCACAAGTCACTCAAGGCCGTTCGCGCCGTTCTCAAGGGTGTCGTGACCACCGCGTTGCGCCACCGCGAGATTGGGTTTGATGTGGTGGGCGCTGCCCGTTTCCCAAGAGCGCCATCCGAGGTGCGCCAACCCACTTGGACGCCCGAAGAAGTGGCCCGGTACCTGATCGAACTGGACAAGACCCGGTACGGCCTCGCTATGCGCGCAATCGCCCTGTCAGGGATGCGCCGGGGTGAGGCAGCAGGGCTTATGCTCGACGATTTGGATTTTGGGCGCAGACGCTACCACATTTCCGGAGCCATGACCGAACACTTGGTGCGGACCGAACCCAAAACGGCCTCGTCCAAGGCGTGGATGCCCATGTCGGACGGCCTACACGACGTGTTCCGCGCCCAACTCAAGTGGCGGGCCGAAGCCAAGTTGAAGGCTGGTCCGGCGTGGCAGGAAAACGGCCTGTTGTTTTGTATGGAGGACGGGACGCCCTATGTAATCAACACCATGAGCGCTGCCGCCCGCAAAGCCCGGGACTTGGCCAAGGTGCCACCCAACAGTCCCATCCACGGACTGCGTCATGCGTTTGCAACGATTGCCCTGTCCAAGGGCGTCAACGCAAAGCACATCCAAGCGTTGATGCTGCATTCCCATGTGTCCACGACATTGCAACTTTACACTGATGTCTATGACGACGACCTAGCCGATATCGCCGGGGTGCTGGACCGCACTTTGCGTGGGGCCGGGGAGGGCTGAGGGCGTGTGCGGCGTGTTTCGGATGCATGTCCCCGGTGTTCCGGATGTGCGAAAAACACGGCGTGACCGTGTTCAAATGTGCAGCGTAATCAAGGCCATCGGTCATGAGGCTTTCTGCGCAAAGGGCAAGAGGGCGTGTGGCCGGGGAAGCGCAAACAACCGTGACCAGCGTGGCGCTGGCAGGTCGGGCAGGCCATTCTGCAGGCAACCCAGACACAAACGGTCGTCGTGGCGCAGCAACGCGTTATACAACCGCAAAACGCCCGGTCGAGTATAGCTTGACCAATGACAGATGCGACGCTGGGGCATGCCGACTGGCTGTACGACGCGGGACAGATGGGCCAAAGTTTGCGGACAATCCAGTTGTAGCGTGACAGCGTTTGGGGCTTGTAGCCCTGTTCCTATGCTACGGTCTCCACGTCGGGGTGGCTGGATCAGCCATTCATAAGCCATGTCAAACAGATCGTTTTCCCGGCTGGTCACATTAACGAATTCCGCAGATCGACCGGCCGGTGTGTCCAACGCACAAAGCGCTCGGCTTTGGTAGGCTGCACCCGTCAACGAGATAATGCGGTTCAACGCCCCGGATCCAGAGTGGTGCAAAGCCTCAAGCGCCAGTTCGACACCCATTGAATGGCCGATGAAATGTATCGGTCTTCCCGGGTTCAACCGACGCAAATCGCGGATCAGCCCGGCCAATGCGCGGCCGGCCTCGACGGCGCGACGACGCGCCGCCCATACTGGCCCCTGGGCGTTCCAGCCAAATGCGATCCCCAGCCCTTCATCCGAGAACCCCGCGCCGAACCCAAGCTGCTGTGGCCAGCTTGGACAACCAAAGTACGTACCATCCGGATTCAGGGCCAAAATATGTCGATGTGGGCAGGCTTTGGCGTCGTCGGGCCTGTATTTATACCCGTGGGTCATGATGACGACAGGGCCCGATACATCCCTTGTACGCCGCAGCACGCTATAGACGGGTCGGGGGCTGCGATGGAGGGAAATCTGGTCGTCTTCGGCGTTGATCCTGACTATTGGCATCTGCTCAGCCTCACACAAGATGTAGTGGTGCTCGTCTGTCATGACGCTATGACGATTGGGTGAAAGACAGGTTACAGAACCGTGACGTTGCACCGGTCAGGGTTGACGCCTTTGCAACTGCGGCGTAATGGCATCAAGACCACGTGGCGATTTGATACCGGATTGCGGGCCACGCTAAACAACACCGCTAAAAGGTCAGGATGAAGGGCCCCTTTCGCTTGACCGCGTCTGGGGTTTTTTATTTGCGCGCCCAAACCGGGCCGAAAGGAATGACATGAGCGAGAACTGGAACAAACGCACACAAGCCGTCCATGGTGGCATCCGCCGCAGTCAGTATAACGAGGTGTCCGAGGCGATCTTTCTGACGCAGGGCTTTGTATATGATACCGCCGAGCAGGCCGAGGCCCGTTTTATCGAGACCGGCCCGGATGAGTTCATCTATGCCCGCTATGGCAACCCGACCGTGTCCATGTTTGAACAGCGTATTGCCGCTCTGGAAGGGGGCGAGGACGCCTTTGCCACCGCATCGGGCATGGCGGCTGTGAATGCGGCGCTGACCTCGATGCTGAAGGCGGGCGATCATGTGGTGTCGGCCAAGGCGCTGTTCGGCTCATGCCTTTATATTCTGGAAAACATCCTGACCCGTTTTGGGGTCGAAGTGAGTTTCGTAGACGGCACCGATCTGGACGCGTGGCAGGCTGCGATCCGTCCCGATACCAAGGCGGTGTTTTTCGAATCTATGTCGAACCCGACGCTTGAGGTGATCGACATCGAGGCCGTCGCCAAGCTGGCACATGCCGTTGGCGCGCTGGTGATTGTGGACAATGTATTCTCGACGCCCGTGTTCTCGCGCGCGATTCAGCAGGGTGCGGATGTGGTGGTCTATTCCGCGACCAAACATATCGACGGGCAGGGCAGGGCGCTGGGCGGCGTCATCATCGGCACCAAAGACTTCATCCGCGGCACCGTTGAACCTTATTTGAAACACACCGGCGGGGCGCTTAGCCCGTTTAACGCCTGGGTGATGCTGAAAGGGCTTGAGACGATGGCGCTGCGCGTCAACGCGCAGGCTGAATCCGCGCAGATCATCGCCGAGGCGCTTGAGGGGCATCCAGCGTTGGAACGCACTTTGTACCCTGGTTTGAAAACCCACGCGCAGAATGCGCTGGTACAGACGCAACTGGGGGGCAAGGGCGGCACGGTTCTGTCGCTGGATATCAAGGGCGGCAAGGACGCGGCCTTCAAGTTCCTGAACGCGCTGACGATCCCGGTGATCTCGAACAATCTGGGTGATGCCAAATCAATCTCTACGCACCCGGCGACGACCACGCATCAGCGTCTGAGCGATACGCAAAAGGACGAGTTGGGTATCACACCGGGTCTGATCCGTTTTTCGGTCGGGCTTGAGGATGCAGATGACCTGCTTGCCGATATCGGGCACGCATTGGACGTTTCTCAACAATAGCGGTGCGTCAAATCAGGTATTCCCGGGTCAAAGAAATGTGTGTGGGGTAGTAAATCGCTCATTCCGCACCAAAATTCGATCCGGGCTGTGTTTTCCGGCGTATACGGATAAACTGGAAAACGCGCCGAGCCCGTATATACTCCGGCGACCAACCCCGAGGAACTCTGATCGATGAACGTGCATCCCCGTGACATTGACGACGCCCCCAACCATGATCAGGCCGAAGCCGCGCTGAAAGTGCTGCGCAAATGGGCCGAAAGCGCGACAGAGGCCGAAATCAGCCAGCTTGATCCGGCGATCGCACGTCTGGTTCCGGGGCTGGTACCGGTGAACTATCCGTCGCTGTCACGTGAGTATCTCGAAGGGTTCGAAGTGGATGCTGCATATCGCGCCACGCTGCCCGACCTGCAAAACGGCCCCTCCAGCCTGATCCGGGGGGCAAAGCAGCAAATTCAGCATGTGGGCATTTCCAATTTCCGCCTGCCGATCCGCTTCCATCGCAAAGAAGGTGAGGATTTGACCCTTGAGACCTCGGTTACCGGGTCAGTCAGCCTTGAGGCGGAAAAGAAGGGCATCAACATGTCCCGCATCATGCGGTCCTTCTACAAACACGCCGAGCGCACCTTCAGCTTTGAGGTGATGGAAGCCGCGCTGGATGATTACATGACCGATCTGGACAGCTTTGATGCGCGCATCCAGATGCGGTTTTCCTTCCCTGATAAGGTGCAAAGCCTGCGCTCGGGTTTGGAAGGTTATCAATACTACGACATCGCGCTGGAACTGGTTGAACAGAACGGCGTGCGCCAGAAGATCATGCATCTGGACTATGTCTATTCCTCGACCTGCCCTTGTTCGCTGGAACTCAGCGAGCATGCGCGCTCGACGCGAGGGCAGTTGGCGACGCCTCATTCACAGCGCTCGGTCGCGCGGATTTCGGTCGTGGTGGACTGCGACGCCGATTGTCTTTGGTTCGAAGACCTGATCGCTCTGTGTCGTCGCGCAGTGCCCACGGAAACGCAAGTCATGGTCAAGCGCGAGGATGAACAGGCTTTTGCCGAGCTGAACGCCGCCAACCCGATCTTTGTCGAGGACGCCGCGCGTTTGTTCTGCGCCGAATTGCTGGCCGATCATCACGTCGGTGATTTCCGAGTGGTCGCCAGCCATCAGGAAAGCCTGCACAGCCACGATGCGGTTTCGGTCCTGACTGAAGGCCCGACCTTCGTATCCGCCAGCATTGACCCGAAATTGTTTGCGACCCTTTTCCACGTAGGGTGAGGTCAAAAAGTCTCAACTTCAAACTTACGGCACGTTTTTGCCGCAGCGCAGCAAAAAATGCTGCAAGCGCACGGCCTTTCAAGTAGACTGAGGCCGAATGCAGCCGTGACTGCGCCGTTTGATTGCGGCAAAGGTCACTTCTGAAGGAAGCCGACACGTGCAACGCCTGAATCAGAGCGACACCGAAGGGTGCCCGAAACATCGCGGCGTCTCTGGCTTCTTCCCGTCATGCAGGCTGCGTCGTTTTCAGAGGAGTAACTACGTATGAATCCGATTACCCAGCCGCTGGAATTTCAGGCTGCCGCCATTCGGATGGCGGGCTATGCGGTCAGCAACCAGATGAAAATCATGCACATTCTGGCGTGCTCGGCGATGGAGCTGCCTTTCGTTCCCGTTCAAGCATTGCATGCGTCTTCATCGGTGCCCGCACCTGTTGCGCCGAAATCTGCGACCAAGACCACAGCACCAGCTTCCAAGGCAACTACAGCTCCGGTTGCTAAGCCGAAACCGGCTGCAAAGGTCAAACCCGCAGCGAAGACAGCGACCGAATCACCGAAACGTGTTGTCTCAAAACCGGCCCCCGCCAAGGCGGTGAAACCCGCTCAGACACCGGTCAAGCCTGCGGTTGCGAAAACAGCTGCATCTAAGGCTCCTTCCGCCGCCAGACCTGCGACGAAATCTGTTGCGCCAAAACCTGCGACAGCGAAAGCGGCACCGAAACCGGCGGCTACCAAGCCTGCGGCTGCGGCATCCAAGCCGGCCGCGCCCAAAACAACAGCCAAAGCAGCGCCGGCCAAATCGACTCCGGTTAAAGCCCCGGCGCCCAAAACGGCCCCGACCAAAGCGGCGTCAGCCAAGCCGACTCCGACCAAAGTAGCCCCCAAAGCTGCGGCGCCTAAATCCGTGGCCGCAAAACCGGCTGCAGAGAAACCGGCGTCTGCGCCTGCTGCGCGCCGGCCTCGTGCCCCTTCGAAGCCGCCTGCGATGCCGGCTGCTGGCAATAAATCCGATAAGTAAATCGGGTCATCCGCTTGACACAGTCGTGCAGGCGCGCCAACGCTGCGCCTCATGACGGATATACGCCCGGTTGGATATGTGATTGGCCTGTTGGTCGCCATTCTTGGGGCGACCATGGTGCTGCCTTTGATCGCGGACCTGATTGAAGGGCGCGACGAATGGCATGTTTTCCTTGAAAGTGGGATCATTACGGTCCTGACCGGCGTTATTCTGGCGATGAGCTGCTCGAACGGTGTGGGCGAAGGTCTGACGATCCGTCAGACCTTTTTGCTGACAACAGGGGTTTGGGTCGCGCTGCCGTTCTTTGGTGCCATCCCATTTTTGTTTGGGGCGACCGAGCTTCGTTTCGTCGATGCTTATTTTGAGGCGATGTCGGGGCTGACGACCACCGGCTCGACCGTGATCACGGGGTTGGATGCTCTGCCGCAGGGATTGCTTTTGTGGCGCGGCGTCCTGCAATGGCTGGGTGGCATCGGGATTATCGTTGTGGCTATGGTGTTTTTGCCCGAGCTCCGGGTGGGCGGGATGCAGATTTTCCGCTCGGAAGGGTTTGAGACCATGGGGAAAATCCTGCCTCGCGCGCAGGAAATCGCTGGGCAGATATCACTGATTTATGTGTTTCTGACCTTTGTCTGCGTTTTGGTCTACGCCGGTTTTGGAATGAGCTTTTTTGACGCCGTTGTGCATTCGATGACAACGATCGCAACTGGCGGGTTCTCGAACTATGATGCGTCCTTTGCAACGTTTTCCGGGCCCACCGAATATGCAGCATCTGTATTCATGATTTTGGCAGCGCTGCCGTTTGTGCGCTACGTCCAGCTGGCGAACGGCAATACAAGCTCATTATGGAAAGACAGCCAGATCCGCACGTTTCTAGCGACCATTCTGGTGCTGGTCGCCGTGATGACGGTCTTTCTGCTTTTGGTCTTTCCGCATCATTGGGAACAGGCATTTCGCGAGTCCTTGTTCAACATCACCTCCATTATCTCGGGAACCGGATACGCCAGCGTCAACTACATGACATGGGGCAGCTTTCCGGTGATGGTGTTCTTTCTGATCGGTCTGATCGGGGGGTGTGCGGGTTCGACAGCCTGTTCGATCAAAGTCTTCCGCTATCAGTTGCTATTTGCATCCATCAAAACTCAGATTCGTCGGATCCGGTCTCCGCACGGGGTCTTTATGCCTTTATATGATGGGCGCCCCATCAGTACCGATGTTCTGACCTCGGTCATGAGCTTTTTCATGTTCTTTGTGCTGTCGATGGGCGTTCTGGCTTGGGCTTTGGCGCTGACGGGTCTGGACTTTATCACCTCTGTCTCGGGCGCGGCGACGGCGTTAGCCAATGTAGGGCCGGGGCTTGGCGATCAGATCGGCCCGGCGGGCAATTTCGCGGGGCTGAGCGATACGGCCAAGTGGCTGCTGTCCATCGGGATGTTGGTTGGGCGGCTTGAGCTGCTGGCCGTCTACGCTCTGTTCACTGTTCAATTCTGGAGAAGCTGATGAAAAGACCCCTCGGCGCGCAAATCTCGCATATGCTTCGGGATCGCGGTGTGGATGTGATTTTTGGCATTCCCGGTGTGCACAACCAGGAAATGTATCGGGGGATCGAAGAAGCAGGTATCACCCATGTTCTGGCCCGGCACGAGCAAGGCGCGGGCTTTATGGCTGACGGATATGCCCGTGCAACAGGCAAGCCGGGGGTGGCCTATGTGATAACCGGGCCGGGCCTGTGCAACATCATGACACCGATGGGGCAGGGGTATTCGGATTCTGTTCCGATGCTGGTTCTGTCCTCATGTCTGGACGAGACCGAGGCGTCAAAGGGCCAGTTGCATCAGATGAAGGACCAGCGCGGGGCCGCCGATACGGTTGCGGATTGGTCCGTGCAGGCAAATTCGGCCCAAGCCGCCTACGGGCTGGTGGAGCGCGCCTTTGAGGAATTCGAACTGGCGCGCCCGCGTCCCAAGCATATTCAGGTGCCGATCAAGCAGCTTGAGGCCGAAGCAGATCCGGCCCCGTTTCCCAACCAACCGGGGCTGCGCACCAAAGCCGCGCCGCCGGACGTCGCGTCGGTTATGTCGATGCTGAATATCGCCCGCAGGCCCTTGTTCATCCTTGGGGGCGGGACGCGGTCCAACCTGTGGCGGCAGATCCTGACCCAACTGGGGGCAGCCTGTTTCACCACCTATGCGGGGCGTGGCATGGCCGGGTTGAACTATGCGCTTGATTTTGGTGCCTATCTGCCCCGACCCAGCAGCGCCGAGGTCATTGCATCGGCCGATCTGGTTGTCGTGGTTGGGGCCGAGCTGGGCGAGGTCGATCTGTGGCGCGACGATCTGGGGCATTCTGGGAATCTAGTGCGCGTCGACCTTGACCCTGCTGTCTTGTCCGACCGCCAACGGGCGGCGGTTAAGTTGCAAGTGGACGGGGAAAGTTTTGCTCACGCACTTTGGGCCGCAATCGACCATGTGAAACCAGCAACCGGCTGGACCGAAGACGAGGTCGCCCAAGCCCGCGCGAAATGGCGGATCGAAGTGGACGCCGAACGCCCCGGCATTGTCCCCGTGCTGGACGCGCTGCGCGAGGCGATGCCGGCCGAGACAATGATCTATTCGGACATGACCCAGCTTGCCTATGTGGGCAAAGAGGTCTGGGATATGACCTTCCCTTACCACTGGCACCACCCCACCGGGTTTGGGACGCTGGGCTATGCCCTTCCCGCGGGGATCGGAGGCGCTGTGGCACGGCGCGGCAAACCTACGGCGGTACTCGCAGGAGATTACGGGTTTCAATACACGATGATGGAGCTAGGCGTTGCAGTCGAACTTGGCCTGTCTCTTCCCATTATCCTTTGGGACAATGGCAAGCTGAGAGAGATCGAAGACAGCATGGTCCGCAGTCAGATCGCGCCGAATGCGGTCGTGGCGCGGAACCCCGACTTTTGCAAGCTGGCCGAAGCCTTCGGTGCCCGGTCCGCAGAGCCAGTTAGTCTTGAAGACATGCAGGCTGCCGTCCGCGCTGCTTTTGATGCGAAAGGCCCCACGCTGATCCGGATCACGCCAGATATTTTGTAACTAAAAACGCCGCCCCTAAAGGCGGCGTTGAATTGATTGAGGCGGGATCAGTCCCAACAGTGGACCAGCACCGTCATTCCGGTTGCCCGACGGTTCAGCTCGTTAGGTGTGATCTGAGAGGACGGTTGACCGGATACGCCGGATACGCCTGCTTTGTCCAAAATCTGGTTCAGGCTGGATACCGTCGCCGCCAGACTGACCGAAGCGGGCAGGGTGCGACCGTCGGATGGGGTCGGCAACAACATACCAACCACTTGACCGTTCCCGTCGAATACAGGGCCTCCGGCGTCACCGGGCTGAGCCGCGAGGGCTAGGCGCTTCACGCCTTCTTCCCCGTTCAGCCCGCGCACATCGGCGATCTGGCCGAAAGTCAGCGTGGGCGCGCCCAATGCGCCTTGGTACGAAAAGCCAGACACTGCTACTTCAGCCTGAATACGGGGGGCGATTGCGCTGAATTCAGCAACGCTCAGCGGGGCCAATGCGCTGCGCGGTTGCAGAACTGCGATACCTAGGTCGGAATCCCGCCAGGCGACCTGAAGTTCCTGATCTCCGTCCAGCGTCACGCGGGCGCAGCTGTCTGCCGCCTCGGCCACAGTAAGTACGGTGCCATTGGTGTCGGCAAAGAACCCGGACCGTGACAGGCGAGGCTTGCGTATCTGAAGGCCAGCCACAAGATCGATCCGCTGTTCAGCATCTGCGCCAGCCGCGGCGTCGAGAACGGCGTTGTTCGTTGCAAAGCTGGCTTTCATCGCGGCCAGTACCCGCATCCGCCGGGCGTCATCTCCATCAGGCCAAACCAGCGTGAAGCCCTTGATCTGCCCATTGTCCAGACGCGCCTCGGTATAGGAAACGACATCGTTTCCACGTCCTTCAAGGGTAAAGCTATTGCCACTTAGTTGACGCGGCCCTTCCAAAGGAACGATCTCAAGTGACTGCATGACTTCGTACAAAGCGCGCAGCGTGTTCTTGTCGCCGGTCTGGCTGATCAGCAGCGCCTTTGCGCCCAGATCGGTACTGTTCGTGAAATGCACGAATGGCGCCTCGTAGCGGTCAAACGAGACCACGCCCAACGGCAGATCCAGATCAATCCCCGCCTTCATATCCGAATGGCGCGCCATCCCGACGTTGATCAAAGGTGCGTTATAGGCGTCCATCAGGGCTGCGCGCTGTGCCGTGGTTAGAACGCCCGTCGCCTCGAAACCATTGAAACGCTGCCAATCGGCCATCGAACGCCGGGTGCCTTGCCCGAATGCGCCGTCGATTGTTGCGTTGTAGAAACCGGCGGCCTGCAAAGCGGTCTGCAGATTCCTGCGTTCCTGAGCCGTCAGACGGCGCTCTGATTGCAATGCCTGTGACCGTGTTTCGTCCGAGGCTTGCGGCGTCAGCCCGGCCACGGGCTGATCGGGCTGTTGTTCGACTGGTGGCGCTACAGTTTCCGGTTCTGACAGGGCCGCATCGGTGGGCCAGAACTGCTTCCCCAGAACGTTGGAGAACGTGATGTAACTGTCCGCGGGGATTTGCCCTTCGGAGCGGTAAACACTCAGAACCTGCTCGGCATCGCCGCGTAAATAAGGACCAATAACAATCGCATACCATCCAGAGTTCAAGCGAAAGCCGTTCACATCAGGTAATACTTCTGCGTACGCCCGCGCGCGCTCTTGTGCTGCGGCCAAAGTCGGGCGGGCTTCAACCTGAACCCAGACCCCAGTGTCTTGTTGCGCGAATGAGGCGCGAAGGCCGAAGAGAATTAGAAACAGAATTGCCGTAAATATGCGTGTCATTGTCTGCCCATGTCCGCAGTGTTTTTCTGCGCCGCAGACTACGCGATCAGGGGTGTGGATTGCCATGCCCCGAATACGGGGAATTTACAGTGTGGCCGCTCAGTGACAGGCGAGACCACTTGTGCCGTTGACGCCCCCCGGCCCCTTGCATAGGAAAGGAAAAACCCACCGGAACCGGCGCCCAAGCGTCCAAAGGGAATGTCATGACCGACCAGTCCAGTACACCTCGTTCTTTTCAAGAGATTATTCTGCGGCTTCAGACCTATTGGGCCTCGAAAGGCTGCGCGATCCTGCAGCCCTACGATATGGAGGTCGGTGCCGGCACCTTCCATCCGGCGACCACATTGCGCGCCTTGGGGTCCAAAGCTTGGGCAGCGGCCTACGTTCAACCTTCGCGCCGCCCGACCGACGGGCGATATGGAGAGAACCCCAATCGATTGCAGCACTACTATCAGTATCAGGTGTTGATCAAACCTAGCCCACCGGACCTGCAAGAGCTGTATCTGGGTTCGCTTGAGGCGATCGGTATCGACATGGAGCTGCACGACATCCGTTTTGTCGAGGATGACTGGGAAAGTCCCACCCTTGGGGCCTGGGGTCTGGGTTGGGAGGTTTGGTGCGACGGTATGGAAGTCAGCCAGTTCACCTATTTCCAACAGGTCGGCGGCCACGATTGCGCGCCTGTCTCGGGTGAGCTGACCTATGGGTTGGAGCGTCTGGCAATGTATGTGTTGGGCATCGACCATGTAATGGACATGCCCTTCAACGACCCTCAATCGCCCAGCCCGTTGAAATATGGCGATATCTTCAAACAGACCGAGGAAGAATACGCCCGCTGGAATTTTGACGTGGCCAACACCGAGGTCCTGCTGCGCCACTTTGAAGAGGCCGAGGCAGAATGCGCCACTATTCTGGCGCAAGAGCATGATGATCCAAAGACGGGCAAGCGCATCGTGATGGCGCATCCGGCTTATGATCAGTGCATCAAGGCCAGCCATATCTTCAACCTGTTGGACGCGCGTGGGGTGATTTCGGTCACCGAACGGCAGGCCTATATCGGGCGGGTGCGGGCGTTGGCCAAGCAATGCGCCGATGCGTTTGTCATGACCGAGGCTGCCGGGTACGAGGCTTGATGGCCAGATCACGCCAATCCGGGCAGCAAAACCTTGAGGCCATCGGCGATCATGCTGATGGCGATGGCCGACAGGATCATGCCCATGAAGCGGCTCATAATAACGCGCGCGTTTGCGGACAAGCGTTTGGCCAGCGCCGATGCGTTCCAGAAGGTAACGAACAGCAACAGCAGGACAACAAAAAATACGCCTGCATAAAGCATCGCATCCACTGGTTTGGTGATGTGATGAGCATAGAGGATCAGTGTCGTGATCGTGCCTGGCCCGACCAGAATCGGGAAGGCCAAGGGGTAGAACGCAACGGTGTCGGGTTCGGGGTAGGACTGTTTTTCATCCTCGGTCCCATGATGGGTCGTGCTTTGATTGCCGCTCAGCATGTTGAGGCCGATCATCAGAACGACCAGCCCACCCGCGACACGCAGGTCATCGACCGAAATGCCAAACAACCCCAACGCCTGATTGCCGATGGCTGCAAAGGCGCCACCAAGGATCAGGCAGTAGACCGTCACTTTCGCGGCCACCTTACGCTGATCGGCGGGGGACAACCCTTCGGTCACGCTGAGGAAAACGGGCAGGTTGGTGATCGGGTTCATGATCGCGAACAAAGCGCCGAAGAATCCGACGGTAAGGGTGGAGTCCATTCGATAAGCCTCGTATCAACCTGTTACGTGCCGGACCCTGTCCGATTTCCCGCGCATTTGAAAGGGGTTGCGTAAACAATGACCGGAAAACTGCTTGCTCTTCTGTTGCTTGGCTCGGCTGTTTTGGCCGGTGTGGGAATGTATTATCTTCAGGTCTATGGGTTTTACTACACGGTCGAACCGCAGCCGGGGCGGGATGTCAATCTGGTGGTCGTTGAGACCGATCAGCCAAAACCGATCACCTATTCTGCGTTTCAGGCAATTGATGCCGATAGCTCTCCGATCCGGTATCGAGCGTGTTTTGAAACCGATCTGAGCTTGGACCAGTTGTCAGGCTTCGTGGCGTTGGACAATGCCGAACCGTTGACCGCGCCAGGATGGTTCGACTGCTACAATGCCGTTGCCATCGCGGATGCGTTGAAGACCGGGCAGGCACAGGCATTCATGGGGCAAAAGAACATTCACTATGGCGTCGATCGTATCGTTGCAGTCTCACAGGACGGCAAGGGCTATGTTTGGCACGCGCTGAACAATTGCGGTGAAAAAGCCTATGACGGAACGGTCGTAGGCGAGGAATGCCCGCCGCGCCCGCAGGAGTGAAGCAATGATCCAGCAGATGTTGCAAGTTCCCGACTTTCTGACAGCTACGATGGGGTTTGCCGTTTATCTGATCGGGGCCGAGATCAACGCCCGTGTGGAGGTGCTGCGGCAGTTCAACATCCCCGAGCCCGTGACCGGAGGGTTGCTGGCCTCGGTCTTTCTGTTGGCGCTGTATCTGGTCTTCGGCATCGAGATGTCGTTCGGACTGGCTGCGCGCGATTTCCTGTTGGTTGTATTCTTTGCCGGAATTGGGCTGAACGCCAGACTTTCTGATTTGGTTGCTGGCGGTAAGCCGCTGTTTTTGCTTTTGATCCTGACGCTGATCACAATAGTTCTGCAAAACGGAATCGGCGCGGTTGGCGCAGCGATCTTCGGCTATCCGGTACAGGCCGGGGTCTTGTTCGGGTCGGCGGCATTGATTGGCGGGCATGGTACTGCCATCGCCTGGGCACCCGAGGTTGGCGCAGTGACCGGTTTGGAAGGTGCAACTGAACTGGGTGTTGCCGTGGCTACTCTGGGTCTTGTTCTGGCAGCTTTGGTCGGCGGTCCGATCGCGCGATTTCTGGTCGAGGGCAAGAACCTGACACCAGAACGTCCCGACGAAGAACATACGGTCGGTTTGCCCGACAAACCCACCGAGGCAGAGGCAAAGGTGGATCACCTGACCATCATGCGGGTGATGCTGTATCTGAACATCGCGATCGTTGCGGGGTACTTCCTGCACCAGGCGATCAGTGCGGCGGGGCTCAAGCTGCCTTTGTTCGTCCCCTGTCTGATCATGGGTATCGTCATTGCCAACTTACGCTCGGCGCTGTTTCCAAACGCGAATCCTGTTGCGCGTACGCCTTCGCTTGCTTTGCTTTCGGAATTCTCGCTGGGTGCGTTTCTGGCAATGTCATTGATGAGCCTGCAGTTATGGACGATCGCTGAGCTGGGGCTTGCGATTGTGGTGATCATGACGGCGCAGACGCTGCTGGCCGTTGTGTTTGTGATCTGGGTGCTGTTTCCGGTCATGGGTGGCAACTACCGGGCCGCTGTTCTGGCCGCCGGGTTCGGCGGGTTTGCCCTGGGTGCAACCCCCACAGCTATCGCGAATATGACCGCTGTCACCAAGCGATATGGCCCTTCGCCTATTGCCTTTATCGTGTTGCCCCTTGTATCCGCCTTCTTTGTGGATATTGCCAATGCCATCGTCATCCAGACGATCGTGAACTTCTAAGGACCGACCATGCCCGACCTGCTGATCGAACTGTTTTCCGAGGAAATCCCCGCCCGCATGCAAACCCGTGCCGGCGAAGATCTGAAAAAGCGGATCACCGATGGTTTGGTCGAGGCCGGTCTGACCTATGCCGGGGCTGCCGCTCTAACCACGCCGCGCCGCCTGACGTTGGCGATCGAGGGCCTGCTGGCGGAAAGCCCCACCATCCGAGAAGAACGCAAGGGCCCCAAGGTCGGCGCGCCCGACAAAGCGATCGAGGGCTTCCTGCGCGGTGCGGGACTGACGCGCGATCATTTGGAAGAGCGCGAAACGCCAAAAGGCGCGGTTTATTTCGCCACCATCGAAAAAGCGGGCCGTCCAGCGACCGAGATCGTGGCCGACGTGCTGGAGGCCACCATCCGTAACTTCCCCTGGCCCAAGTCGATGCGTTGGGGCAGCGGTCCGTTGCGCTGGGTTCGCCCTTTGCATTCAATCCTGTGCATCCTGTCGGATGAGACGGGCGCGCAGGTCGTACCGCTTGAGGTCGAGGGGATCAAATCCGGGGATACCACGGGGGGGCACCGTTTCATGGCCCCGGATCGGTTCTCGGCCACGTCCTTCGAAGACTACGCTGCCAAACTGAAACGCGCCTTTGTGGAACTAAACCCCGCGGATCGGGCCGAACATATCTGGAACGACGCACAGAACATGGCCTTTGCCGCCGGTCTGGAAGTTGTCGAGGACAAGGGCCTGCTGGCCGAGGTTGCGGGTCTGGTCGAATGGCCAGTGGTGCTAATGGGCAAGATCGACGACGAATTCCTGGACCTGCCGCCCGAGGTGCTTCAAACCTCGATGAAAGAGCATCAGAAGTTCTTTTCGGTGAAGAACCCCAAGACCGGTCGGATCGAACAATTCATAACCGTCGCCAACCGCGAGACCGCCGACAATGGCGCGACCATCCTGGCGGGGAACCAAAAGGTGCTGTCCGCCCGGCTGGCGGATGCGAAGTTCTTCTGGGAGAACGACCTGCGCATTGTCAAATCCGACGGGTTCGAGCCGTGGGTCGAGAAACTGAACTCGGTGACCTTCCACGCAGAACTGGGCTCGCAGGGCGAGCGGGTTCTGCGCATCGCCGCGCTGGCGCATGAACTGGCCTCTGCGACCGGTGCAACGCCAGCCTTGGCGATGATGGCGGCGCAAGGGTGCAAGGCGGACCTGTCATCCGAGATGGTGTTCGAATTCCCCGAATTGCAGGGCCTGATGGGCCGCTATTATGCCGATTCAGCCGAACTGCCTGCGGAAGTGGGGCAGGCAAGTGAGGAACATTACTCGCCGCTTGGCCCGTCGGATGATGTGCCGACCGCGCCGGTTTCCGTGGCTGTGGCGCTGGCCGACAAGCTGGACACGCTGACCGGATTCTGGGCGATTGACGAAAAGCCCACTGGCTCGAAAGACCCGTTTGCGCTGCGCCGTGCGGCGCTTGGGGTGATCCGGTTGATCCTCACCAACAATCTGCGCCTTTCGCTGAATGACACCTTCGCATCAGCATTGGGAAGCCTGCTGAAACTGCCCGAATGGCAGGCAGCCCTGCTGGAAGCCAAGGCGAAACAAGCCAAGGCCGAGGATGCCGAGGCCGCCGCGCAAGAGGTTCACGGGCTCGCGCATCAGGTCGAAGCCGCGACTGCGATTGTCACCAACGCCCCGGCGGACCTGCTGTCCTTCTTCCACGACCGCCTTAAGGTGTTCCTGCGTGATGAAGGCATCCGCCACGACATCATCGACGCCTGTATCGCGATGGACGGCAATGATGACCTCAACCTTTTGGTCAAACGCGCTCGTGCTCTGAACGCAGTGATCGCGACCGAGGATGGTGAGAATCTTGTTCAGGGCTTCAAGCGCGCCAACAACATTCTGACTCAGGCCGAGGAAAAAGATGGGGTCGAATATTCCTACGGTGCGGATGTGAAGTTTGCCGAGACCGACAGCGAAAAGGCGCTGTTTGCGGCGCTGGAAAACGCGCAGGGCCAGATCGAAGCCGCGCAGAAGGCCGAGGATTTCCCCGCTGCAATGACCGCCATGGCCGCACTGCGCGGTCCGGTGGATGCGTTCTTCGAAGATGTTCAGGTCAATACCGACAATGACATCCTGCGGCGCAACCGTCTGAACCTGCTCAGCCAGATCCGTCAGGTTTGCGCGCGCGTGGCGGACCTCAGCAAGATCGAAGGCTAAGCCAGATGGCCCTTGCGCCAATGGTGCAGGGGCTTATGCTGCGGTCAAACCAAAAGGTGCCGCAGTGCAGAATAACCCGCATACCACGCTGATCACATCCACCGCGCCTGTCACCACGGCGTCGCATGGTGGCCGCGCGAAATGTCTACAACGGCTTGTCCGTCTGGAATTACCGGTGCCGCGCACAGTGGCGTTATCCTTTGATGCTGTTCAGGCAATCGCCAAGGGACAGGTCCCTGATATCGACGCTATTCTTGAGCAGTTCGACCAATCGACACTGTTGTGCGTGCGACCCAGCTCCGAGGACCCTGATTGGGGCGGTCCAGGTGCGATCCTGAATATCGGAATGAATGATGCGCGATATGTGGACCTGTCGGATTCGATGGGCGTCGAGGCTGCGGCCGCCCTGTATCTGCGTTTCGTGCAAAGCTACGCGGTTCACGTCGCGCGGTTGGATGCAGACGTGTTCGATGATATCGACGCCGATGGGCGCGAAGGTCTGCAACAATCGCTGCGTGCCTACGAAGATGAAACGGACGAAACCTTTCCGCAGGATCGCGGCGAGCAACTTGTCGCCGTTTTACGGTCGATGGCACGAGCATGGGATGGGACTTCGGCACGCCTTCTGCGACAGGCTAAAGGTGCGCCTGTGGATGCCGGATTGGGCCTCGTCATTCAGGAGATGATCCCGGGTGTCGGTCAGGGTGAGTGCGGCTCGGGTGTTTTGCAATTGGTGGAACCTACGACTGGGATGCCTCAGTTGACCGGGCGATACCTGAGCCAGAGCCAGGGCCGTGATGCGTTGGGCGAGGGTGTTGCTGCGCTCTATCTGGAAAAGGATCCGCGCGGTAAGTCGCTCGAGGAAGTGGCGCCCGAAGCCTTTGCGGAACTCAAGGCGCATGCCGCGCTGATGCGGATCAAGCTGCGCGAGGAAATGCAGGTCGAATTCGTGATCGAAAACGGCCATGTCCACATTTTGGACGGTGTTCGCGTGCAACGCAGCGCGCGGGCCGCGATGCGGATTGCAGTGCGACTAGCCGAAGACGGTATCATTCCACCGCAAGAGGCGGTGATGCGGGTTGATCCGCATTCGCTGAACGAATTACTGCACCGTCAGGTCCACCCCGAGGCGAAGCGAGATGTTCTGACGACCGGAATCGCCGCCAGCCCCGGCGCCGCGACTGGCAAAATGGTGTTTACCGCCGCCGAAGCGCAGGCCAGCGCTGCTCGTGGAGAGCCGTGTATCCTGGTGCGACGTGAAACCGCGCCCGAGGATGTGCGCGGGATGCACGCGGCCGTCGCGGTTCTGACTGAAAAAGGCGGGATGACCAGTCACGCGGCCGTTATTGGTCGGGGTCTCGGTCTGCCTTGTATTGTCGGTGCGTCCGAGATGCGTTTTCAAACCAAGAAACGGATGTTGACTGCACCTGACGGACGTGTGTTTAAAACCGGAGACACACTGACTATCGATGGCAGTTCAGGGCAAGTCCTTGCTGGGAAACCTGCGATGCTGGAAGCGGCGTTGGATGATTGTTTTCAGACACTTATGGCCTGGGCCGACGCTGAGCGCGACATTGCCATTCGCGCGAACGCCGATACGCCTGCCGACGCGCAGACGGCGCGGAACTTTTTGGCGCAGGGCATTGGGCTGTGCCGGACCGAGCATATGTTCTTTGATCCCAGCCGCCTGATTGTCATGCGCGAGATGATCTTTGCGCAAACCTCATCGGGTCGCGAGGCGGTTCTGGAACGTCTATTGCCGATGCAGCGCGAGGATTTTGTCGAACTGTTCCGGATTATGGAAGGGCAGCCCGTCTGTATCCGCCTGTTCGACCCGCCTTTGCATGAATTCCTGCCCACCACACGCGGCGGTCAACGCGAATTGGCCGAAGCGCTGGACCTCCCGGTCTCGGATGTTGAACGTCGCGTGGCGGCGATGACGGAATACAACCCCATGTTGGGGCTGCGCGGTGTCCGCTTGGGTGTCACTGTGCCCGAGATTTATGACATGCAGGCCCGCGCGATCTTTGAGGCGACGATCGAAGCCAGCAAAAATGGCGAACCTGTCGTGCCCGAGGTGATGATCCCGCTGGTTTCCGCGAAACGCGAAGTTGAGCTGGTCAAATCGCGGATCGACTCTGTTGCGGCTTCGGTTGCGGCCGAGCGCGGGCAGGAATTCGAATACAGGTTGGGTGTGATGGTCGAAACACCGCGCGCCTGCCTGCGCGCAGATGAGATCGCGCCACAGACCTCGTTCTTGAGTTTCGGAACCAACGATCTGACCCAGATGACCTACGGGCTGTCGCGCGATGACGCGGGGCGGTTTATGTCCGCCTATGTCCGACAAGGTGTCTTTGCCGAAGATCCGTTCCATGTATTGGATGCGGACGGTGTTGGGGAACTGCTCAAGCTCGGGGCCGAGAGGGGGCGGCAATCGCAACCTAACGTGACCTTGTCTGTGTGCGGTGAACACGGTGGAAACCCCGAATCAATCGCCGTTTGTCGAGATCTGGGATTCGACTATGTCTCATGTTCTCCCTTCAGGGTGCCTGTGGCTCGGCTGGCTGCCGCTCAACTGGCGATTTCGTCCAGACTTGGGGGTTGACAGCCTTCTGAAACCCTAAGAATAGTAGGAAACAACAAGCTTCGCCGTGGGTTATTTTTGACGTAACGGCGATTTTCCACTTGCTTTTTTCGACAAAACTGGACGTTTCCGATTCAATTCGGTATGAGCCTCGTCGCGCCCGCCGGGGGAGGGTTTGGCGCATCATGTGCCTTTGCGAGGTTATCTGAATGCTACGTTACATAATGGCTGTTGCCACGATGGCAGCAACCGTGCTGCCAAGTGTTTCCGTCGCTGAGAGGGAAGCCACCGATACTGCAAAGCGTGAACTTGTGGCCCGGACTGAACTGCCCGGTCAAAACTTCCGCGAATACCTGAATTTGTTCAAGCCCCGAAAGGCGGCTGAACCACAAAAAATATCCTACTCAAAGAACTGGCTGGATCAACAGCCCAAGGCCACTGGGGACGAGCACTTCAAGTGCCTGGCCGAAGCACTGTACTTCGAGGCGCGTGGCGAAAGTGTGCGCGGACAGTTTGCCGTGGCCGAGGTCATCCTGAACCGAGTCGACAGCGGACGTTTTCCCGATACGCTGTGCGGAGTGATCAAGCAGGGGACAGGTAAGAAATACCAGTGCCAGTTCACCTATACCTGTGATGGCCGCAAGGAAGTAATCCGCGAGAAAAGAGCCTATGAACGTGTTTCGAAAGTCGCACGTGCGGCCATCGACGGTGACGTGCCTGCGTTGACCGAAGGTGCCACTCACTACCACACAACAGCCGTTCGGCCCTCTTGGGCGCGTGTCTATACGGAAACCGCACGGATCGGCGTGCACATTTTCTACCGGCACAAACATCGCACGGCGAGTAACTAACTGACGCACCCGCGCTGGAAGCTGAATGGCGCGGGGCGTTTTTTGATCTATGTTGCGTGCCAGGAGGCCCGCAATGTTTTTGAATCGTCGACAATTCCTGGGCGCGTCTGCCGCGCTATCTGCGTTTCCCAAAGTGGGTCTGGCCGCGTATCCTCAACTTGTGGCACGCGAAGCCGTGCAGCAGATCGCGCCGTCCGAGTTTCCGGAAACACCGGTTTGGAGCTTTGGCGGGACTGTACCCGGCACGGAAATCCGTGTGCCGCAGGGTGGGCGTGTGCAGCGCCAGCTCTCGAATGCTTTGCCTCAGGCCACGTCGGTTCACTGGCACGGCATCCGGATTGACAATGCGATGGACGGTGTGCCGGGCCTGACGCAGGACGTCATCGAGCCCGGATCCACGTTCGACTACGATTTCGCCGTGCCTGACGCCGGGACGTATTGGTATCATTCCCATAACCGCACAATCGAACAGGTGGCGCGTGGACTTTATGGCCCGCTGATCATCGAGGAATCCGATAAACCCGACGTGGATCGTGATCTGACGCTGATGCTGGATGACTGGCGGCTGGACGCTGAAACAGCCCAGATCACCAATGATTTCGACAACGGGCATGATCTCAGCCATGCCGGACGATTGGGCAATATCGTTACGGTCAACGGTCAGTTCGACCCTTCGTATAAAGTCAGAGCTTCCGAGCGTCTGCGCCTGCGCCTGATCAATGCATCCAACGCCCGAATATTTGATCTGGGCATAGATGGGCTGACCGGTTGGATCGTTGCGCTGGACGGTATGCCGCTGGAAACTCCGCTGGAGATAACCGATCGTTTCCCACTGGGTCCGGCGCAACGGGCAGACATGATCGTAGACGTGCGTGCCTCCGCGTCCGAGACCGCCAGCCTTGTGAGTTTTGAGCGGGACGGGGGCTTTGGCCTTGTGCGTTTTGATGTATCTGGCCCAGGCCGGGCGGTGCGAACCGGTATCGCGGCGCTACCACCCAATCCGCTGCCTGAAATCTCTGTCGAGGATACGCCTTTGCATCGGATGTCGATGCAAGGCGGCGCGATGCGTTGGTTAAGTTCAGCCAAACTGGGCGAGACCGAGTTGTCAGGACAGGAACTGGCGCAGCTGGGTCGTTTCTGGGCGCTGAACGGGTATGCCGAGCGCCCAAAGGATCCGTTTTTGGACGCGCGATTGGGCGAAACGCATCGGATTGAGTTTGCCAACGAAACCGCCTTTCCTCATGCGATGCACATGCACGGTCATCATTTTCGCATCGTTCTGTCGGATGGCAGCCTTGGTCCGTGGCGCGATACGGTTCTTTTGGGGCGCGGGCAATCGCGCCAGGTTGTTCTGGTTGCAGACAATCCGGGCAGCTGGCTGTTGCATTGTCACATGCTGGGTCATGCCGCATCGGGTATGATGAGTTGGTTCCGCGTGACCTGACGACGCATTCGATGGCTGGAAAGGCGTTTGTTGCGGTGCTATACGCGCCCGCAACGTCTAATTTGGGCAGATCAGTCCCAAAGCCCGAAAAGGTCCGAACCATGAGTTCTGAAATCCGCCTTGCCTTCGCGCATCCTTCGGAGCGTTCCGAGGCTACTGCGACCCGAGGTCCCTTGGATCGCATTTCGTTGCGGGATCATATTGTGGAGGTCGAGATCGGTGCCTTTCAGGCTGAACGCGGCACAACGCAGCGGGTTTGTTTTAACATTGTGGTTGAGGTGCGGCCACTGACAGACCCGATTGACGATGATGTTGACCGCATCTTGTCTTACGATCGTGTGACCGAGGCGATCGCCTTTGAACTGGCTGCTGAAAGGTTGAATCTTCTGGAAACACTGGCCGACCGGGTGGCAGAACGTATTTTGCTAGAGCCACAGGCTGTAAGGGCTTTTGTTCGCATCGAAAAACTGGATCGGGGTCCCGGTGCTCTGGGTGTCGAGATTGTGCGCGGTAAGGACGCAGTGCACCATGATGTGGTCGAAGAAGAACGCCCGCATCCCCGTCTGGTCTTTCTATCGAATGAGGCGATTGCGTCGGGCAACCTGACTGGATGGATCGATCAGTTGGAAAATCGTCAGCGCCCGCTGATCCTGTGTGTGGGTGCAGCTGACATGGCTGTTCCGCAAACGGGACATGCGATGACTCAACGCCGGATTGACTTGCTGGCGATCGAGCAAAACGCCTGGGTTCTGGCTGCACGGGATCACCGCTGCGTCGTCGTCTCGACGCGGACGGAATTGGATTGGGCGATGAAAAACGGGCAGATTTGCGTCTGGGCACCGTCCAAGATCGTTCTGGACGCGGTTGATGGCCCTTCGGCTGCGCCATCGGACGCCGTGGCGCTGGCGGCTTGGTTTGCAGCGACGTTCGAAGCCAGCGAGATGATGGTCATCGGTGGTGCGTTGCCGGGCGATCCTGAAACACCACTGCGAGCAATCTCTGTGGAGCAGGCGCAACTGTGACAACCTATTACCGTCCGCTGGTCCAGAACGGCGCGCGGCGTCCCGATGGCGCCGTGTCTTTGGCGGGGCAGGCGCTTTGGTTTACCCATGCGGAACGGCTGAGTCGCTCGGAATGCTCTTCTATTGTTTCGGCACAGGACATGCCCGACGATATCCTGGAACCTCTGTCCCATCCTCGCGCGCCGATAGCGGGGTTGGACATGAATCGGGCTCAGATCATGGGTATCCTCAATGCCACTCCGGACAGTTTCTCGGACGGTGGGATGCATAACTCAGTCCAGTCTGCACGCCGTGCGGCCGAACAGATGGTCGCGCAGGATGCGACGATCCTGGATATTGGTGGCGAATCTACCCGGCCCGGGGCCGCTTTCGTCCCGGAAGATGAAGAGATCGCCCGGACGGAGCCTCTGATCCAAGCGATCCGAGAACAAACGCAGGCACTGATCTCGATAGACACGCGCAAAGCGAGCGTTGCCAAAGCGGCGTGGCGGGCAGGCGCGGGGCTGATCAACGATGTCTCGGGCTTTACCTTCGATCCAGATCTGGCCCCGTTTTGTGCGCGGGTTGGCGCGCCGGTCTGTGTCATGCATATGCAGGGCGATCCCGCCACGATGCAGGATGAACCACGCTATGATGACGTGCTGCTGGACGTGTATGATTTTTTGGGCCAGCAGGTACAGAACCTCGAAGTCCTCGGGCTGCGTCGAGACCAAATCATCGTCGATCCCGGCATTGGTTTTGGTAAGACTGAGGCCCATAACCTGACGCTGCTGCGCAATCTCAGCCTGTTTCACGGGTTGGGCTGTCCGATACTACTGGGCGTATCGCGCAAGGGGTTCATCGGACAGATCGGCAAAGAGACGCGCAAGGACGCCCGTGCGCCGGGTTCGATTGCAGTCGGGTTGGCCGGTCTGGCACAAGGGGTGCAGATCCTGCGGGTTCACGACGTGGCTGAGACCGCTCAGGCCTTGCGTCTGTGGGCTGCCGTCCGGTAATCCGGTCGCAGGCAAGAAACGACGGAGACATATCAATGCGCAAGCTGTTCGGAACCGATGGGGTGCGGGGCACTGCCAATACTCATCCGATCACGGCCGAAATGGCCCTGCGCATTGGCGCAGCCGTAGGTCGGTATTTCCGTCGTGACCAGTCTGGCGCACATCGCGTCGTGATCGGCAAGGACACGCGTCTGTCAGGCTATATGCTGGAAAACGCGCTAACGGCGGGGCTGACTTCGACCGGTATGAACGTTTTGCTACTGGGGCCGGTTCCGACCCCTGCGGTCGGGTTGATGACCCGGTCGATGCGGGCGGATCTAGGCGTGATGATCTCGGCCAGCCACAACCCGGCCGAAGACAACGGGATCAAGTTTTTTGGCCCCGATGGGTTCAAGCTATCGGATCAGGCCGAGATTGAGATCGAGCGTCTGATTGAAGAAGGTGTCAAACCCGCTCAAGCTCAGAACATTGGCCGTGCGCGACGCGTTGATGATGCCCGCTTTCGATATGGCGAGCGAGTAAAGTCCTCTCTGTCCCGCGATCTGCGGCTGGACGGCCTCAAAGTGGTGGTCGATTGCGCCAATGGTGCGGCACACCGAACAGCCCCGGAAGTGTTGTGGGAATTGGGGGCGGACGTCATCCCTGTGGGGATTGCGCCAAACGGAAAGAACATCAACTTGAATTGCGGCTCGACCAAACCCCAGTTGGCGGCCGAGACTGTGGTGGCCCATGGCGCGGATGTCGGCATCTGCCTGGACGGCGACGCGGACCGTGTGGTGATGGTTGACGAACATGGCAAGGTGGCTGACGGCGACCAGTTGATGGCGCTGCTTGCTGGCAGTTGGTCAAAGGCGGGACGCTTGCAGGGCGGAGCGCTGGTTGCGACGGTTATGTCGAATCTGGGGCTGGAACGGCACTTGACCGCGTTGGGTCTGCGCCTTGAACGAACGGCGGTCGGCGACCGCTATGTTGTTGAGAGGATGCGTGAAGGCGGCTTCAACTTGGGCGGAGAACAATCGGGCCACATCGTCATGAGCGACTATGCCACCACGGGCGACGGGCTGATGGCCGGGCTGCATTTCCTGGCCGAGATGGTGCATTCGGGCCGTAAAGCTTCGGAATTGGCCGTACAGTTCGAGACGGTTCCGCAGCTGCTGAAGAATGTGCGCTATGGTGAAGGTCAAACTCCGCTGGAAGTCGCCAGCGTGCAGGCTGCCATTGCTGATGCCGAGGCGCGGCTCAACGGACAGGGCCGTTTGCTGATCCGTAAATCGGGGACGGAACCCTTGATCCGTGTGATGGCCGAGTGCGAGGATGACGCGCTTCTGGCGCAGGTCGTCGACGGCATCGTGGCCGAGGTCGAGGCTGTGGCTGGTTAACGCCCGATCAGCATCCGGCGCAGGCTGAACCATTGGCTGATGGCCAACCCGGTGAGGATCATGGCCAGCGCTATGAAGAATCTCAGTGGCAACGCCTCGGACAGAATCCACGCACCAAAGACCATCGACCAAATGGGCACCTGATAGTTGACCAGCGTCAGGAACACTGACCCCGCGCTGCGGATGATGGACACGCGTAAAAGGGTGGCAAAGGCGGTGGGTAGCAGACCAAGTGCGATGATTGCCAGGCCAGGGCGCGTGCCCTGCCATTGCGGGACGCCCTCGGTCAGTAGCATGACGGGCAACAATAAAACCGCCCCGACCATCAGCGACAACGCCGCCAACGCGACCGGATCAATCGGTGGACAACGTCGGGTGAAGATCGACGCGCAGGAATAGCAGAGTGCTGCCCCGATACAGGCCAGTTGCGCTAGGGGTTCAGCCCCTTGTCCGATCTGCGCCAGACCTGGGCCGATCAGCACCAAAGCCCCGGAAAAACCCAGCGATACGCCCAGAAATCTGCGCAGATTTAACGGCTCGTCCGAGAAGAAATGCGCCAGTGGCAATACCATTAGCGGGATCGCTGCCATCGACAGCCCTGCAAAGGCCGAAGGTACATATTGCTGCCCCCAACTCAGCAGCAGAAAGGGCAACGCGGTCGATAACAGGCCGATGATCGCAATAAAGAACCACAGCCTGGCATCGCCCGCAGGCAGTTTGCGACCGGTCAAAGCCATCATTGCCAACAAAGTGACTGCCCCCAAAGTGGTTCGCGCGGTTGCAACCGTGACGGGGCCGTACCCTTCCAACGCCATAGACACGACCATGAAGGTGCCACCCCATATCAGGCCAAGTGCGATGACGCCGCTCCAGTCGCGGGATGTGGGTTGATCGACCATGCGCGGCCTCCGATTGGGACAAAAAAGGCGACCCGAAGGCCGCCCTTTCGCGTGATCCCGTGGGGATCAGTTCTTTTCTTTGTCGACCATTTTGCCGGCCGAGATCCAGGGCATCATAGCGCGCAGTTTTGCACCGGTTTCCTCGATCATATGCTCGTCATTGGCGCGGCGCGACGCTTTGATGGTCGGCTGGCCTACGGCGTTTTCCAGCATGAAGTCGCGAACGAATTTACCCTGTTGGATGTCGTTCAGAACTTCTTTCATACGCGCTTTGGTCTCGTCGTATTTCAGGATGCGCGGGCCGGTGACGTACTGGCCGTACTCAGCCGTGTTCGAGATCGAGTAATCCATGTTCGCGATGCCGCCTTCATAGATCAGGTCCACGATCAACTTCACTTCGTGCAGACACTCGAAATAGGCCATCTCGGGCGCGTAACCGGCTTCGACCAGAGTTTCAAAGCCGCAGCGGATCAGTTCGACCAGACCACCGCACAGAACGGCCTGCTCACCGAACAGGTCGGTTTCGCATTCTTCGCGGAAGTTGGTCTCGATGATGCCCGAGCGACCGCCGCCGATGGCCGAGCAATAGGACAGACCGATTTCCAGGGCCTTGCCGGTTTCGTCTTTGTCGACGGCTACCAGACAGGGCACGCCGCCGCCTTTGACGTATTCGCCGCGCACGGTGTGGCCGGGCCCTTTGGGGGCCATCATAATGACGTCGACGCCTTCTTTCGGCTCAATCAGTCCAAAGTGGACGTTCAGGCCGTGGGCGAACGCGATGGCCGCGCCGGGCTTGATGTTGTCATGCACGTATTTCTTGTAGGTTTCGGCCTGCAGTTCATCGGGCATGGTGAACATGATCAGGTCACACCAGGCGGCGGCTTCGGCGATACCCATCACGGTAAGACCTTCGGCTTCGGCTTTCTTGGCCGAGGCCGAGCCTTCGCGCAGCGCCACAACAAGGTTCTTCGCACCCGAGTCGCGCAGGTTCAGCGCGTGGGCGTGGCCCTGCGAGCCATAGCCCAGGATTGCCACTTTCTTGTCTTTGATCAGGTTGATGTCGCAATCGCGATCGTAATAGACGCGCATGTCGCCGGTCCTTTCTGTTTTCGATTGCGGATGGTTCTACTGGCTTGCGATGGGGAATGCGATGGCATTTTTCTTGAAATTCTCACACTCAGATGAGAATTTATTCGTATTCAGTCAGATAATGGAAAAAATCATGCTCGACGATATTGACCGGCGTCTTCTGCGTCATTTGCAGGCGGACCCCAGTCTGGCGACTTCGGAATTGGCCGAGCGAAGCCGGATCAGCGCCAGCCTCTGCTGGCGACGTCTGGAAAAAATGCACGAGGCCGGGATAATTCAAGGGCAAGAGGCCGTGATCGACTGGGCCGCGCTTGGATATGCAGTTGAAGTGTCTTTGCGGGTTACTCTGGACAAGACGCAATCCCGCGCCTTTGATGAATTCACTGCGGCAGCTCGAGGTGTGGCAGAGGTCATCGAGATACAGACCTTTCTGGGGCGCGTTGATGTACGGCTCTCGGTTCTGGCGCGGGACATGTCGCATTACCAGCAGGTCTATCGGGAACAGATTCTGACGCTGCCGCATATCGCGGATATTGAAGCGCTGATGCATATAGCGCGCGTCAAAAGTGATCTGGTGTTGCCGGTATGATTGAACTGGACGAACTTGACCGCAAAATCCTGCGGGCACTGGTGCAGGATGCCGGTCAGAGCGCCGGAGCCCTGGGGCGAAAGCTGGGCCTGTCTCAGCCAGCGACGTGGCGCCGCATTAGACGACTGGAGCAGGCCGGTGTGATCAAGGGGCGTCGGCTACGCCTGAACGCCGAAGCCCTTGGGTTCGGGGTTACGGTTTTTCTTGGGGTAAAGCTGGCTCGGAAAGGGCAAATCAGCTTGGAAGACTTCGAACGTGCCGTCAGCGCCATCCCCGAAGTGCAAACGGTCGAGCATGTGCTGGGGCTTTACGACTATCGCCTTCGAGTTGTCGCGCGCGATCTTGCCGATTTCGAACGCGTGCTGCGTCGCCGTATCATGACTCTGCCGGGCGCCGGGGATGTCGAGGCCAACGTTCTGCTCAGCGAAGAAAGGTTGCCGGGTCCGATTGGCTGATCAGTATTTGGTACGGATGCAATAGCCGGGATGATGCGTCATGCGCGCAAAAGTCATCGGTTGACCATCTCGCCATGTCGTACGCTCAAGCTGTATCATTGACGCCCCGGTCGTGGTCCCCATGAATTCGGCAAGGCGACCATCCGCCGAGACGGCGCAAAAGGCGACCTCGGCCTCGGTAAACGGGGCGGCCTTCAACAGCCATTCATGCGGGCCATGCTCATTCAGGTCTGCAAACTCGACCTCTGGTACCGCGGCGATATTGATCCAGCGTTCCTCTAGCTGAAAGGGACGGTTGTCGGCGTAATGCATACAGATCACGTGCAGAACGCGTGCATCGTGAGCCACGCTCATTTGCGATGCCAGCCAACCCGGGCTATCGACCACGTTTCGTTCTACCAGCGAATACCTGTAAGTGGAGTTTTGTCTTTCGACCGTTTGGCGGGCCAGTGAAAACTCCAGTTTGGCATGTTTGCTGGGTTCTTTCTTAACCCGCGTTCCGCTTTTGCGCTTGCGCTCTACAAAGCCTTGATCGGCCAGTTCTCGCAACGCGCGGTTGACGGTCGCGCGCGCGCAGTTGAATTCCTCGGCAAGCTGCGTTTCGGTGGGCAGCAACGCTCCCTGCGGCCAGATGCGGGTTTCTATCCTCCGCTTCACCTCGTCCCGAACAACTTGAAAACTGATCCGCTTAGGCGCCGTCACGTTAGGAAATACCTTTCTTCCGTAAAGTGAATGTATCTGGTCAGAAACACGTATGAGTGTAAAGAGCTGGTGACACTAATTGGCGTCATTTATTGATCTATTGCCACCCAAAAAAGTAAATTTTTTGTTGAAGTTACTGGGTTCCCTTGGGTCAATTTTGAAGGTTACATTGCCGCTGATCCGAACTGGCCCAACTGGTTGGTCAGCTGGTTTATTTGAAAGGAACACTCATGGCAGCGCTTTTGGACACAGTTGACCCAGATGGGTTTGAAGAGTTTTCAGTGGTATTCACCGATCGTTCGCTGAACCATATGTCGGCTAAGTTTCAACGGGTCATGCTGGATATTTCTGACATGCTGAGGAACGTCTACAATGCAGATGGTGTGGCTGTCATACCCGGCGGCGGCACCTATGGGATGGAGGCTGTCGCGCGGCAGTTTGCCCGCAACGCCAATGTGGTCGTCGTACGTAACGGCTGGTTCTCGTATCGCTGGAGCCAGATCATCGAGGCCGGAGGGTTGACGGCTTCGGCCACCGTGCTCAAGGCGCGGCAAACCGGGAATTCCAGCCCATCCCCTTTCGCACCTGCACCGATAGACGAGGTTGTGGCGACCATTCGTGATCAACGCCCGGATGTGGTTTTTGCCCCGCATGTGGAAACCTCGGCGGGGGTTATTCTGCCGGACGATTATGTGAAGGCCATGGCTGAGGCGGCGCATGAGGTCGGTGCTTTGATGGTGCTTGATTGCATCGCTTCTGGGTGTGCTTGGGTCGATATGAAAGCGACGGGCGTGGATGTATTGATCTCGGCTCCGCAAAAAGGATGGAGCGCGTCGCCCTGTGCCGGTCTGGTTATGCTGTCAGAGCGCGCCGAGGCGCGACTGGAGGAAACAAGTTCTGACAGTTTTGCCGTGGACCTCAAGAAATGGCGGCAGATCATGCAAGCGTATGAGGCGGGCGGGCACGCCTATCACGCCACCATGCCCACCGATGCGCTGAAGGAATTCCGCGACACGATGGTCGAGACCCGCGACTATGGGTTTGAAAAACTGCGCGAGGCTCAGTGGGCACTAGGAAATGGTGTTCGGGCGATGCTGAAGGACAAGGGCCTTGTCTCGGTCGCGGTTGATGGGTTCGGAGCGCCGGGCGTTGTTGTCAGCTACACTGACGATGCCGAAGTGCAGAACGGCAAGAAATTTGCGGCTTTGGGGATGCAGATTGCGGCGGGCGTGCCCCTGCAGTGTGATGAGCCCGAGGGGTTCAGTACTTTCCGTCTGGGCTTGTTCGGGCTGGACAAGCTCTATGATGTGGATGGCACGATCGCGCGTTTGAAGCGGGTGCTGGATCAGGTGATCTAGGTGCTGATCAGCGCACACCCAGGCCCATCTGCATAAGCGTCTTGCGCACCGGCGGCAGGGAATAAAGCGCATTCAACCCCATCGCCCGCGCATCACGCAGCGGTCGTGCCTCGATCATCGAGGCGCGGTTAAGTAGATCGATGCCTTTAACACGCATCTCTATCTCGGCGTGGCGGGACTTGTGATAGGCGTCCAGCATCTGCGCGTCGCCCAGCCCCTCGGGGCGGGCTGTCGCGAGATCCAACAGGCTGCGCAGATCACCCAGTGACATGTTCAATCCTTGCGCGCCGATGGGTGGCACCACATGGGCGGCCTCGGCCATCAGGGCGATGCGTTCGCCCGACAGACGCTCGGCCGATTGGCTGATGATCGGCCAGATCGTCCGGCGCGAAGCCAGTTTCAACTGCCCGAACAATCCGCACGAACGCTCGGTCATCAGCGCCTCGAACGCGTCGGGATCAGAGTTCAGTAATTCAGCTGCGCGCGGCCCACGCTCCATCCACACAATCGCTGACGAAGGCTGACCCTGCCAGTCGGGCAGGGGGACTAGCGTGAACGGCCCGCCCGAGCGGTGGATCTCGGTCGAGACATTTTCGTGCGGGACTGGATGCCTGACGGCAAAGGCCAGCGCCTTTTGGCCATAGCGGGTGGTGTGGACACCGATCCCCGCCGCCTCGCGCATGGGGGAGCTGCGCCCGTCTGCGGCGACCACTAGCTTGCATCGGATGCGGCTGCCGTCGCTCAGGCCCACGCGCGCCTCATTGGTGCGAGTGAACAGGCTGACCGTGCCAGTGCCGGGACGGAAATCCACGTTGGGCAGTTCGGCCAAACGCGCCACCATCTCGCGCCGCAGCAACCAGTTGGGCAGGTTCCACCCGAAGGGCTGGTCGGAGATATCGGCGGCGTTGAAATCACGCACGACGCGAGGTTCGGGCAAATCTCCGCCCGCGTCCACGATGCGCATGATCTGCAGCGGGGCTGCATGCTCGTCCAGCCGCGCCCAAAGCCCGCATTGATCCAAAAGACCGTGCGCCGGTTGCAGAAAGGCCGTGGTCCGCATGTCGGAGCCATCCACATCGCGTTCCGTCACCGGAGTGGTGGGGTCGACGCAGATCACGTCGAACCCGGCTGTTCCGAATGCCGCCGCAGCGGTCAACCCGGCGATTCCGCCGCCGGAAATCAGGATGTCACAGCTATCTGTCATGGGCTTGGCCTCCGTTTGGGCAGAACCTAGTGCGGTTCCACGCGGCGTGCCAAGTGACATCCTGTCCCGTATGTCACCCGCGTGAAATCAGGATGAGGATCAGGAACATCACCGGCACCATCATCACGGCAGGGATGTAGAGACCCGGCAGGCCGAATAGCAGGATGGAACACCCCCACATGCTGAAGATCGCCAGGGCTGTATAACCCCAATCGTCGCCGTCGCTCTGGGCGACGTCCTTGGCCATCCAGCCAAACAGGGGAATTGCAAACAACAGGCGCTGCCAGATGGGCAGGCGCCGAGGGGCCTCGATCGCGCTCATGGGTTTCTCGATTCTGTTCGTCGCTGAGGCGCATATAGGGGCGATGCTGCACCCGCGAAATACACAGATGGTCGCAGTGTGACAGCCTATCGCAGGCGGGCCAGAAATGACGTCAGGTCGTCGGTGTGGTGGTGGATGTGATCGGCCCTGTGCGGCTCGGGCGCGACGTGGACAGTGCGCATTCCCATCGCATGCGGAGCGGCCAGATTGCGTGGGTCATCTTCGAACATGGCAGCCTTTTGAGCGTCGATTCCGTCTTTGGTAAAGATCGCCTCGAACGCGGCCTGTTCGGGCTTGGGGCGATAGCCCGCATGTTCTACCCCGTAGATCGCATCGAACAATCCGCTGAGGCCGCGCGCTGCCAAAACGCGCTCGGCATAAGGTGCGCTGCCGTTGGTATAGACGATCCGGCGGCCGGGCAGGGACCGAATGTGATCAGCCAGCTCGGCGTCGGGGTCCATATGGCTTAGGTCAACTTGATGAACCGCGTGCAGGTAAGGGTCGGGGTCCAGATCATGCTCGGCCATCAACCCGGCCAGCGTGGTGCCGTATGCGCGCCAGTAGTGCGACCGCAGCCGATCCGCCTCAGCCCGGTCGACGCCGATGGCCTGCACCACGTAGTCGGTCATCAGCACCTCGATCTGATCAAACAGGCGCATGTGAGGCGGGTAAAGCGTATTGTCCAGATCGAACACCCATTGGGTGACGTGGGAAAAGGCGGGTTTGACCATGGGGTTGGGTTTAGGGCGTGGCGAGTTGGTTTTCAATGCCGCACTTGATCCGAAGGGCCGGAGGCGGATAGACATGTTCGAACCAGGAGATGAACCACCCGATGCCACAATCCAGACAGCCGTCCAAAGACGCCTATAGCCTGATACTCGAAGCGATTGATGTGGGCGTTTACAAGCCTGGCGACCGGCTGGTGGAAAGCGAGCTTGCCGAACGGTTTGGCGTGTCGCGCACCCCCATCCGTGAGGCATTGCAGCGGCTAGAGACGCAATCGCTATTGGAACGGGACGGGCGTTCGCTGATCGTAGCTTCGCTGGACCATAACCAGATGGCTGAACTTTATGTGGTGCGACGCGAGTTGGAAGGGCTGGCCGCAAGCCTGGCCGCCAAGCATGCGACCGAAGAGGAAATCCGGGTACTACAGGATATGGTCGCCGCCGATGATGCGCTGGTCGATGACCCCACCGCGCTGTCGCGCGCCAACCGTCGGTTTCATGAGCAAATCCATTTGGCCTCGCATAACCGCTATCTGGTGCAGCAGTTGGACCTGGTGCATCGCACTATGGCGTTGATGGCAACGACCTCGCTGGCTGTTCGCGGGCGTGGAGAGATTGCCCAAAGTGAACACAAGGCAATCGTCGAGGCTATCGCTGCACGCGACGAAGAGGCCGCCGCACGCGCGTTGAAGGAACATATCTCGGTCGCCTTCATGACTCGTCTGAAACAGGATGCCGTTCGGCGTGAAGCCTAAGCGTCAGGGCAGTTTCACGTCTTCTCCGGCCTGTCCGTGCTGTGTTTTGTCCCAGAAGAAAGGATTGCTGACCAACTCCCACAGGGCTTTGTAGGCCGCCAGAACGCCCAGCGGAAAATACAAGGGCATGGTGGGAACCCAGGGCAGCAGAAAACGTCTTTCCTTGGCTGCTACAGCCAGATTGCCGACGACCAGATTGGTGATCTCGGCGGCGACGAAAAGACGAATAAGACCGAAAATGACATTGTTTGACAGGATCTGATCCAGCGGGCCGGGCTGACCAAGGGTTGTCAGCCAGAACAACCACAGGACCGGGGCCAGTAGAAACTGTCCAACTGTACCCAGAAAAAACGCCTGCACGCCCAGAAACCGTTTTAACCCCAGATCATTAAGCAGGCGCAACGGCGCGCGCATGTGCACAAGATAAGTGACCATGAACCCCTTGAGCCAGCGCGACCTTTGCTTGACCCAGGGCCAGGCGCGGAAATTCGCTTCTTCAAACGTGGTGGTGTCGACCATCTCGGTCCGGTATCCAGCGCGGCTGAGCCTTACCCCAAGGTCGGCATCCTCGGTGACGTTGTGTGCGTCCCACCCACCCAGTTCGACCAGCTTGTCGCGTCGAAAGAAAAAGGTTGTGCCCCCCAACGGAACGACCAGACCCATGCGGGCAATTCCTTGCAATATGACGCGGAACCAGCTGCTGTACTCGATCGTAAAACAGCGCGAGCGCCAGTTTGTTCTGGGATTATAATAATCCAGTACGCCCTGAACGCAGACTACGTCCTCGTCCATGCGCGCGAATGTGGAAACGACGCGTTCAAGTTGATCGGGCTGCGGTGCATCTTCGGCGTCCCAAACCCCCAAGATATCACCTCTGCAAAAATCCAGCGCGTAGTTCATGGCGCGAGGCTTTGTCGTCAGCCCGTTCAATGCGGGGACTTCAACTATCCGGATCCAACTGGGCAGGTCGACACTGGAAAGCGCAGTACGCGTGACCTCGTCGGATTCCTCTAGCACAAGAATGACGTCCAGCAGCGCTTTGGGATAGGTCAGACGATGCAACCGTCTGATCAGAGCGTTAGCGATTTCGCGCTCCTTGTACAGAGGGACTAGGATCGAGACGCACGGCCGTTTGCCAACTGACGTATGTTTGTCGTCAATGTCGTGGTCGTTTTGAGGTTTCGTTAGAAAGGCTATCAATCCCGCGACGCGAAGCACCATGAACAAGATTAGCGAGAGCGTCGCTAAGGTGACTAGAAGTGCTAATCCACTAGAGGGGAAGACTGTGAACAGGAACGCAATGGTGATCACGCCGACAACAGGCCTCATCCGCGCGTTTAGCGTCCATGAACGGCAGCTTTGTTCAGCGGGGACACGAACCTCTGCGGCGTGTGCAAGGTGGCTTGAATGTACACGAGCGATTTCCCGGTCAATGTGTTCGGCCGGCGCTAGGACAGGTATTACGGTGTAATCTGTGTTTTTGAATGCAGCGCGTACCGTATCAAAATGGTCGGGCCGAGATGTCGCTATCAAAAGGATCGGACCAACGTGTTTCCATGGGACGACATTGTTCTGTAGCCAGAAATCCACGGGTTTCAGGCGGCACGCGTCACTTTCCGCGGGAAAAAGATCCAAATCCGCGATTTGCAGCCCGGACTGTTCCGCCAGTGCATGTAGGACAACCTGCCTGTCCACCCAACCTTCGCCAACCAGTATTTCGCCCAGTGGAGCGTTCTGCCGGGTCTGAAGGTGCTACGCTTTTTCCAACTGATTGTGGGTAATCAACCCACGATCCAACAGGCAGGCGCCCAAGGGTTTCCTGACCTTTGGCGGTATCGGTCTTGCCCGCGCAAAATGCTGCCGGTTCAGTACGACCATGAAAAAACCCTGACACGTTTGACCGTTGTCAGGGTTCATCTATTAAGGTTAACAACCGGTTAACCTTGTTCAATGTAGGCTTATGCCTGCGCTTTTTTGTCCGCCATTGCCGTGGCGAAGCGCTCGAACAGGTAAAAGCTGTCCTGCGGCCCAGGCGAGGCTTCGGGGTGGTATTGCACCGAATAGACAGGCCGGTTGGTCATGCGGATACCACAGTTGGAGCCGTCGAACAGCGAGCGATGCGTTTCAACCACGCCCTCTGGCAGTGTCTGCGCGTCAACAGCAAAGCCGTGGTTCATCGAGGTAATCTCGACCTTGCCGGTTTCCAAATCCTTGACCGGGTGGTTTGCGCCGTGGTGGCCGTGGTTCATTTTGACCGTTTCACCGCCCAGTGCGAGGGCCAGCATCTGGTGACCCAGGCATATGCCGAAAACTGGTAGATCTGTGGTGTCCAGAACCTCTTTGATCATTGGTACAGCATATTCGCCCGTCGCTGCCGGGTCGCCTGGGCCGTTGGACAGGAACACACCGTCAGGATTGTGGCCCAGTACTTCGGCAGCAGTGGCTGTAGCGGGCAAAACAGTCACGTCACAACCGGCCGAGGCCAGACACCGCAGGATGTTGCGCTTGGCACCAAAATCCAGCGCCACGACCTTATGGGCAGGCGCTTCTTGCCGTGTGTAGCCATCGGGCCAAGCCCAACGCATTTCGTCCCAACGATAGCTTTGGGCGCAGGTGACATCTTTGGCCAGGTCCATTCCTTCCAGCCCGGCAAAGCCACGGGCAGCAGAGACTAGTGCTTCAATATCGAAATTGCCGTCGGGATCATGCGCCAACGCAACATGAGGGGCGCCTTGCTGCCGGATTGCGCGGGTCAGGCGGCGGGTATCTACGCCACCGATTGCGATGCGTCCACGGCGCGCCAACCATGTCTTCAACTCTTCCGCCGAACGCCAGTTCGATGGTTCGGTCGGATCCCACTTTACCACCATGCCAGCGGCGACAGGATCGCCGGTTTCGTCATCCTCGGGGTTCACGCCGACATTGCCGATATGCGGGAAGGTGAAGGTAACGACCTGACCTGCGTAAGATGGGTCGGTCATAATCTCCTGATACCCGGTCATGGCGGTGTTAAAGCACAGCTCAGCCACGGTTTGACCTGTGGCACCGAAACCCATCCCGTAGAACAGTGTTCCGTCGGCCAAAGCCAGACATGCGGTGGGCTTGGACGGGGCGTTCTGGGCCATGGCGCGACTCTCCTGCAAGGTAAACCGGCGCATACCTAAGAGGGTTAAGCGCTTGGGTCAAGCCTGTTCAAATTTTGGGCTATATATAAAAATCAATAACTTAGCGATATTCACCCCCTGTTGTATCACGCTTTTTGTTTCGATATGGTCGGGGTTCCTTTTCCATGGGGATGGACAGATCATATGGATATGCGATCACGGGTGAACTCTGCCCTGAAGCAAGCAATGAAAGACAAGGAGGCCGAGCGTCTGTCGACGCTGCGGCTGATCAATGCTGCAATCAAGGACCGCGATATCGCATCGCGCGCTTCGGACAACGAAGAGGTCAAGGGCTGCGGTGATGCCGAGGTTCTTGAAATCCTTGGAAAAATGACCAAGCAGCGCAAGGAAAGCGCCCGTGCCTATGAAGAGGGTGGGCGGCTAGACCTGGCTGAACGTGAACTGCGTGAGGTTGAAGTCATCGAAGAATTCCTACCCAAGCAGTTGGATGATGATGAGGTCTCTCAGGCGATTCAGACGGCCATTACGACCACAGGTGCTGGCTCGATCCGGGACATGGGTAAGGTGATGGGCGAGCTCAAGACGCGTTACACCGGCCAGATGGATTTCGGAAAGGTCGGACCGATGGTCAAAGACCATCTTTGTGCGGCATCAAGCAACGGCTGCTGATCTTTTTCTGGCAAAGAGCAACAATTACTGCGCGACAGGTTCGCGCAGTTTTTGCGTCAGATCACCGTACAACGCTATGCGCTCTTCTTCTGAGAGAAACGCGCCGATTTCCACTTCTCTACCGTCGCCTGTCAGGGTTACGTAGTTCGGAACCGGGCCGCCGTGTTTGTGCATCTCTGGCCGGGCCCAATACCGGTTGCAAACCCATTCCTGTTGGCCGGTGCGGGGGTTGTGGTGCACAAGACGCGCCTGAGTTCCCGTCAGAGTGAATACTTCGAACACACTGCGAGATCTGTAGTTCGCCTGAATAGCCAGCCAAAGCCCCAAAACCGTCACCAATAGGAACGGCAACAAGCCCCACAGCACCGCTGAACCAAGCACAGCCATCAGCGGAAGCAGTCCGAATATAAAAAGCGAAAACACAACTCGGATCGCCCAGCGAGGCGGCAAAGAGTTATGCGGCCAAAGTCGCAGCTCTTGTTCGGTATTTGAGGTTTGATTCCACTGGTAAGGCATAGATCGAAAATAGCGCGGCAGCTTTTGGTGTCGACGGAAAATGCTCAGGTCACGTGCCCGACGCGGGCCCATGACAAAGCGTCGTCCAGGCGATCATCACCCCAGAAAACCTCACCGCGGACGACGAGGCTTGGGGCACCGAAAATGCCGAGCCGAAGGGCCTGATCCGTTTCAACTTCTAGCGCGGACACGATGTCCGGACTGCGCGCACGGGCCAGAACGATGCGAGGATCCTGCTGGCATCTGTGCAGGGCTTCGGTCATTGCGGCTTCGCTGCCAGCTTCGATTCCGTCCTCGAACCAGATACGGTAGATGTTCTGTGCAAAGGACTTACCCCAACCATCACGCATTCCCAGCAACGCAACCTGATTGGCCAGCGCCAGATCGGACACGGGATAGGGCGCGGGCAGGTTGGCATGCAAACGGTACTTGGCTGCACGACGCTCGATATCGCGCCACATATAGGCGGATTTTGCAGGTTTCCCGGCGAACGGGATGTTCTTCTGTTCGGACATAATGGCGCGTACATTGAATGGACGCCAATTGACTGTTGTGTTGTTTTCAACGCACCAGTCATCCATCCGCATGATGGTTAGAAAGCTATATGTACTGCCAATCGAAAACCAGAAATCAATCTTGGACATTGGATTCCTCCGGACCTGTTGGATAAGGAGTTGCCCCTAGAATAGCCTGTCCTGCAGGTTCTGGCGAATATTCTGAAAACAAGGGAATGCAAAATGAAAAGCCCCGCCAATTTGGCGGGGCTTTCTTTAGATTTTATGGGATCAGTGGGCGTGGCCCTTGTCCCAGTCTTCCTGCTTCGGCAGCTGTTCGAACGTGTGTTCGGGCGGCGGGGTGGGCAGGGTCCATTCCAGCGTATCCGCATATTCGTTCCACGGGTTGTTCCGCGTTTCCTTAGCGCCACGGAACAGGGCGTAGAACACGATGCCGAAGAACAGCAGGAACGAGGCGAACGAGATGAACGCACCAATCGACGATACAAAGTTCCACTGGGCGAATGCCTCGGGATAGTCGATATAGCGACGCGGCATGCCCTGACGACCCAGGAAGTGCTGCGGGAAGAACGTCAGGTTAGCGCCGATGAAGAACATCCAGAAGTGGATCTTGCCCCAAAACTCGGAATACTGACGACCGGTCATCTTGCTGAAGTAGAAGTACACGCCTGCAAAGATCGCGAACACGGCCCCCAGCGACATCACGTAGTGGAAGTGAGCAACCACGTAGTAGGTGTCGTGATAGGCGCGGTCGATACCGGCCTGCGACAGAACCACACCGGTCACACCGCCGACGGTGAACAGGAACAGGAAGCCAAACGCGAACAGCATCGGTGTCTTGAACTCGATGGAACCGCCCCACATGGTCGCAATCCACGAGAAGACCTTAACGCCTGTCGGAACCGCGATGACCATCGTGGCCAACATGAAGTAGGCCTGCTGACGCAGCGACATGCCGACGGTGTACATGTGGTGCGCCCACACGACAAAGCCTAGAACACCGATCGCGATAATCGCCCAGACCATCGGCAGATAGCCGAAGATCGGTTTGCGTGCGAAGGTCGCAATCACGTGGCTGATGATGCCGAAACCGGGCAGGATCACGATATACACTTCCGGGTGGCCGAAGAACCACAGAATGTGCTGATACAGGATCGGATCGCCGCCACCGGCCGGATCAAAGAAGGTGAAGCCAAAGTTGCGGTCCATCAGCAGCATGGTGATCGCGCCTGCCAGAACCGGCAGGGACAACAGAATCAGCCACGAGGTGACGAAGATCGACCAGCTGAACAGCGGCACCTTGAACAGTGTCATGCCCGGGGCACGCATGTTCAGGAAGGTGGTGATCATGTTGATCGCGCCGAGGATCGAGGAGGCGCCCGATACGTGTACGGCAAAGATCGCAAGGTCCATGGACATGCCGCCCTCGGTCGTGGACAGCGGCGGGTAGAGAACCCAGCCAACACCCGAACCGAGCTGATCGTTACCACCGGGGCTGAGCAGCGAAGCCACACCCAGCGACGTACCAGCGACGTACAGCCAGAAGGACAGGTTGTTCATCCGCGGGAACGCCATATCAGGCGCGCCGATCTGCAACGGCATGAAATAGTTGCCAAATCCGCCGAACAGGGCCGGGATGACTACGAAGAACATCATCAGAACACCATGGTAGGTGATCATCACGTTCCACAGGTGACCATTCGGGGTACACGGATCAGCCATGAACCCTTCGAGGCACATGTACTGCACACCGGGGTGCATCAGCTCGAGCCGCATATAGACAGTCATCAAAACCGAAATCAAACCGGCCAAAGCCGAGAAGATCAGGTAAAGAATCCCGATATCCTTGTGGTTGGTCGACATGAACCAGCGCTGGAAAAAGCTGCGCTCGTCTTCATGATCATGACCATGAATGGCTGCGTCTGCCATTAGGTGCCTCCTGTTACAATTCTACCGCGCAGCCGAAAGTCTCCGACGCGCGGGATTCCTGCTGGTTTTAGATTGCGAATGGGGCGCCTTCAATGGTCGAGTTTGATCTGGATCAAGAATAATTGTCGCGGGTCGCGGGGCCACTCACTTACTTTCGACCAAAATCAGCTGTTAGCTGGGTATCACGTCAGGATTTTCAAGGGCTCGGCCTTGGGTTTCAATTCGTCGCTTGACCCGCGCTGGGGCGCACAGCAGAACTGGTGTCGATATCGCGCTTGGAGAACAAACATGACCGCTTACGATACCGACAACATCTTCGCCAAGATCTTGCGTGGGGAAATCCCTTCGACACGTGTGTACGAGGATGACGAGAGTTTGGCGTTCATGGATATTATGCCTCGGTCTGACGGGCATTTGCTGGTGATCCCAAAAACTCCGTGCCGCAATCTTCTTGACGCGACGCCTCAGCAGCTGGCGGCAGTCATCGCAACAGTTCAAAAGCTATCGAAAGCTGTGATGAACGCATTTGAGGCTGATGGCGTCACCGTACAGCAGTTCAACGAAGCCGCCGGAGGGCAGGAAGTCTTTCACCTGCATTTCCACGTTCTGCCACGTCACGAAGCCTTGCCGTTGCGTGCGCCGGGAAAAATGGGGGATTTCGATCTGATCGCTCAGCATGCCGAAAAGATCAAAGCCGCATTGGGTCAATAAATCGACCGAGCAACTGCAAGCGTCTGACCGTAGAACAAAACCGTCGCTGGAATAGAATTGCCGTTCCGATTTGGGGTCGGAACGGCAGACTCGTTACCAAGAACTTTTCCGATGCACTGGGGGCTTCCGGTGCTGACCGGTTAACACACCACTCACTCTAGAACGGTGAATACATCTTACTCTTGAAACGGTCTCGTGTATTCATTTGAGTGGTTTTTGGGTAAATTTTAGCTTTTGCACCGGGCTACGCCCTAAAGATCAAACCTCTTTTGGAAACAGTGACGCTGTCACAAAACGAATTGTTCGTGATCTTCCCGAGTGTTGCGCGATTCGCGTCTCTATGGGATTGGCGCGATCGTCTCGAACACGCGAGCAAAGGTTTTTTGCAGCGCAATGTCCACGTCAGCCGTTGTAACGGGCAGCCCTAGATCGACCAGCGAGGTGACGCCGTGTTCACTGATGCCGCAGGGAACGATGCCTGAGAAGTGTTCGAGGTCGGGTTCGACGTTAATCGAAATACCGTGAAAGCTAACCCATTTGCGCAGGCGCAACCCAATGGCGGCAACCTTATCTTCGGCAGGTTGACCAGTCGGGGTCAGCGGTTTGTCATCCCGACGCACCCAGACACCAACACGCCCGTCTCGGATTTCCCCGGTGACATTAAACTCGGCCAAGGACGCGATAACCCATTCCTCAAGCTGCTTTACAAAGCGCCGCACGTCCTTGCCGCGCTTGTTCAGGTCAAGCATCACATAAGCAACCCGTTGGCCAGGGCCATGATAGGTATATTCGCCGCCCCGCTTTGCCTCGTAGACAGGGAACCGGTCGGGATCGGTCAGATCACTTGCTTTGGCCGAGGTGCCAGCCGTGTAAAGCGGCGGGTGTTCCAGAAGCCAGATACACTCATCCGCGTCGCCGGCTGCGATAGCCGCAACGCGCTTTTCCATAAAGGACAAAGCCTCGTCATAGTCGGTCAAACCGTCTGTGATCTTCCATTCCATGAGGGCCTCATACCCCGCAGACGAAGCGTTGAAAAGAGGTCAGGCGGCCTCGGTCAGGCACCGCTGTAGGACTTGGGAATAGGTCTCGGAGCCCTGAGCGCCTGTTAGCAAGTATTTGCCCCCAAAGACCATGGATGGCACGCCCGAGATTCCACGGCTGGTCCAAAACTGCTGCTTTTCGCGTACCGGCTCTACATGCGCACCCGATTCAAGCGCTGCCTGTGCTGCGTCACGATCCAACCCTGCAGCTTGCACCGCATTCAGCAGTACCTCGGTGTCTGATACATCCAGGCCATCCGTGAAATAAGTTTTGAACAGCGTTAGTTTCAGCGGGTGTTGTTTGCCCTGTGACTCAGCCCAACCCAAGAGTTGGTGAGCTGCGAATGTGTTAACGATCCGGCTGTCGTCGTTGAAGTTAAAGGTAAAGCCAAGTTCGCCGCCGATTTGAACCAAGCGCTCGCGGGCCTGTTGGCTTTGTTCCGCCGTCGAGCCGTATTTCTCGGTTATGTGCTCCCGCAGGTTTTGGCCCTCGGGTGGCATATTCGGGTTTAATTCGAACGGGTGCCACTGGAGGCGTGCCAGAACGTTTTCCTGTTGCAACGCGATGTCCAATTGCCGAAATCCCACGATGCACCAGGGGCAGACCACATCTGATACGATATCCACCTGAATGACGGGGCGTGGGTCTGGTGTGGTCATGTCGGAGGGCTCCTGTTCAGGGCGGTAAGCAAAGAATTCACCGGTACAGATATGAGCAGAAAAAAGGAATTCAATCCGGCGTGTTTTTGAGTCTTCACATCCCGTTCCGCACCGTCTATACGCCCCTCTACCAAGTCACATACAGTGCGGTCGTGGCGGAATTGGTAGACGCGCAGCGTTGAGGTCGCTGTGGGGTAACACCCGTGGAAGTTCGAGTCTTCTCGACCGCACCATCTCCCACTCAGATGTCAGTCGTTTCTTAAGGAAATCTTGTGTAGAGATGCACCAGTTCGGACCGGACTGTGCAAACCTCTATTTCCTGTCTCGCCCGTGCGGTTAGGGATGTGTATGAGTCGGAGGCAAGACCATTCGGGAAAGGTGCAGATGTCTCAGGCCATTACCGTCTTCACGACTATGAAAAACGAAGGCCCCTATATGTTAGAGTGGGTGGCCTTCCATAAATCCCTTGGGGTGGAACACTTTGTGATCTTCACCAACGCCTGTGAAGATGGCACGGACGACATCGCGCGCAGGCTTGAGGATCTGGGCATTGCCACACACGTTCCCAACGAGGTGAAAGAAGGCGGTAACCCTCAGCATCAGATGTTGCGACGTGCACGGCGGCAACCCAAAGTCAAAGAGGCTGATTGGCTGTTATGCCTCGACGTGGACGAGTTCTGGAACATCAGATGCGGTGACAATGGATTCGGGGCTTTGATCGCCGAAGTTGAGGACCGGGCTGGTCAGCCTGTCGATGCTATTTCGTTTGCCTGGAAGCTATTCGGCAGTTCAGGCAATATCAGTTTCGAAGATAAACCGGTGACCGAGGCGTTCTCGATGGCAGATCAGCCTTATCCGTACCATTCGGGTCGGGCGTATGGCTTGAAAACCCTGTTTCGAAACAATGGAAAATTCACGCGTTTCGGGCCGCACCGCCCAAAAGGATTCGAAGACGAAGCCGCGGCCGACATTGCGTGGTCGGATGCTGGCGGCAAACTGTTTCCAGCAGATAAGGTGGGGTGGCGGGCCTGGCGGGGGTTTGACCATTCGCTTGGGCGTTTGCACCATTATTCGGTTCGGTCTTTGGACGGGTTCCTGATCAAGCGTGATCGGGGAAGAACCAACCATATCCGCGTGGACCAAGGGCAATCCTATTGGACGGACATGAATGCCAATAAAGAGGTCGACCAATCGATCCTGCCTGCCGCTCGCAAGGCTGCTCCGGTTCTTGAACAACTGAAAGCGGATCCTGAATTGAACAGGCTGCACCAACAGGCCTGCGACTGGCATCGGGCCAAGATCGCGGAAATCAAGCTGCGCCCCGACTGGGTCGAGTTTCGCGGCTGGCTGGCTGAGAACCTGATCTGATAGCCATGGCGGACGATCTTTCAAAAGAACAGCTTCAACCCGAGCGTCCCGAGCGTAAGACGGGGTACGAGCGGATCCTTACAGATCCGCCGCCACCGTGGTTTGTCGAGCTTTACCCGGGTGGCGACGGAACGGGGTTCTTGCAGAAACTCGACCGTCATTCGATCTTGTTTCACCAACGTTCGGCGTCACAACTGGTGATCAGCTTTGACAATATCGCTAACGCCAACGACCTGTCTTTTGCGCGCGAACCCTGGGGTTGGAAGTTCTTCCGGGATGAAGGGTGGTCGCATATGGGTGTCTTTGCGCGCTCTAAGGCGTGGTACCGCGATCCTGAAATCATCTCATATTTTCAGGGTAGGGCGGCCGAGGGGTTCTTTGACAGGTTCGACAAGGTTGTATTTGCCGGGGCGTCAATGGGCGGGTTCGGGGCGCTGACCTTTTCCGCACTGGTACCCGGTGCGACGGTTATTGCCTTCAATCCTCAGACCTCGTTGGATGAACGTCTTGTGCCTTGGGAAACCCGATACCGGTTTGGTCAGGTTCAGGATTGGGATTTGCCACTGGGGGATGCTGCGCAAACGGTGGTAAATGCAGGTCGGGCTTACGTTTTCTATGATCCGTTCTTTGACCTTGACCGACGGCAGGTCGAACGGCTGCAGGGCGCCAATGTTTTTCTATTAAAAACCTGGTTTTCAAACCATTTTGCCGCGCCGATGTTGCGCAAGCTGGACATCCTGAAACCTGTTATGCTGGGGGCGATGGATGGATCGTTAGAGCCCGCGGCTTTTTACAAGATGATGCGCGCGCGTCGCAGGCTTCCGATGTTTATGCGGGGCATCGAGGGTATGGCAGGCGACCGTCATGACATGTTGGTTCGGCAAGCGCGTCAGCGGTTTCGCAGGTTGCGCCGGGCTGCAATGGCTGCGGCAGACGACGCATCATGAGCGCTGCGCGTGGTGTCTTCATCGGTCAGCGCCGCGACCGTATGGGTGCGCGCTTACTGATGATGCTGACCTGTATCCGCCTGGCCGAGGATTATGGTACCGACTACCGTGTCAACTGGTTCCCGCAGGGGGCGGACGCGCCAGAGTTGGACTACCCGCACGAGCTGTTCACGCAAGAATGGATGGATGTTCATTTTGCAAACGCCGACGACTTTGACGCGCTGAGCAAAGACGCCAAACCGATCTGGGCATTTCAAGGCGATGCAACCCCGGACAAGTTGATCGCGCATCTCGACGCAGGCCGCTCGGTGCTTGTGGAAGAAGGGTTTGAGGTGCTCGCCTTCCCGTGGGAGGATATCGAAGCGATCCGCCCTCGCTATCGTGACTTCATTCACCGGATTGGCTTCACGGATGAACTCCGTTTGATTATGAACCGCGCAGATGAGCGGTTATCGGGGCAGGGGGTTTCAGCCTATCATATCCGGCGTGGTGATATCCTGAATGGCCTACCGTGGAAGCACACGACCTGGCCTGCCAAGATCGAACCTGAGGAGTTCTACGAGGCGCATCTTGAAAAAGCGGCTGGTCGTGGGGCGATCATGTTCTCGGACCAGCCAGAACTGATCACGCGGTTTCAAAGGCGGTTTCCGAACCTGTTGCAAATGTCGGATATCGCGGACGTCTCGGGCATGACACGGGCACAGCGCGACTTTCTAGAGCTTTACACGATGTCGCGCGCAGATCAGGTGGTCGCACCCGTAATCAGCGCCTTCTCAATGGCGGCCGCGCGCATTTCAGGGCGACAGCGCAAAGTGTTTCGCGACGTCCTGACCGAGGACGAGATATCCGAAGCCTATGAGGCTGCGATCACCCGATTGAACGGCCCCTTGGATAAGTTTTTGAACCCGTCCGAGGCGGCGCATATCTATTCCAAAGTGTTATTCCACTTTAATCGCCTGAATGCCGAAGATCGTACCGAAGAGGCGTCCAGCTTGGGTGATAAGCTGTTACACGCAGGCGCCGATAACGCATTCCTACCGCTTTTGCAGGCCCTGAACCTGTTCTACCAAGGACAGTGGGATGCCGCTTTAGGGCTTGTGGACGCTGTCTTGCAGGATCCAAATGTGTGGCCTGAAGACCATGCCGTTCTGTGCGCTCTTAAGGCTGCTGCGTTGGGCGAAAAACGCAAGCGCTGGCAGGCGGCGCAAGCGTTCAGCCAGGGATTTTGGGCAAAGCCGATCCGGCCCGACGTTTTGGTGTTTGGGTCGAGGGTGGTGTATCGGGATCACATTTCACTTCGGCTGTTCCCTCCGACCGATTGGGAGTTGCAGAAGGTTATTCGCAGGCCATGGTTCAACTTCAACGCTCACGTTGCACAACGAAAAGTCCTTGTACGGCTGCCATGTAACTTCGATTTTCTGCTTATGGACTGGTGGGATTTGTCGCTGGACCAGAAAGCCCGTAGATTGTTCAGCAGCACACCGCGGTTGCAGCGCCTTGTGGATGGTCTTGCCCGCATGACGGATTTTCCGAACACAGATGTCCGAGTGCAGAGCTTTCAAACCGTGCTGAGCGTGCATACAGGGGAAATCACGGCAACCAAAGCGGTCGACTTGATGCGTCGCGTTGTTGCCGAAGCGCCCGAGAACCCTTTGTATCACAAACGACTGGCCGGGCTCTTTGAAGCCGAAGGAGACGCGACCAACGCACGTCTCGCAATGGCAGATGCACTAGCTTGTGATCCAGGTAACCCATTTCTTGTCTTTGCGATGGGGCGCTGCCTTCAACGGATTGGTGCAACAGAACAGGGGCACAAGCAGATTATTCAAGCCGCGGGCATGGACAAGAACACGGCAGCTATTCAGGGCGAAGCCGGGCGCATTCTTCTGCAAAGGGGCGACAGGAAAGCGGCCCGGCTTTATTTGCGGGCTGCGAAAGACTTGTGTCCGACATATCAACGCTTTTCCAACCAACTGCAGCGCGCAGGAGGAGGAGCATCTTGATTTTGCTTGGTTACATTCGGAATTGAACGTAGGAAGTTTGAAAGATCAAAAATGATATGTTCAGCCAGAACAAGGTATCGACAGGGCGATTGGGGCACCCAGGAATGAGCGACGAAAAATCACGGTTTATCAGCATCACCCCCATGAAAAACGAGGGGCCCTTCGTGCTGGAATGGGTGGCGCATAATCGGGCGATTGGCGTTGATCAGATGGTCGTGATGACCAATGATTGCACCGACGGTACAGATGCTTTGTTACAGAGGCTTGATGAGATGGGTGTGGTGACCCATGTCGACAACAACTCTCGTCGCCGGACAAGCCCGCAAAAGCGCGCTTATAACGCGTTTCTTAAGATGGAGATTGCGCGCCCGCAGGACTGGGTGATCGTGATCGACGCGGATGAACATATCAACGTCAAGACGGGCGACAACACTCTGCGTGCGCTGACACAGGCTATTCCGGATGCCAAAACGATTTCGATGACGTGGCGGTTGTTCGGAAATGCGGGAATTGTCCGATATGAGGATCGGTTCCTATCCGACCAGTTCCGCAAAGCCGCGCCCGAAAGGATTATTCGCCCGCCACAGGCATGGGGCTTCAAGACGATGTTCCAGCGCGGGCTATGGGACGCGCTGGGCGTCCACCGGCCGAAACGCGCGACCGTCGAAACGATGGAAGAGTGTCACTGGTACAACGGTTCTGGCCAGAAAATGCCCGAGCATTACTATGACAAAAGCTGGCGGTCGACACGCGCGTCGGTTGGGTATGAATATGTTCAACTCAACCATTATGCCCTTAAATCCTGTGAAAGTTATCTGGTCAAAAAGATGCGCGGACGGGCGCACCACTTGGGCGAGAGTCTGGGTCTGGAATATTGGAACATGATGAACCAGAACGCGACGACCTGCACATCCATTGACGCTGTTCTGGAGTGTAAGCGCGCGCTGTATTACGAGATGCTGGCTGACCCGGAAATCGCGCGATTGCACCACATGTCTTGTGATCTCCACAGGCAGCAGATCGCGCAGCTACGCGAGCAGCCTGAAATGCAAGAGTTGATGCAGCAAATGACGTCTGTTTCGGCCGAGAATACTGCCTCGTGATGCAGTTGTATCCTGACGTCGGAGACATATGATGCTGTGGCTGCATTTGGGTATGCCCAAGACCGGAACAACAGCGCTGCAGGGGTTCTTGCGCGGCAACCAGCCCGTTCTTGATCAGATCGGCTTGCGTTACATGGAAACCGGCCGACGCAGGCTGGACGGTAATCCTCGACTTGCGATCAGCCATAACATCATCGCGTTCCACATGAACCAAAGCGATCAGCCAATGGATCCTTTCCGGGCAGGGATGACCTCGGAATTTGATGCGCATTCAGGGCAAACCTGTGTTGTGTCATCTGAGATGTTCTATTCCTGCGATTTCGAGAAGCTGGCGCAGGTCTTTGCGGAAATTCCGGCGCGCGCCCTGCGAATTGCATTTTACTGCCGTCGGTACTCGGATTTTTTTGAGGCCGATTACAAACAACGCGCCAAGAACGGACGCTTACCCGTTGTCGGTACTGATTACATCCGTTCCCAATTGTCCCGAATTGAAGCGGACCCTGCAGCCTTTAGCTTCACGTCACGGGTTGAGCAAATCCGAAAGGCGTTTTCTGGCGTGACGATTGTTCCCTCGGTGTATGAGCGCGAACAGATGACCAATGGCCATGTCGTGGACGATTTTCTGTCGCGGATTGGAACGCCATTGCCAGAAGGATATGTTACAGGGTCACCATCCAACCCGTCGCAATCGCGCGCCGCCAGCGAAGCCTTTGGGGTCGTCACGCGGGCGCTGGGGCGCAAGAAAAGTCGCCAGCTCAGACGATTGATATCCGAAGACCCCGTTATGGTGCGCCGCCACGACGTTTTGGAGCCGGACGAACGGGAATGGTTGGATACCCTTATGTCAAAGCAGGATGTTGCGTTTCAGCAGGAGTTCTTTCCGGATGCGTCGCAGGTGTTCGCGCCGAAACAGCTCAACGCGAGCGAACTTGAGTTCCGCCGGGACACTCCGCAGGAATATCAGGCGTTCAGCAAAGCGTCCGAAATCGTCTTTCGAATGGCGCTGGAGAGCTGATCGCGACCTAATCTAGCTTGATTTCCTGACGCTGGCGTCCGGTCGTCTTGTCAAAAATCAGAATGCGGTTGTCATTTGTAACGACGGCGTACCAGTTGCTGCCGATTGTCAAAGCTTGGGCCTTGGCACCATCGGGCAAGGCGATCTCGTCAGGAAGGGTGGGGGTTCTGTCCGTTAGCCGGATGACAATCAGTGCGAATGTCACTAGAACGCCGCCAATCATCACCGCGGTCAGCAGCATGACCATCCGCCGCAGCAGTCGAATCTGCGGCGTTTCCAGCGGTTCTTGAGGTTCGGAAGGGACAGTCATGGGCACTCGCCAGATTGAATTTCACATCGCGGACGATCCGCCGCCTCGTCTTGATAAGGCGCTTTCGCGTGATGTTCCACCCGAGGAAAACCTGTCTCGCACCCGTTTGGGCAAATTGATCGAAGAGGGCGCTGTCCTGATCAACGGGTCCGAGGTGCGCGACCCCAAGGCCAAGGTGTCCGCCGAGGCGGTTGTGTTGATCACAGTAGCCGAAGCCGAAGACAGCCATATCGGCCCCGAGGATATCCCGCTGGATGTCGTTTACGAAGACGCCGATTTGATTGTTGTGAACAAGCCCGCAGGCATGGTGGTGCATCCGGCCCCGGGATCGCCCAGCGGAACTTTGGTCAATGCGCTGCTGCATCATTGTGGCGATGACTTGTCCGGTGTCGGCGGGGTAAAGCGCCCGGGGATCGTACACCGGATAGATAAGGAAACCAGCGGCTTGCTGGTTGTTGCTAAATCGGATGCTGCACATCATGGGTTGGCGACCCAGTTCGAAGCCCACAGCGTCGAGCGTTATTATCGTGCGGTGTGTTACGGTGTACCCGACGCAAACGACCCGCGCTTGCGTGGCGTAAAGGGCGTGAGTTTTGAGCCCGGCAATGTCATGCGTCTGACCACGCAACTGGCGCGACACAAAACCGACCGTCAGAAACAGGCCGTGCTGTTCCACGGAGGCCGCCATGCGGTGACGCGGGCGCGGCTGGTTGAAACTTTTGGCACTCCGGCGGGTTTGGCGTTGATTGAGTGCTGGTTGGAAACGGGTCGTACGCACCAGATTCGCGTGCACATGGCCCATGCGGGCCACGGTCTGGTTGGCGATCCGGTCTATGGTGGTAAGCGAAAACTGGCCGCTAAGGCGTTCAGCATGGAAACCGCAGAGCTTGTTCGTGCATTCCCACGTCAAGCGCTGCACGCCGCTGTTTTGGGTTTCGAACACCCGGTTTCGGGCGAAAACCTGCGGTTTGAAGCGGATCTGCCCGCCGATATGGAAAATCTGATTGAACAGCTGCGCAAGCCATTGTCATAATGCGCAAACACTTGTGAGTAACACGTTCTTATCTTTCCTTTATCAATCGTTAATCCCAAACTGTTAACGGTACCTCTTGAACGGATGGGGATGACCTCCCATATCCTATGTTAACAACTTAAACATTTGTCGGAGGGACATGAATTATGGCAAATTACGCAAATCTCCCCGCGCCGACGCCGGAAGGCGGACTGAACCGCTATATGCAGGAAATTCGCAAGTTTCCCCTGCTTGAGCCAGAAGAAGAGTACATGCTCGCCAAGCGCTGGGTTGAAGAGCAAGATACTGAATCGGCTCATAAAATGGTCACGTCGCACCTGCGTCTGGCGGCCAAGATCGCCATGGGCTATCGCGGCTATGGTCTGCCGCAGGCCGAGGTGATTTCCGAGGCCAATGTCGGCCTGATGCAGGCCGTCAAACGGTTCGACCCGGAAAAAGGGTTCCGTCTGGCGACCTATGCGATGTGGTGGATTCGCGCCTCGATTCAGGAATACATCTTGCGGTCTTGGTCGCTGGTGAAACTGGGCACGACCTCGGCGCAGAAAAAGCTGTTTTTCAACCTGCGCAAGGCCAAGGCGCGTATCGGCGCGTTGGAAGAGGGTGACTTGCGCCCCGAGAATGTCGCTCAGATCGCCAATGATCTTGGTGTGACCGAAGAAGAAGTCATCAGCATGAACCGCCGGATGTCCGGTGGCGATGCCTCGCTTAACGCGACCGTCGGTTCCGAAGGCGAAGGCACCATGCAGTGGCAGGACTGGCTTGAGGATGAAGACGCTGATCAGGCAGGCGACTATGAGGCGCGCGACGAGCTGGACGCTCGGCGTGAACTGCTGGCGGCCGCGCTGGAGGTTCTGAACGACCGCGAGAAGGACATTCTGACTCAGCGCCGCCTGATGGATCAGCCTGTGACGCTGGAAGAACTGAGCACGCAGTATAACGTCAGCCGCGAACGCATTCGTCAGATCGAAGTACGAGCGTTCGAAAAGCTGCAAAAGAAAATGCGCGATCTCGCGCGTGAGAAGGGAATGCTGGGCCAGATGTAATCAGGCCGGTGTGATTAAAAGCCCGCCTGTCTCGGCGGGCTTTTTTTATTGGGTCAACTGCTGGCGAAACACGCGAACCATGTTCTCGCCCATAACCTTGCGGATTTGCGCCTCGGTCAGACCTTCGCTCAACAGGCCCGAGGTCAGCGCCGCAAGTTCAGATGTGTCAAACGCGGTCTCGACCGACCCGTCGTAATCCGACCCAAGCGAGACGTGATCTTCCCCAACAGTATCGACTGCCGCCTTGATCATCTTGGCCACGCCTGCAGGGGTGATATCTCCGCAGGTTACGTCGGCCCAGTATCCCATGCCTATTACGCCTCCGGTGGCCGCGATCTCTTGCATCAGATCATCGGGAAAGTTCCGTTTGACGGCGCAGAAGCCGTGTAGCCCGCCATGGCTGACTATCAGTGGAACGTCCGTCATCGCGATCACATCCCGTGCGACCAGAGGGCTGGAATGGGCAAGGTCGATGACGACGGGCATTTCGGCCAATTGGGCAACAACGTCGCGACCGAATTCCGTCAGTCCGGTGTTCGCCTGTCCGTGCAAAGATGCGCCCAATTCATTGTCAAAGAAGTGCTGAAGGCCAAACACCCGATGTCCGGCGTCAAACAGGGTATCCAGATTTGTCAAATCCCCCTCAAGCGCGTGGGCCCCTTCGATGCCGAGGATACCCCCAACAACGGCTTGGCCGCTCGCACGAGCGGCCAGCACGTCCTCTAGGTCACTACGGGATTTGACAACTTTCAGCTTTCCATCCGAGGCCGCCTCGAACTGATGCAGCTTTTCAGCTTGATAGACTGCGCGCTGCATGAGGCTGTCCCAGGTTCGAAGCGGCCAAAGCTGCCCGATCGCCAGGAGGGTGATATTGTCGAACGCATCGGCCGAGTTGGCCTCATAGTTCTGACCAGCAGGGGATTTCGTGACCGCGGTGAAGACCTGCAGGGCGACGTTTCCTTCGATCAGTCGGGGGATGTCCACCTGTCCTCGCGTACCGCGTTCGGTCAGGTCGCGACTCCATAGCAAAGGGTCAGCGTGCAGGTCGCCTACGATCAAAGTTTCGTGTAAAGCGGCGGCTGAATCTGTCACTGGGTACGGCGCGTGGTCGATGACGTTGTTGCGTTTGCCTTCGATATAGGGTGGCAAAAAAACAAAGAAAATCAACAAGCCAGCGGCCATTGCTGTTCCTGTCAGCCCGCCGACCCATTTAAGAAATCTGCGCATTCCCGGTTCCTTTCAGTATGCGATGTCAGCTTACGTTCGTTTGAAGCAGATAAAAGCCTGACTTCGCGTCCAGACGTTGCTAGAACAGCAGAGATTTTGCCGTTAGCGATAACGATGTTGCGAGAATGTGGGAGGGATCAATGCAAAAACCTGTTCAATGGGGTGTACTGGGCGCCGCGAATTTCGCGCGTCGGTTCATGGCACCGGCCATTCATGCAGCGGACGGGGCGCGGTTTGCCGGATTGGCGACGTCCAGCCCGGAAAAGGCCGAACCTTTTCAGGCGTTTTGCCCGGACCTGACCGTTTACGACAGTTATGATGCGATGCTGGCTGATCCGCAGATCGAGGCGGTTTATATTCCATTGCCGAACCACATGCATGTAGATTGGTCTTTGAAGGCGCTGGACGCTGGCAAACATGTGTTGTGCGAAAAACCGATGACCATGCAGGCACATGAGTTTGACGCCTTGATTGCTAAACGGGATGAAACCGGGTTGCTGGCGGCCGAGGCTTATATGATCGTGCATCATCCACAGTGGCAGTTCGCGCGCAAGCTGATCGCAGATGGCGCGATTGGTAAGCTCGTGCATGTGACGGGGGCGTTCAGTTTTGACAATCGTGCAGAAACCGAAAACATCCGCAATCGTGCGGAAACCGGTGGCGGAGGGCTGCGCGACATTGGTGTCTATGTGATTGGCAGCGCACGGTTCGCTACCGGGCAGGAACCGGTGTCGGTACAATCTGCAATCCGGTGGGAGAACGGTATTGATGCCTTCACCGAAATTCGTGCTCAGTTCCCTGATTTTACATATTCCAGTTACGTTTCGATCCGTATGCATCCCCATCAAGAGATGGTCTTTCACGGCGAGGGCGGCGTTATCCGACTGACGACACCGTTCAACGCGCGAGTCTTTGGCGAAGCACGCGTCGAACTGCATCGTCCGGGGCTTGAGGTTCAGGTCATACGGTTCCCCGGTGATGATCACTATAAACTGCAGGTCGAGGCATTCTGTCGTTCAGTGCGTGAAGGGGCGGATTATCTTTGCTCACTTGAGTTTTCACGAGGGACGCAAGAGGTGATTGACAGCGTGTTTGAAGGTGCATTGCCGCTCTGACTTGCCACACATGGGCCCCGTGACTTAATCTGGTCGCCACCCAAACAGGAGGCGACCAATGGCTGGCGGCTGGGCGCGTGACGGCGCGGTAAGTGAACAGATCGAGGCGTCGATATCCGACGAACTGGCCCGGATGCAGGCGCAAAAGCGCCACCAGGGCGAAAGCCTGACCCATTGCGCAGAATGCGAAGAGCCGATCCCCGAGAAACGCAGACTTGCCTTGCCGGGGGTGAAACTCTGTCTGGATTGCCAGCAGGATAGGGACGGTGCGTTCAAAGCGCGGTCCGGGATCAATCGGCGCGGGTCCAAGGACAGTCAGTTGAAATAGTCCATGCCTGAGCCCATGCCAAAACAGCCACTGTTGCAGAATGGATTGGTTCTTGGATTCCTGGCTGCGTTCTTGTGGGGTGCGCATAGCGTAATCGTGCGCTATCTGATCAGCGATCTGGGCGGGTTGCAAATCGCGGTCTCGCGCCTGTTCATCGCGGCGTTGGCGATTTATTGCATGTTGCGTCTGATGCGGGTTTCCGCCTCGATCCGGTTGAGTGACTGGAATTTCCGTCTGGCCGTATTGTCGACCGTTGTGAACTATATCCTGTTCCACATCGGGCTTGAACATACCGGCGCGGCCAATGCGATGGTTTTGGAGAACACAGCGCCCTTTTTCGTGCTGGTTTTCCTTTATTTCTTTGCGGATACACCGGTCACGCGAACCGATGTTCTGGCCACAGTTTTGGCAATTCTGGGCGTTTTTCTGACCGTTTTCCGGGACTTGCAAGGAGGTGGAGAGCCCCTATTCGGGGATCTTCTTGAAATCGGAGCCGGGCTAAGCTGGGCGGTCTTCCTGATCTCAAGCAGTCGGGCTATGCGCAATTCGAAATCGACCGGAGAGCGGCTGAACTTCCTGTTCGGCATCTTCTTGTGTTCCGGGGTTCTTCTGCTGCCGCTTGCCGCGTTTTCGATGCAGGTTCCAACGGTGAATGACGTCGTGTTCCTGATCCTGCTGGGCGTGCTGCCGACCGCCTGCGCCTATTACCTGTGGTACGAGGCTGCTGCGCGGGTTTCGACCTTGACCGCAACCTTGATGTTTGCGGCCTCGGTCGTGTTCACCTTTGTCAATTCGGCGCTGTTTCTGGGGGCCGCAATCACGCCGATTGCGACCCTTGGGGGTGTGCTGATCGTGCTGGCCGTGTTTCTGACCACCAAAAACCAGAAATGATCAGCCCTCCATCGCTTCCAATTCGTCGATAAAGCCCGAGATCATCGACAGGCCCTTATCCCAGAACTTGGGGTCGCTCGCGTCCAACCCGAACGGGGCCAGCAGTTCCTTGTGGTGCATCGAACCACCGGCGCGCAGCATGTCGAAATACTTGTCCTCGAACCCATCGGACCCGCTTGCGTAAACGGAATAGAGGGCGTTCACCAAGCCATCGCCAAACGCGTAGGCGTAGACGTAGAAGGGCGAGTGGACGAAGTGTGGGATATAGGCCCAGAAGGTCTCGTACCCGTCCATGAATTCGAACGCGGGGCCAAGGCTTTCGGCCTGAACGCTCATCCACAGGGAGTTGATGTCGTCGGGCGTTAACTCACCTTCGCGGCGGGCGGCGTGGAGTTTGCATTCGAAATCATAGAACGCAATCTGGCGGACGACCGTGTTGATCATGTCCTCGACCTTGCCCGCCAATAGCACTTTGCGCTGTTCGGGGGTTTCGGACTGATCCAGCATCTTGCGGAAGGTCAACATCTCACCAAAGACCGAGGCCGTTTCGGCCAGTGTCAGCGGGGTAGAGGACAGCATCTCGCCCTGACCGGCGGCCAGTACTTGGTGGACACCATGACCCAGCTCGTGCGCCAGGGTCATCACGTCGCGCGGTTTGCCCAGATAGTTGAGCATCACGTAGGGGTGCACGTCGGTGACGGTCGGGTGGGCAAATGCACCCGGTGCCTTGCCCGGCTTCACCGCGGCATCAATCCAGCCTTTGCTGAAGAAGGGGGCGGCGATATCGCCCATGCGCGGGTCAAACGCGTTATAGGCATCCATTACGGTCTTTTCGGCCTCGTCCCAACCGACGATGCGTGTGTCTTCCATCGGCAAGGGCGCGTTGCGGTCCCAGACCTGCATCACGTCCAGCCCCAGCCATTTGCGCTTGAGCTCGTAGTAGCGGTGACTCAGTTTAGGATAGGCGGCGACGACGGCTTCGCGCAGAGCCTCAACCACTTCGGGTTCCACGTCGTTTGACAGGTGGCGACCGGTTTGAGCGGTTGGCATATTGCGCCAGCGGTCTACGATTTCTTTCTCTTTGGCCTGTGTGTTGTGAACACGGGCAAAGGTTTTGACGTTGTCCTGAAACACCCGCGCCAATTCCCGAGCAGCGGTTTCGCGTTTGCTCCGGTCCTGCTCGGTCAGCAGGTTCAGGGTGCCTTCGATGTTCAGCTCTTCGCCTTCGATGTCAAAGGTCAGGCCGGCGATGGTTTCGTCAAACAGACGTTCCCATGCATCGCCGACAACACCCAGATCGTGCAGGAACTTCTCCAACTCATCAGAAAGTTGATAGGGCTTCATCGCGCGGATGCGGCGGAATACGGGTTCATACCGTCCCAGATCCGCATTGGCGTCGAACCGGGCTTTCAGCGCATCATCGTCGATACGATTGATCTCAAGCGTGAAGAACACCAGCGGCGTTGTGAAGATGGTAATCTTTTCCTGCATATCCGACAGGAACTTGGCGCGGTCCGCATCGGTGGTCAGCTGGTAGTACCGCAGACCGGCGAAGGACATGATCCGCCCGGCAATGGCGTTGATCTTTTCGTTACGCAGGACGCATTGCAGAAGGCCATCGGCATCCAGATCGGCCAGCTTGCCCTCGTAGTCTGCGGCAAAGGACGCACATTCGCCTTCCAGCCAGTCCAGATCGCGCGACAGTTCCGGCGCCTCTTCCGAGCTGTACAGATCCGTCAGGTCCCATTCCGGTAGGTTGCCAAGATTGTCGGACCCGCCGACTGCGTTTGCGTCACGGACGGGGAAGGGAAGGTCGCGCATGGATCACCTCGAAATAACAGCTTTCGCCAACATCTAGGCGTGCCGGGCAGGGATCACAAGCGGGGTGTTAGTCAGACAGGGCAGGTTCACGTTCGGCAGCCATGAATTGCGCCGCCAACTGGTCGAAAACGGGGCCGCGGACCTCAGGCGCTTCCATCAAAACCTCGTGTTCGCCGTCGGGGATTTCCACCAGCGTGCCGCTGGGCCAGTTGGCCATACGGGCGCGGATCGCCTTGCGGTCGACGATCTGTTCATGGGTTCCAAGGAAAGTCAGGCACGGAATGGTGGGGGCAGTTTGCTCCATCAACCAAGCGCATTCGTCCAGCGCCTCGCGCAGCCAGATTGTTGAGGGTGCGCCTAGCACCAACTCGGGATGGACGTTGAGCTGATCCTGCATCATCTGATACATCGCTGGATCACGCGTTAGCACGTTGCCTTCAAACGGTTGCGACAGGACGTAGCTTTCCAAAGATGTCGTGGGCGGGGTTTTCTCACCCAGCCCGAACCGAGGGCCCCAATAGGCGGTCAACCTGCTCAGCGGTTTCATCAATGGGGTGAAGAATATTCCCCACATTGGCCCGGTAAACGCGCAGGTGGCAAACTTGTCAGTTTCAAGTACAGCCCGCAGGCCAATGGCACCGCCCATCGAGTGACCGATGACGTGCCACGGTTTGGGTAGGTCCAGCTCTGTGGCCAGCGCAAAAGCGGCCTGAGCATCCATCTGATAATCCGGTATCGTATCGACATGTCCGACACGCGGGTCGTCCAGAGGGCGATCGGCCAGCCCCTGACCACGCCAGTCGATCGCCAGAAATGCAAATCCACGCCCGACAAACTCAGTCGCGGCATTGCCGTACTTCTCGATATATTCTGTACGGCCGGGAAACATGAACACAGTCCCGACCGCATCACCCTGTGGCAGCCAATGAGCCACTCGGATGCGAACCCCGTCAGAGGTCGTCAGCCAATGGGCCTGTCCACCGGCGGGTGCGCCGGCCACGTCTTCGAACAAAGGGGCCGACGACATTTCCATCAGGCCAGCGCCGATGCCAGTTGCATGGCGACACCCATGTCACCATCGACGGTCAGCTTGCCGGACATGAAAGCACCGGTCGGGTTCAGCTCACCGCTAAGGATTTGTTCGAACGTGTCGACATCAGCGTTCATGGTGACGTCAGCTTCTTCGTCGCTGACACGCGCGCCGCTGCCGTCCAGAACAATCGAACCCACACCTTCAATGGCGAACTTGGCGGATGCGCCAAAGCCGCTGTCGGCCAGTTTTTCGTTCAGCGCCGCTGCGGCTTTTTCCAGAGTGTCGCTCATGGTTCTCCTCACTTTGATTTGAGCACAGGGAATGGACATCCTCCTGCGCTACGCTACACTGACCGTTGTTATGAGCATTGCAAGCACCAATCTCAAAGGTATCGTCGCGGCAACCGCGCTGCTAGTCACGTTTTCCATCCCTTGTCTTGCACAGCAGGCAGATTCACGGGATGAAGCCGAGCTATTGCAGCAATTGGCGCAATCAACACCCGATCAAGCGATTGGCATTGATCGTCAACTCAAGTCTCTGTGGTCGTTATCGGGTTCAGCCTCGGCTGATCTTTTGCTGGAACGGGGACGTGAGGCGCTGGATGACGGTGATACAAAGGCGGCTATCGAACATCTGACGGCGCTGACCGATCATGCGCCTGACTTTGCAGAAGGGTGGCACGTACGCGCGTCGGCATTTTTTGGGGTTGAACGGTTTGGCTTGGCAGCCGCTGATCTGGAATACGCGCTGACACTTAACCCGAACCATTACGAAGCGATCTACGGTCTTGGCCTGATCTTTGAGATTATTGGCCAACCGGACAAAGCGCTGGCTGTCTACGAGCGTGCATTGGCTATACATCCCCATCATGAAGAAGTAACCAATGCGGTGAATCGACTGAAGCCTCAGGTCGAGGGCTCGTCCCTCTAAGGGGCAGGGGGCAAGAGTGAGCGGGTCATCCCGAATCGTGGCCGTACTGGGCCCAACCAATACAGGCAAAACTCATTACGCGATCGAGCGGATGCTGGGCCACCGGACAGGTGTTATCGGCCTGCCGCTGCGTCTGCTGGCGCGCGAGGTTTATGACAAGATCGTCGCCATTCGCGGGCCGTCCGTCGTGGCGCTTGTTACGGGCGAAGAACGGATCGTGCCGCCGCGCACCCAATACTGGGTCTGCACGGTCGAGGCGATGCCCGAGGGTATTGGCGCCGATTTCGTGGCCATCGACGAAATCCAGCTGTGTACCGACCCTGAACGCGGCCATGTTTTCACCGACCGTCTGCTGCGGTCTCGCGGTACAAGCGAGACGCTGTTCCTAGGCTCGGACACCATGCGTGGTCCCATATCAGCACTGGTGCCCGAGGCACAGTTCGTGCGGCGCGAACGGATGTCTCAACTGGTCTATGCCGGGTCGAAAAAGATCAGCCGGATGCCTCCACGCAGCGCCATCGTCGGGTTCTCGGTTGATAACGTCTATGCCATCGCGGAACTGCTGCGTCGTCAAAAGGGAGGGGCGGCCGTGGTCATGGGGGCGCTCAGCCCGCGCACCCGTAATGCGCAGGTGGACCTCTATCAGAATGGCGAAGTTGATTATCTGGTCGCCACCGACGCCATCGGTATGGGCTTGAATCTGGACGTGAATCACGTGGCTTTTTCTTCGCTGACCAAGTTTGACGGTCGGCGGATGCGGCCCTTGGCCCCAAACGAACTGGCCCAGATCGCAGGCCGGGCCGGGCGTGGGATGTCGGATGGCACGTTTGGCGTCACGGGCGAGGCCCCGCCGTTGGACGAAGGCACAGCACAAGCGATCATGGACAGCCGCTTCACGCCGATGAAAAAGCTGAACTGGCGGAATGCTGCCTTGCGGTTCGGATCCATCGAGGCGCTGATCGACTCGCTAGAAGTCAGTCCAGACAACGAAAACCTGCTCAAAGCACGGCCCGCCGACGATCTGAACGTGCTGAAATCGCTGTCACAAGTGACCGAGGTCATGGCCCGCGCCAGCGATCCTCAATCCGTGCGCCTGCTGTGGGATGTGTGCCGAATCCCCGATTTTCGCGGCATCAGCCATTCGGAACATGCCAGCCTGCTCGAGGTGATCTACGGGCATCTGCACGAACGCCAGTCGATCCCTGATGACTTCATGGCGCGGCAAATCCGCCGGATTGATCGGACGGACGGAGATATTGATGCGCTCTCCAAACGGCTAGCATATATTCGCACCTGGACATATGTTGCGCAACGAAACGGATGGGTTCGTGACGAATCCCATTGGCGTGAGGAAACGCGCACTGTAGAAGACAGGCTGTCAGATGCATTACATGACCGTCTGACCCAACGATTTGTGGACCGGCGCACATCCGTTTTGCTGCGGCGGCTCAAACAGAAGGAGGCCCTTTTGGCCGAAGTAAATGACAAGGGTGAAGTGACCGTCGAAGGCGAATTCGTCGGTCGTTTGGAAGGGTTCCGGTTTAGCCCGGACAAGGCTGCGCAGGGGACCGAGGCGAAAGCTTTGAAATCGGCGTCCTTGCAGGCCCTCGCGCCGCAATTCCATCTGCGCGCCGATCGCTTCTACAACGCGCCCGATACCGAAATTGATTTCACCGAACAAGGTGGCCTGATGTGGGGCGAATATGCCGTCGGCAAGCTGGTTGCCGGGGCAGAACCGCTCAAGCCCATGGTCGAGGTCTTCGTGGATGAAGCCGCAGGCCCCGACGTCGAACAAAAAGTGCAGCGCCGCTTGCAGCACTTCATCGACCGCAAGGTGGCCGCGCTGTTTGAACCGCTGCTGAACTTGTCACGGGACGAGGAGCTGAGCGGTCTGGCCAAGGGCTTTGCCTTCCGCATGGTCGAGGCATTGGGCATTCTGCCTCGCGCGCAGGTCGCGCAAGACGTGAAGGATCTGGATCAGGACGCCCGCGGAGCGCTGCGCAAGCACGGTATCCGGTTTGGCCAGTTTACCATCTTCATGCCGCTGCTGCTGAAACCTGCGCCGACGCGCCTACGTCTTGTTCTGTGGGCGCTTGCGGGTGGCTTGCAGGAATTTCCCGAAGCGCCACCTCCGGGCCTGGTCACGGTGCCAGTCGCCAAGGACGCGCCGCGGGGCTATGACACAATGTGCGGTTACCGCGATGCCGGTGAGCGTTCGATCCGTATCGATATGCTGGAACGTCTGGCCGACATGCTGCGGTCTGAGGACAGTCGTGGTGGGTTCGAAGCCAAGCCCGACATGCTCTCGATCACCGGTATGACGCTCGAGCAATTCGCCGACCTGATGCAAGGCTTGGGTTACAAGGCCGAGCGTGGCGAGCGTGAAAAGGTCAAAGCCGCTCCTGCTGAACAACCTGCGGCAGAAGCGTCCGAGCAACCTGTGACTGAGGAAACCTCGGCCGACGCAGGTGCGACGGATGAGGCCGCCGCACCCGCCGAGGCGCCAGCCGAGGCCACCGAAAGCACCGAGGCGGCAGCCAAGGCTCCGGTCGCAGGACCCGCAACTGATGAGCCCGAGGTTGAGGTGTTCTACACCTTCACATGGGGCCGCCAGCGCCAGCAAAACCGCGGTCCGCGCCGCGAACAGGGGCAGGGCAAGGGCAAGCCGCGTGGCAAACCTCAGGACAACCGCCGCCCGCAGGGCAAAAAGGGTGGCAAGCCGCAAGGCGCGAAATCCTTCTCGGCCCGTCCGCCCAAGAAAGAGAAAGCCATTGATCCCGACAACCCCTTCGCCGCTGCGTTGATGGGTCTGAAGGACGGCAACTAAACGCGCATGTCCGAGGCCAAGCTGCGGATCGACAAATGGCTGTGGCAGGCGCGGTTCTTCAAGACCCGCAGCCTGTCGGCCAAACAGGTCAGCGGCGGCCATGTGCGCTTGAACGGCAACCGGGTGCTGAAACCGGCGACAGCCATCAGCCCCGGAGACGTTCTGACCTTTCCGCAGGGCCGCATTGTGTGTGTTGTGCGGGTGGAAAAACTGGGTGAACGCCGCGGCCCGGCCCCCGAGGCACAAACGCTATATACGGATTTGACCGAAAAGCAGGACAAGCCGCCGCGAAATCCAAGCTTTGAAGGAAAAGGTCGTCCAACCAAGAAAGATCGGCGCGCGCTTGATCTTTCTCGCAATCTCGATAGCTGATCCTATCTTGAAGCTGACGCCATACTGATTTAGCTAGACGTCCAAAGCGCAAACGGGAATCCGAACATGACCTACGTTGTCACTGAAAACTGCATTGGCTGCAAATACACCGACTGTGTCGAAGTGTGCCCGGTGGATTGTTTCTATGAAGGTGAAAACACGCTGGTCATTCATCCGGACGAATGCATTGACTGTGGCGTTTGCGAACCCGAATGCCCCGCCGACGCCATCCGCCCCGACACCGAGCCGGGCATGGACCAATGGGTCGAGTTCAACCGGAAATACTCGGAAATGTGGCCGGTTATCATTACCAAAAAAGACCCGCTGCCCGAAGCCGAAGAACGCGACGGTGAAGAGGGTAAAATGGAGAAGTATTTCTCGGAAGCACCGGGTGAAGGCGGTTAAGCGATTCGCCGCCTAAACTCTTTAGTTTAAGAGCAAGAAATCCTCTTAACATTTTGTTTTTATTTAAATTTAATGCTTTGTCTATCCGCGCTGCTTTCGTGTGTCGCATTTTTGTGATATACTTGGTAGTTGAATGATGACTGAGCTGGGGATGACTCCGTAAGTATGTACGCTTTGGAGTTTTGATTTTTAGACAAACAAACCGCCTGACCGGGCCAGAGTGGCGCGGGTTGGGGCGTATTGTTGTCTGTTGTCCAGCTCATTTAACCAAGGATGAACCTGTATGTCTAAGTCGAAAAAGCTTGAGTTCCGCCCGAACGATTATGTTGTCTACCCAGCCCATGGCGTGGGACAGATCATCTCGATCGAGGAGCAGGAAGTCGCGGGATATTCGCTCGAGCTGTTCGTGATTTCTTTTGAAAAAGACAAGATGACCTTGCGCGTTCCGACCAACAAGGCAACAGAATCTGGCCTTCGGTCGCTGAGTTCACCGGACGTCATTAGCCAAGCGATGAAAACCTTGAAGGGTAAGGCCAAGGTCAAGCGCGCAATGTGGTCGCGTCGGGCGCAGGAATATGAACAGAAAATCAACTCAGGCGACCTGATTTCGATCGCCGAAGTTGTCCGCGATCTGCACCGCACCGATGATCAGCGCGAACAAAGCTATTCCGAACGTCAGCTGTACGAGGCTGCGCTTGAGCGTCTGACCCGTGAAGTTGCCGCCGTTTCAGGGGCAGGCGAGGTGTCTGCGGCCAAACAAGTGGACGAAGTCCTGACATCGCGCGCCGCCTAATCGACCTACTACAAATTTCGATGGGCCGCCTGTATCACAGGCGGCCTTTTCCGTTTGACGGGCTTGGTGAACTGAGGAAAATCCGCTAATTTCCGTTTGGGTAGAGGCGGATAGATGGCAAGGATAAAGAAAACTCTCAGGTATCTATATATCGGCCACGATCCGGTGTCGGTCTGGTTCCGATATTGTCTGATCCTGTTCGACGCCGGAACTATCGTTTTCTTTATTGCCACGGCGCATATTCCTCATGGTCCCGGAATTTCAGCCGCCAGCATGATCGTGGGTTTTTTGATCCTGTTGGATTTTTCTGCCCGTCTGTGGATCGCAAAGAAACCCTGGCAGCTTTTCTTCAAGGTTTACACACTGGCGGATGTGGTAGTCATTCTGTCTTTGATGCTTGACCCCCTGATCACTGGTAATCTGGCGTTTTTGCGTATTCTCAGGGCTTTGCGCTTGATTCATTCGTATCACTTGCTGCGAGACCTGCGCCGTGACAGCTCGTTTTTCCGCACACATGAAGATGCGGTGATCGCGGCGATCAACCTTTTGGTTTTTGTGTTCGTGACCTCGACAGCTGTTTTGGTATTCTTCATCCCTGAGAACAGCCAGACAGCCTATATCGACGCGCTGTATTTTACGATGGCGACGCTGACCACCACTGGCTTCGGGGACATCACATTGGCCACTCCGGGTGGTAAACTCTTTTCAGTTTTCATTATGGTGGTCGGTGTTGCGCTATTTGTGCGTCTCGCGCAGGCAATTTTCATGCCGCAGAAGGTGCGCTACAAATGCCCGAGTTGCGGCCTATTCCGTCACGACCCCGATGCAGTTCATTGCAAACACTGCGGCGAGGTGCTGCGGATTGAGACAGGTGGCTCGTCCTAAAGCAAAGTAACCAATGTCAGCAGCATAGCGATTTCAGAGATTTGCTGAGTCGCGCCCAGTACGTCGCCTGTCTGACCGCCGATCTTGGACCTTGCGACCATTGCCAGAGCAAAAACTGCCAGCGCGCTCAACAGAACGGCCGCTAAAGCGGAAATCCCGATCAGAACTGCGCAAATCCCGAACGCCAATCCGACGCCGCCCGCGACAATAGATATCTTTGGGGCGCCAACCGATTGGCTCAGCCCCGACCCTCGTGCATTCGGTAAGCTGGCCATAACAGGAGGCATCATCGCGCGCGACCAGACACTTGCTGCCAAAATTGCCGAGAAATACTGGGCCGCGAGCAGCGTCTCTATCAAGGTGACGCGTAAGAAAAGTGACATGATCAACGCCAAAACGCCATACGTGCCAATGTGGCTGTCCTTCATGATCTCCAGCCGACGTTCGGGGGTGAAGCCGCCCCAAAACCCGTCAACTGTATCTGCCAGGCCATCCTCGTGCATGGCGCCAGTGGACAGAATTAGTGCGGTTACCACCAAAATGGCGCTGGCCGTGGCGTTCAGCCCGATTGACATCGCAGCCCAACCTACACAGCAGGCCAAAGCGCCAAGAATAGCTCCGACGAAAGGAAAGGCCCATGCAGCGCTGGCCTGTCGCGCAAATACCTGCGAAGGCAGTTTGGGGACGGGCAAACGCGTCAACAGGACCAAAGCCAGCGGAATATCCCACAAGGAAATGGGCACCGTGTCGTTTTTTGCCATTTCCACGCCTTTCAGGGTCTTGTTGGATGGATTGCTTCGGTTAAACACACAGGACCACTCTGATGCAACGAGGCTTTGGATGCTGCCTGAACTTAAAGACCTAAATTCCTTTCGAGATGCCCTTCTTCGTGCGCCGGGCCCTGATCAGGACGCTGTGAACGGAGCCGCAGACCGAAATGGGCAACTGACCAAGCCACCCGGCGCATTGGGGCGGCTTGAGGATCTGGCCATCTGGTATGCGGGTTGGCGCGGGGATGCGCGGCCACAGATTTCGGCACCGCAGGTGATTGTTTTCGCCGGAAACCATGGCGTAACGGCGCAGGGTGTGTCTGCATTTCCACCGGAAGTCACCGTTCAGATGGTGATGAACTTTGAGCATGGCGGAGCGGCCATCAACCAGCTTGCCAAGTCGGCTGGAGCGACCATGGATGTACATGCGCTTGAGTTGGACCGTCCAACAGCGGATTTCACCGCGGGTCCTGCGATGTCTGAGGCCGAGGTGTTGGCCGCGCTTCGCACAGGGTGGGACGCGGTAGACGCAACCGCCGATCTGTTGGTGGTTGGCGAGATGGGAATTGGCAACACCACCCCGGCTGCCGCAATTGCCTGCGCCTTGTTTGGCGGTGACGCTGCGGACTGGACGGGCAGGGGCACCGGTGTAGACGACGCTGGTCTTGCGAATAAAACCCGTGTTGTGGCCGAGGGCGTTGTGCTGCATGGCGGCACGGGTGATGGGATCGAAATTCTGCGCCGTCTCGGCGGACGCGAGATCGCCGCCATGGCTGGAGCGATCGCGGCAGCGCGGGTATTGCGCATCCCGGTCATCTTGGATGGTTTCATCTGCTCGGCCGCCGCTGCGTGTTTGGCGGATGTCGCCGACGGCGCGTTGGATCATTCCGTCGCTGGACATCAAAGTGCCGAAGGTGCCCATGGCGCGGTTTTGGCAAAGCTGGGCAAACAGCCGCTGCTGAACCTTGGTTTGCGACTAGGCGAGGGATCGGGTGGCGCTCTGGCGATCAATATCCTCAAAAGCGCAGTGGCCTGTCATTCTGGCATGGCAACTTTTGCCGAGGCGGGCGTGTCAGACGGTTGATCTTATGGCCTGACCCTTTGGGTCACGCTGACTTTTTGGCGTGTTTTTCGGCCAGTTCCAACAGCTCGGTTTCGAGATCCTTTTCGAACTGTCGGGCCCGTTCGATGTATTTCTTGTTCTCGGCTGTCGGCATTCCGGGAATCCAAAGCTCGGCCAACTCGCGTACCGACATCCTGTCGTGATGATAGAAGGTCTGTTCGGCCTGCGCGGCCTCGTATTCGCTCAGGCCGATGTTTTCCAGAACATACCGACCAGCACGCAGTGATCCGTCAAACATCTCGCGCACGATATCATTGGCGCCAGCCTGATACAGTTCATAGACATGGGTTCTGTCCCGGGCGCGGGCGATAATGTGCAAATCGGGTCGCTGACGACGTGCGAACCCAACCAGACGAGTAACTTGTTTAGGATCGTCCATCGCGGCCACCAAAACAGCAGCTTTTTCCAGGCCAGCGGCGCGCAGCAGTTCAGGACGGGTGGGGTCGCCCAGAAACCCTTTGACGCCGAACCGACGCATCAGTTGGACCGTCTCAATGTCGTGGTCCAAAACGACCGTCTTGGTCCCACTGGCCTGAACCAGCCGGTTGACGATCTGACCGAAACGGCCAATCCCGGCAATGATCACAGGGCCTTTTTCATCTATCTCATCGGGTTCGGGTGTCGGAGCGCCGTCGCTCATCCGGCGCGACAACAGGTCATAGATGATGAACAGAAGCGGCGTGATCAACATGGTCAAAGCGATGATCATCAGCAGCTTTTGTGACAAATCTGGAGGGATGACGTTCTGCTGGGTCGAAAAGGCAAGTAGAACAAACCCAAACTCGCCCGCTTGCGCCAGCCCCAGCGTGAACAGCCAATGATCGCGACCACGTAATTTAAACGCGCGGCCGACCAGAAAAAGAATGATCCCTTTGACGAGGATGACTAAAAGGGCCAGCCCGATCAGATCGAACGGATCATTGAAGAAATAGGCGACGTCAATTCCGGCCCCGACGGTGATGAAGAACAGGCCCAGAAACAAACCCTTAAAGGGTTCCAGATCGCTTTCCATCTCATGCCGGAATTCCGAGCTGGCCAGCACTACCCCCGCCAGAAACGCACCGAGGGCCGGGGAAAGGCCAACCAACGTCATCAAAAAGGAAATCCCGACAACGATCATCAATGCCAATGCCGTATACATCTCACGTAGGCGCGTAGCATGGATAAAGCGGAATAGGGGGCGGGTCAGGTAGACACCAGCCAGAATGACAAAGGCAATGGCACCGATAGTGACCAATGTGACGGCCCAGCCCGGCAGGCCTTCGACCAGTGACAAGCTGTGATGCGCCTTGTCGTGAAGGTCCGTTGCGGCCCTGTTTATGGAACCGTCATTCTGAATTTGCGGAATCGCCGGCAGGGCCAGCAACGGTAGCAGCGCAAGGATCGGGATCACTGCAATGTCTTGCGTCAAAAGCACCGAGAAAGTCGCGCGCCCTCCGTTCGTTTGCATCAAGCCTTTTTCGGACAAGGTTTGCAAAACGATCGCTGTTGAGGACAAAGACAAGGTCAAACCGACTGCCAGTGCCACGGACCATGGATGATTGGCGTAGATGGCAACGCCCGCGATCACTCCGGTAGACAGCAAAACCTGAAGGCCACCTAATCCCAGCAAGCGCTCGCGCATGTCCCACAAAGCGCGGGGTTCCAGTTCCAGCCCGATCAGGAACAGCATCATGACCACGCCGAACTCGGCCACATGCTGCAGGCTTTCGGTTTCGGCGCCGACCAGTCCAAACATGGGCCCTATGACGATCCCTGCGGCCAGGTATCCCAAGACCGAACCAAGCCCCAGGCGCGCCGACAGCGGCACAGCGATCACGGCGGCAGCCAGATAGATCGAAGCCTGGTAAAGGAAATCGTCCATATTATCCTCTTTGGGTCAGGTAGGCAGGGGCGCGTCGCGCTTGAGTTGGTCCATAACGATCTGGCTTTGCACACGTGCTACCGCAGGATGCGGCAGTATCACCTGATGAAGCAAGCGATTGAGGGCGGATAGATCGTCGCAATAGACATGAAGCAGGTAATCTGCCTCACCTGTCATCGTCCAAGCGCTGGTGATTTCGGGCCGGGTGTCGACCATGCGGGCAAAACTTTCGGATTGTTCCGGACCGTGAGTGCCGAGATGGACCTGAACAAAGCCTTGTACCTGCAGCCCCAGCTTCAGCGGGTCCAGACGCGCGGCGTAGCCGGTGATGTATCCTTCAGCCTCCAGCCTTTGACGACGGCGGCCGGCTTGACTGGGCGACAGGTTCAGCATCTCACCCAGCTGATGCGCCGTCAGATGCGCATTTGTCTGAAGTGCTGATAAGAGTCGCGTATCGGTGGAATCCAGCATATGCGGACTTCTTTCGTAAAAATCTGTTTTGGTGCGGATATCGCGCGTTTCCACCTAGTTTACTCGAAAACAATGCGCAGAAACAGCGCCGAATAAGGCGTATTTTGGAATCAGCAAAGAAATTCCTGTTTTCACGGAGACGCGCCATGGGACCCTTCCCGCATAACGCCCCGAAATCCGCCATCAGCAACGAAAACCCCGCCGGAACCGACGGTTTCGAATTTGTCGAATTTGCCCATCCCAACCCGCAAGAGCTGCGTGATCTTTTCACCAAGATGGGCTTTGAGTTGGTCGGTCACCATAAGACGAAGCCATCGGTGGAACTGTGGCAGCAAGGCGATGTGACTTACATCCTCAATGCGGATGCGGACAGTTTTGCAGCTAATTTTGTTACAGAACATGGCCCTTGTGCACCGGCGATGGGGTGGCGCGTCGTGGATGCGCAAAAAGCCTATGAACACGCGGTCAGCAAGGGCGCCGAGCCCTATGATGCTGCGGACAAAACGATGGACGTACCTGCGATCAAAGGGATCGGCGGGTCTTTGATCTATTTCATCGACCAATATTATGAGACGTCTCCCTACAACCAAGAGTTCAAGTGGACCGAACAGTCCAAGCCGCGGGGTGACGGGTTTTATTACCTCGATCACCTCACCCACAACGTCTACAAGGGAAATATGGACAAGTGGTTCAAGTTTTACGGCGATTTGTTCAACTTCCGTGAGATCCGCTTTTTCGATATTCAGGGTAAGTTCACAGGGCTTTACAGCCGCGCGCTGACATCGCCCTGTGGCCGTATTCGCATCCCGATCAACGAAGATCGCGGCGAGACCGGGCAGATCGTCTCTTATCTGAAAAAGTACAAGGGTGAAGGCATCCAGCATATCGCCGTCGGCAGCGAGGATATCTATGCGTCGACGGATGCGATTGCCGAAAAGGGTTTGAAATTCATGCCCGGCCCAAACGAAGCGTATTACCAAATGTCCAAAGACCGCGTGGTCGACCACGAAGAGCCACTGGATCGGATGATGAAACACGGCATTCTGATCGACGGCGAAGGCGTTCTGGACGGTGGCGAAACGCGGATCTTGCTTCAGATTTTCTCAAAAACAGTGATTGGGCCGATATTCTTCGAGTTCATCCAGCGCAAAGGTGACGATGGATTTGGCGAGGGCAACTTTCAGGCGCTGTTCGAATCCATCGAGCGCGAGCAGATCGAAAGTGGTGAAATATCAGCGGCTTGAGCTGGTTATCAAATGCGTAAATTGGGCGGCGCATCACCTGTGTCGCCTTTAACTTCTGGGCATTTTCAGCGTAACGTTCTGACCGCGTTTTTGATATCGCAATTCGCTGTCACCGATCGCGACAACGTTGCCGCCATCAAGACGATCCCCAACCTTCAGCTTTTTGTAGCGCCCGCTGGGCAACCGCACCAACGCTCGACGGTTTGCCGGGGTGCCATACACGCCTATGAGATTCAGTTTTCGCAGGTTGATTGCGTTGTCGATCGTTGCCTGCCGCGCAACCGACGCCGATGACGGAATTTTCGGGGCCACCGCCCGCGGTTGGAAAGTGTCAGGTTCGTTGGTGCTTCGCTGTATCGCAGCGGTCGACCCAAGACTGACTGCGGTGGTGCTTGCAGGTCGGGTAACACCAGCAGGACGCGGTTTCGGGCGCGGGACGCGAACAACCGCCAGCGCGGTTGGTGTTTCGTCTACCTGTGGGCGTTGTTGCAACGACGCCGGACGTAGCTTGGGCCGAAGAACCGCCAATTCGGCAAGAGTTCGACCGCCAAGTTGCTGCCGTTCGAACCGTTCTATCAGATCGGATGGACGAGGGTTGGGCCGCAGCTCTGCCAGTCTGGTCGTTGGGTCTTCTTCAATTGGTTCCTGTTCGAAACGGACTGGTACTTCTGGCGGGACTTTTGACGGTCGGCCAAGGAAAACTAGAACACCGTCCGGATTCAGCGTGCCTTCTGCTGTTGCGCTCACAAGTCCGCGTTCGTCCAGATCAAACCGCGTCCCTGAGGCGCTGGGTTCGCTGGGTTGGGAGTATACGTCTCCCATCGCAAAGCTGGTCACCAATGGCGGAGCCACGGCATCGCGCGACAGGTCTGATCGATCGGTTGACGCTATAAATTGGGCATCAGGCGATTCCGACGCAGGACCAGACAGAGGCTCAACCGAGCCTATTTGCGCGCCAGCATGCAGCTGCTCTGGTTCGGGGGTTGTTTCAATCGGCTCGACTTCGGTGGGTGCAATCTTCAAAGCCTCAAGAATGGCGGCATCGGTCGGAGAAACCTTGGGCGCTTTGGGATCGGTTTCTTCAACTGAGGTTTCTGGTGCCGGTTCGACAACGGTCAATTCAGTTGGCTTTTCAGCTGGTTCGGTTTCGGCTGTGATCGGGGACGATTCCGGTGTTTCTGCTTCCGACACGGCGGTTTTGGATGGTGCCTCCTGCGCTGCTTCTTCGACAAGTGCAGTTTCCGGTAGAGTGACATCATCATCACCCGACCCAAGGAAGGCCCACATCAAAACGGCGGCGATACCCAGAGCAGCCGCGGCGCTGATAGGTATACCGTATCCTTCAAGACGGTTTGAAAGTGACGCCTCGTGGTGCTCTGCAGCCGCAGCTGCGCGGAATTCCGTTGGCTTTTCTTCGGCCGCGATCGCGTGCACCGGAAGCGCCGAAACGGGAGTCTCTTCTGCGGGGGCCGGGTTTCTTGGTGCCAGGAATTGAGGCTCGGACGGGTAGCCCTGCTCGTCGGTGTTGGTCGTGACCTGGGTCGGAACAAAGCCATAGTCGTTGGCGAATGCCATTGCCTCATCCAGCGTCTGCCGGGCGATCGCTGCCACATGTATCACCGCGCCGTCGGTTGCGGTGTCGTATCTCAGGTCTTCAAGCGTATAGGGCGTCGCATCCGTTAACGCGGTCTGAACCAATAGGCTCTGTCCTTCGGCATCTTCATCGCCGGTTCCAAGGCTAAGGAACCGAACCTGATCGGCCGGCAGGACCAGCTTGCAATTCAGGTCATTTTCCAGCGCGAATCCTTTGTCGCGCAGTGCTTTGACCTGATCCGAAAAATCCGGGGCATCCAGCGAGACATCACCAACGCAGAACCAGTCACCATCCGAAAAGTGGTGCAAAGAAATTCCGGCAGTAGAAAAAGACAGCGCAAAAGCGGGTTTCATAATCCGGAAGAACCATAATTGTCATCGTCTAAGCAGACAGTCATTCTGTCCGCAGACTGACATTAAAGCAGGATCTTGCCGAGGGAAAGAAAAAGCCGGGTTTCCCCCTTGTTCGGCAGACCGTTGCCACCCCATGTTTATGACAAAGAGATCGGAGGGAAGACCTTGAAGAAATACGCTTTTTTAGCGGCTTTTATGGCTGCAACGGCGGCAGGGATGGCCCATGCGGAAGAACGTCGCATTACTGTCGACGCCCTTGGGACCGCTCTGGCAGTGCCCGATATGGCGACCATAACACTGGGAGTGACACACGAGGATGCCGAGGCCGCGAACGCGATGCAGGCGACGTCCGACGCGGTGTCGGCAATATTGGCGCGTCTGGAGCAGATGGGCATTGAAGCACGGGATGTCCAGACAAGGGATCTGTCGCTCTCGCCGGTTTGGTCGGGCCGAAATAACCCCAACGGCGACCGACCCGAGATTTCGGGCTTTTCGGCATCAAACCGAGTATTCGTACGGGTTCGTGACCTAACACAACTGGGTGCCGTAATGGATGCCGTCATCCAAGATGGCGCAAATGACTTCGGGGGGCTGAGCTTTGGTGTTCAGGACCCTAAACCGCTTGAGGCGCAAGCCCGCGCCAAAGCTGTGGCAGAAGCAACTGCCAAGGCAGAGCAACTGGCGCAGGCTGCCTCGCTGACTTTGGGACCTGTGCAACAAATCAACGAGCATGTCGGAGGTATCCGCCCTGCCGCGCAGATGCGCGAATTCAAAGTTGCGGATTCGGCGGGGGTTCCGGTGGCAGGCGGTGAGATTTCAGTCTCGGTCAATGTCACGATGGAATTTGCGATATCCGAATAAATACTACTCTGCCGCTCGGGCCTGCAGTGTGTGACGCTGCTGGCCCGATTGGTCGAAGTTTTCTGGCGATAGCCATGTTTCGAATGCAGTCTGGATGCGTGGCCATTCACTATCCAGAATTGAATACCACGCGGTGTCCCGGTTGCGCCCTTTATAGTGGGTTGCCTGGCGAAAAATGCCTTCGAAGGTAAAGCCCAACCGCTCGGCCGCGCTACGTGAGGGGGCATTCAGGGCGTCGCATTTCCACTCATAGCGCCGATAGCCAAGCTCATCAAAGACGCGGCGCATCATCAGATACATGGCCTCGGTGGCCAGAGGGGTGCGCTGCAACAAGGGTGAGAAATGAATGTACCCGACCTCGATGACCCCGGCGTCGGGCTGAATGCGCAGATATGTGGCATGCCCAACCGGAGCTCCATCGCCGTCAAGCACCGTGTGAAACAACGGGTCTGCGCTGTTCTCAGCCCAAACCATCCAATCTGCGAAAGCCACTTCAGATGTTATTGGTTCTTCGGGCAGATAGGTCCAGTTTCGACCGTCCTTGTCTTCGGCAAACGCCCGGTACAGACCGGACGTATGCTGTTTCGCGTCCAAAGGCACCACTGAACAGAACCGACCCTGCATGCCCGTGCGAGCTGGCGTCGGGCGAGGAAACTCACCCGAGACCGGCATGCCCACGGGTTGGCCAAGTGAGTTCATCGTGTGCCGCGGCATGATTTAGGCAGTCGCCTTTGCCAAAGCCTGGTCCAGATCCGCGATCAGGTCATTGACGTCTTCGATCCCGATCGAAACGCGAACAACCCCCGGACCGGCCCCTGCGGCCTCTTGCTGTTCGGGTGTCAGCTGACGGTGCGTGGTCGAGGCCGAGTGGATGATCAGCGACCGCGCATCGCCAAGGTTCGCGACGTGGCTGAAGATCTCCAGCGCGTTCACAAGTTTGACGCAGGCGTCATAGCCGCCCTTTACAGCAAAGGTGAACAGGGCACCGGCACCCTTGGTGTATTGTGCCTTGACCCGGTCGTGATAGGGCGACGAGGGCAGGCCCGCATAGGTCACATAATCGACGCGGTCGTCCGCCTCGAGCCAGGCCGCGATCTTTTGTGCGTTCTCGACATGACGCTCCATCCGCAGCGACAGGGTCTCAATCCCCATCAGCGTGTAGTGGGCGGCTTGCGGGTTCATGGTCATGCCCAGATCGCGCAGACCGATTGCGATGCCGTGGAAGGTAAAGGCGAGCGGGCCAAAGGTCTCGTGGAATTTCAACCCGTGATAGGCTGGCTCGGGCTCGCTGAGCGAGGGGAACTTGTCATTCGCTGACCAGTCGAATTTGCCCGAATCCACGATGCAGCCGCCGGTGACGGTGCCGTTCCCGGTCAGGTATTTGGTGGTCGAGTGCACCACCAGTGTCGCGCCCTGTTCAATGGGGCGGCACAGGTAAGGTGTTGCCGAAGTGTTGTCGACAATCAGCGGTACGCCGGCTTCGTCGGCGATGTCAGCCATCGCCCGAATATCGGTCACATAGCCGCCGGGGTTCGAAATGGATTCACAGAACACTGCACGGGTGTTGTCATCAATCGCGGCTTTTACCGCCTCGGGATCGTCCATGTCGACGAATTTAGCGGACCAGCCAAAGCGTTTGATGGTCTGGCTGAACTGAGTCACCGTGCCGCCGTAAAGGCGGGTCGAGGCAATGACGTTACAGCCCGGTCCCATCAGCGGGAACAGCGCCATGATCTGCGCGGCGTGACCCGAGGAACAACACACAGCCCCAACGCCGCCTTCCAGCGTGGCGACGCGTTCTTGCAGAACGGCCACGGTCGGGTTGGTCAGGCGGGAGTATATGAAGCCCACTTCTTGCAGGTTGAACAGCGCAGCGGCGTGATCGGCGTCGCGGAACACGTAAGCGGTGGTTTGGTAGATTGGCGTTTGGCGCGCACCTGTCGCCGGATCGGGACGTGCGCCCGCATGAATCTGAAGCGTGTCGAAACCGTAGCTTGGGCCGTCAGACATTCTGGAAATCTCCCGTTGATTTTTTGGTTGCAGACTCTGTAGGCGATTGACGGGCTGCGCACAACAATCCTGTCAGCGCATCCATAGGCCCTTTGCCTTGATTTTGTTACGTATAGCCTGCTCGCGTTGGGGCAGGTTGTCTCGGTCGAACATCTCGCGGATCTTGTGACCCTTTCGCTGAATGACCAGCTTTCGGATCGGCTCATACCCTTTGAGCACTTTTTTGATGCGGTTTGGCGCTACCACCGTCTCCAGCAGCTCGACCACATGGTCGCTTTCACGTGCGTAAAGCAGTGGGAACAGGCGATAGTGACAGCTCACGGTGCCATCCAACAGGCCGTGGGGCAGGGCGTCTCGCCCCCCGCCAAGGGAATGGATCACCAAGGGCAGAGCGATCTGGTCAAGCCAGGGGTCCAATGTCTGGCCGGCCAGCTCTGGGATATCTTCATCCCGGATAGTGCGCGCATAGTCACGGAACCTGTCGCCAAAGATGCGGGGGCAGGAATGGAAGAAATAACCAGCGTTAAAGTACAAATACCGCCGCCAATAATCATGCGGTTGGCTTGTGTCGACCGAACTTTCGAAATCAAGATTGAACCTGTGATAAAGCGCCTTCCAGATACCATCATATCCGGGCCCATAAAGCGTTGGGTGTGGCCATGTCCCCTCGACTTTCAGCGATGCACCGGGGTGGGCAAAGTCGAAGGGAACGGCGTTCAAATCTCCGGTGATCAGCGTGTCACTGTCGAAGAATACAAATGGCTCGCCTTCTGGCAAAGCCGACAACGCCTCAATCTTGTTCCCATGCGGGTAAGTCTGGCCAAAGACCTGATTTTCAAAAGGCAGCAGCTCGGCATCCAATTGGCGCAGCGCTTTAAGGATATCTTCGTCCTGGATGCTGGGATCTTGTGACCATCGTTGGCTGGGTTGTGGAATAGCGACAAACAGGCGGCCGGCGAAATCGGGGCTGCTGTGGCGCAAAGAGGCGGCAAAAAGCAATGCCTCGTATTGCAGCCGGTTATTCTGGCCAATGATGACAATATTGAATTTCGAAGGGCTGGCCTGCATCGGTCGGTGGTCGTCGCTCGTATTATCTGTTGGCGGCACAGTACGCAGGGTATGCAGACAAAACCAGATGTGAAGACGATCGCATGATGCAAAAATTGAAAACCGGCATGATGCCCCCATCTTAGGCTGAGATGTCCAGAAGGAGATACCGCATGAGGGTCAACGCAGATTTCACAAAGCGCGTCGCCGTCCACTTTGATCAGAACGAATGGGTCGCGTCCCCCGCAGCCGGGGTCGAGCGAAAAATGCTGGACCGTATCGGTGAAGAAGTTGCCCGCGCCACTACAATCGTACGATTTGCGCCGGGCAGCGCGTTCGCTGCGCATACCCATGATGGCGGCGAGGAATACCTGGTTCTGGATGGAGTGTTTCAGGACGAAACAGGCGACTTTCCGGTCGGCAGCTATGTGCGCAACCCGCCGACGTCCTCTCATACGCCCTCGGCCAAGAACGGCGCGACGATTCTGGTCAAGCTGCATCAGTTCGACCCTGCAGACAGAACCGAAGTGCGCCGGTCAATCGAGGGGGCAGAAAAACTCCAGCTGTTCAAGGATGACCTTGAGGACGTGCGGGTTCTCAGTTTGGCGCCGAATGAAGCGCTGGATTTGAATGCCGAAAAGGGGCTCGAGCTGTTTGTCATCGAAGGCACTGTTCGGGAATCGGATGAGGCGTTTTCCGATTGGGATTGGCTTCGCTTGCCGCCCGGCACCCACTCCGTCGCCACGGCAGGAGAGGCCGGCGCACGGGTCTGGATCAAGTCTGGGCATCTATCGCAGATGGTTTGAATTTCGCCGCTGCATCAAAAACAGGCATATTTTTCCGAAAACCGGGCCGCTGAGCCCGGTTTTTTGATTTTTTGACCATTTGGCAAATTTTACCAATTGATAAAATTTCAGACTGTGGCAAGCTGATCCCATAACAACCATATCTACAGGGAGTAGAGCGATGGCACAGGGCCAGATGGCCCCCGGCATTGTCTCCGGGCGGCTTTCCAGCGATGAGCTGACCTCGAATTTCACGGATCTGCATCCACCACTGGCCCCGCACGAGGCTGCCGTGGCTGCTGATCGGTGCTATTTCTGCTATGACGCGCCGTGTGTGGCGGCTTGTCCGACCGAGATCGATATCCCGCTGTTCATGCGGCATATTCAGGCCGGGCAGCCCGAAGCAGCGGGCGAGACCATTCTGGCGCAAAACATTCTGGGCGGTATGTGCGCCCGCGTATGTCCGACCGAGACACTGTGTGAAGAAGCCTGTGTACGCGAGGCTGCCGAAGGGGCTCCGGTCGAGATTGGGCGTTTGCAGCGTTATGCGACCGATAGTGTAATGGCGGGCGGGGCGCATCCGTTCGACCGTGCCGCGCCGACCGGAAAGACCGTCGCGGTGATCGGGGCAGGGCCCGCTGGGCTGGCCTGCGCGCATCGGCTGGCGATGCTCGGGCATGACGTTGTCATTCACGAAAGCAAGCCCAAGCCCGGCGGCCTGAACGAGTACGGGATCGCAGCCTATAAATCGACCAACAACTTCGCGCAGGCCGAGGTGGATTGGCTGATGCAGATCGGTGGTATCACGATTGAGACGGGATCGGTTCTGGGCGAGACGATCTCGCTGGATGGGCTGTCCACGAATTACGACGCGGTGTTCCTGTCGATCGGTCTGGCAGGGGTGAATGCCCTGCGCGCCGGTGGCGTCGACAAAGACGGCGTGCGCCCGGCGGTCGAGTTCATCTCGGACGTGCGGCAGGCCAGTGATCTGGCGGCATTGCCCGTGGGGCGCAATGTCGTTGTCATCGGTGGTGGCATGACCGCTGTTGACGCGGCGGTAAAGTCCAAGCTGCTGGGGGCCGAGCATGTGACCATCGCTTATCGCCGGGGCCGCGACGCCATGGGTGCCAGCCGGTACGAGCAGGACTTGGCGGCTTCGCATGGGGTCAAGATCATGACTAACGTGCAGCCCGTGGCCGTGCATGGAAACGGCGCTGCGGCTGAGATTGAGCTGGAGTATACATCTAGCGAAGGTGGGCAACTGACCGGCACGGGCGAGGTAATCCGCCTGCCTGCAGATCAGGTGTTGAAAGCGATTGGTCAGACGTTGGAGGGCGCGCCCGAAGGGCTGAAACTCGACGGTAACAAGATCGCTGTCACGGGCGCGGGGCGTACCTCGATCACGGGTGTCTGGGCCGGAGGCGACTGCGCTGCCGGCGGCGAAGACCTGACCGTGACCGCTGTAGCCGAGGGCCGCGATGCGGCAATGGATATCCACGCAAATCTGACCGCGTGAAAACTGGATTTGGGATGCTGAGTGGCATCAGGAGGGCCGGATAAATGGCTGATTTAAAAACTAACTTTCTGGGAATCGAAAGCCCGAACCCGTACTGGCTGGCCTCGGCGCCGCCGACTGACAAAGAATACAACGTCCGCCGCGCGTTCGAGGCCGGATGGGGCGGTGTGGTCTGGAAAACGCTGGGGTCCGAGGGGCCTCCGGTGGTGAACGTAAACGGGCCTCGGTACGGCGCGATCTATGGCGCGGATCGGCGGTTGCTGGGTCTGAACAATATCGAGTTGATCACCGATCGTCCGCTTGAGGTGAACCTTGAAGAGATGGCGCGGGTCAAGGCCGATTACCCGGATCGCGCGCTGATCGCTTCGATCATGGTTCCGTGCGAGGAAGAGGCGTGGAAAGCTATTCTACCACGGGTCGCCGAAACCGGGGCAGATGGGATCGAGCTGAACTTTGGCTGTCCGCACGGCATGAGCGAGCGTGGCATGGGATCTGCTGTCGGCCAGGTGCCGGAATATATCGAGATGGTCACCCGGTGGTGCAAAAAATACTATGACCGCCCGGTGATCGTGAAGCTGACGCCAAACATCACGGATATTCGCAAACCTGCCGAAGCCGCAAAGAATGGCGGCGCTGATGCGGTGTCGCTGATCAACACGATTAACTCGATCACCAGCGTCAATCTGGACACGTTCAGCCCTGAACCCTCGATCGACGGTAAAGGCAGCCACGGAGGGTATTGCGGCCCGGCGGTGAAACCGATTGCCCTGTCGATGGTGTCCGAGATTTCACGGGCTCAAGCGACGCATGGCCTGCCGATTTCCGGCATCGGGGGCGTGACTACATGGCGCGATGCGGCCGAGTTTATGGCGTTGGGTTGTGGTACAGTTCAGGTCTGCACTGCTGCGATGACCTATGGCTTTAAAATCATCGACGAACTGACCGCCGGGCTGTCGAAATGGATGGATGAGAAGAGGTACAAAGACGTCTCTGAAATTGTTGGTCTGGCTGTGCCAAACGTGACGGATTGGCAGTATTTGAACCTCAACTACGTCGCAAAAGCAAAGATCGATCAGGACCAGTGCATCAAATGCGGCCGTTGCTACGCTGCGTGCGAAGACACCAGCCATCAGGCGATTTCAATGTCTGAAGACCGTGTTTTTGAGGTGATGGACGATGAATGCGTTGCCTGCAACCTGTGTGTGGATGTGTGTCCTGTAGATGGGTGTATTTCCATGGAGCCGATGGCCGCGGGAGAGGTAGACCCACGCACTGGCCGCGAAGTGCAGCCCAACTATGCGAACTGGACGACGCACCCGAACAACCCGATGGCCACAGCGGCTGAGTAATCACAAAAAAGGGGCCGGCAATCGGCCCCTTTTATCAGGGCGTCAGAAGTTTGCGATAAAGTGTATCGATAAAGGGTTCAGCGCCTTCGAACGGGTCTTCATCAGCTAGTATCGCACGGACCTGAACATCAAAATCCGCATAATGCTGAGTCAGTGCCCAGATCGAAAAGATCAGGTGATAAGGATGCAGTTTTGCAATTTTACCCTGCTCCATCCATCTGATCAGAATAGCGGTCTTTTCATCGACCAGCGACTTGAGGTCACTCGACAGAGCCGCATGAATTCTGGGGGCACCCTGAACCAGTTCGTTGGCAAACAAGCGGCTTTCTCGCGGCAGGTCGCGGCTCATTTCCAGCTTGCGGTGGATGTACGAGAGCATCTCTTGCATCGGATCGCCCGCTTCGTCCAAATCGTGCAAAGGGGCCAGCCAGACGTCTAGCAGGCCGGACAGCAGGGCGGTATGAATCGCTTCTTTCGACGGGAAGTAATATAGCAGGTTTGGCTTGCTCAGACCCGCTTCGGCCGCGATTTGATCCACGGTTGCACCCCGGAATCCGTGCGCTGAAAACACGTTTAATGCGGCCTCGAGAATCGCGGCGCGGTTCTTTTTCTGAATACGGGTCGGGGCGCGGTCTTTAGGCATGTTTTCAGGCTGTCTCTTTTTCCGGCATTCGGGCGTGAAATAGGTCAAAAAATCTGGCGGAGTCCTGCAATTTCTTGACTGATCTCGAACCCGTGATAGCGTGAGTTTGACCAGATGGTCAAATCAAGACACCAAAAGCGAGCCAAATCGCAAGCGACAGGGAAGAACAAGATGGCAGCTCCGGCGCAGAACCTACGGATTAATGGCGACAGGTTGTGGGACAGCCTGATGGAGATGGCCAAAATCGGCCCCGGCGTAGCCGGTGGCAACAATCGTCAAACCTTGACGGATGAGGATGCCGAAGGCCGCGCCTTGTTTCAAAAATGGTGCGAGGATGCGGGCTGTTCGATGGGGCTCGATCAGATGGGCAACATGTTCGCCCGGCGCGAAGGCACAGACCCGGACGCGCTGCCGGTTTACGTAGGCTCGCACCTGGATACGCAGCCGACGGGCGGCAAGTATGACGGTGTGCTGGGGGTTCTGGGCGGGCTGGAGGTCATCCGCACGCTGAATGATTTGGGGATCAAGACGAAACACCCCATTGTTGCAACCAACTGGACCAACGAAGAGGGTACCCGGTACGCGCCAGCCATGCTGTCATCGGGCGTGTTTGCCAGAGTGCATACGCAGGATTGGGCGTATGCGCGCGAAGATGCCGAAGGCAAGGCTTTTGGTGATGAGCTTCAACGGATTGGCTGGCGTGGAGACGAAGAGGTTGGCGCGCGCAAGATGCATGCGTTCTTTGAGCTGCATATCGAACAGGGCCCGATCCTTGAGGCCGAGGGCAAGGATATCGGTGTGGTCACTCATGGTCAGGGCCTCAGCTGGACGCAGATCACGGTGACGGGCAAGGATGCACATACCGGTTCGACTCCGATGCCCATGCGCAAGAATGCCGGGCTGGCGATGGCGCGTATACTTGAGAAAGTGGATGAGATCGCATGGTCCCATGCGCCTCATGCAGTTGGGGCGGCGGGGCATATCGATGTGTTCCCGAACTCGCGCAATGTGATTCCGGGCAAAGTAGTGTTCACGGTCGATTTCCGCTCGCCCGATCTGGAGGTGATCAAGGATATGGAGGCGCGTCTGCGGGTCGCGGCTGAGGATATCGTGGATGAAATGGGCCTGCAGATCGAGTTCGAGAAGGTGGGTGGGTTCGATCCGGTGCAATTCGACGAAGGGTGCGTGGCCGCAGTGCGCGATGCGGCTGAGCGGCTGGGCTATTCACATACGGATATCATCTCGGGCGCGGGGCATGATGCGTGTTGGATCAATCGTGTGGCACCGACGGCCATGGTGATGTGTCCGTGCGTGGATGGGTTGAGCCATAACGAGGCCGAAGAGATCAGCAAGGACTGGGCAGCAGCCGGGACGGATGTTCTGTTTCATGCGGTCGTTGAGACGGCGGAGATCGTGGAGTAGGGGGCGCTGCCCCCGTTGCCCCCTGGGCGACTCCCCCGAGGTATTTTTAGCCAGATGAAGCAAGCGGCGCAGACCGCGTCAGGGAGATTAGAATGAGCACTGTTATCAAGAATGGGACCGTCGTAACCGCGGATCTTTCCTATAAAGCAGACGTCATGGTCGAGGACGGGGTGATCACCGAAATCGGCTTGGATCTGAAGGGCGACAAAGAGCTTGATGCGACTGGCTGCTATGTCATGCCGGGTGGGATTGATCCGCATACTCATCTAGAGATGCCGTTCATGGGCACCTATTCCAGCGATGATTTTGAAAGCGGGACGCGGGCTGCTTTGGCCGGGGGCACCACGATGGTGGTGGATTTCGCGCTGCCCAACCCGGGTGAGAGCCTGCTGGATGCGTTGAAGCGTTGGGACAACAAATCGACGCGTGCGAATTGCGATTATTCGTTCCACATGGCCGTCACCTGGTGGGGCGAGCAGGTGTTCGACGACATCAAGACCGTGATCGAGACGCGCGGGATCAACACGTTCAAGCATTTCATGGCCTATAAAGGCGCGTTAATGGTGAATGATGATGAGCTGTTTGCCTCGTTCAAACGTCTGGCTGAGCTGGGCGGGATCGCCATGGTTCATGCTGAAAATGGCGATGTGGTGGCTGAGCTCAGCGCCAAGCTGCTGGCCGAAGGCAATACAGGGCCCGAGGCGCATGCCTATTCCCGGCCGCCTCAAGTTGAGGGCGAGGCCACGAACAGGGCCATCATGATCGCCGACATGGCAGGTGTGCCTTTGTATGTAGTGCATACCTCGTGTGAAGAGGCGCATGAGGCCATTCGTAGGGCCAAGATGAATGGTAAGCGGGTGTGGGGTGAGCCTCTGATCCAGCACCTGACCCTGGATGAGAGTGAATATTTCCATCAGGATTGGGACCACGCGGCACGCCGGGTCATGAGCCCTCCGTTCCGCAATAAGCAGCATCAGGATAGCCTGTGGAACGGGTTGCATTCAGGAACGTTGAGCGTGGTGGCCACCGACCATTGCGCCTTTACCACCGATCAGAAACGCTATGGCGTGGGTGATTTCACCAAGATCCCCAACGGGACCGGCGGGTTGGAAGATCGGATGCCAATGCTGTGGACCTATGGTGTAAACACCGGGCGTCTGACGATGAACGAATTCGTGGCTGTCACTTCAACAAACATCGCTAAGATCATGAATTGTTATCCGAAAAAGGGTGCGATTCTGGTTGGGGCTGACGCGGATATCGTTGTTTGGGATCCCGAAAAAACCAAGACGATCAGCGCCGAGACGCAGCAGTCCTCGATCGACTACAACGTGTTCGAAGGCAAAGAGGTCAAGGGCTTGCCACGCTTTACCCTGACACGCGGTCAGGTGGCCGTACATGACGGGGAAATCCGTACGCAGGAAGGTCATGGCGACTTCGTAGCGCGCGAGCCTAACGGGCATGTGAACCGGGCGCTGAGCACTTGGAAAGAGTTGACCGCACCGCGTCCGGTCGAGCGGACGGGTATTCCGGCGACGGGGGTTTAAGAGTTGACGCAAAGCACAGAATACCCAACTGCGATTCAGTTTATTGCGTTCGCGGTTCTCGCCACGCTAATCGCTGTGCTCGCGTTTTGGGTAATTGGTGCAATGCTCGCACTGCCCAAAATTGGGCTAGCGAACTTGCTTCCCAGCCTGCTGTCGATGTTAACGCTTACTTTGCTGCTCGGATGGCCAATATGGGGTCCGATACTGCTTTGCGCGCTATTTCCGGGTTGCGTTGTTTTTGTGGCGATGCGTCGCGTCGTCACCAGACTTCCAATCGGTCGCCGCGGGCCTACACTGATCGCGGCAGTAGCTGTATCCGTGTTTTCCTGGACTGGCGCTGGCATACTGTTTTGGGCTTTCAGTTCAGCTAGTCAGCCCTTTGGGAATGCCTTCCTGTTAATTTTCGGAGTCCCTGCCGCAATGATTGCGGCGTGTGTCACACTGCCTATTCCTGAGTAAGAAATGCCAACCGATCCAAACAACAATTCCGCAGTCGTAGAAGCTGCCAATCTCGACCTCACCTTCCAAACCAATGATGGCCCGGTTCACGCGTTGAAAGATGTGAACTTGACCATCGACAAGGGCGATTTCGTCAGTTTTATCGGCCCCTCGGGCTGTGGCAAGACCACCTTCCTGCGCTGTATTGCGGCGCTTGAGACGCCAACCGGGGGAACACTGACCGTCAACGGCATGACCCCGGATGAGGCGCGGCGGAAACGGGCCTATGGCTATGTGTTTCAGGCCGCTGGGCTGTATCCGTGGCGGACCATCGCCAAGAACATCAAACTGCCGCTTGAGATCATGGGCTATTCGGCGGCCGAACAGGAAGAACGGGTCAGCAAGGTTCTGGAACTGGTCGATCTGGCGGGCTTTGGTGGCAAATTCCCGTGGCAGCTGTCGGGCGGGATGCAGCAGCGGGCCAGTATCGCGCGGGCGCTGGCCTTTGACGCCGATATCCTGCTGATGGATGAACCCTTTGGCGCGCTCGACGAAATCGTGCGCGATCACCTGAATGAACAGCTTTTGGCGCTGTGGGCGCGGACGGGCAAGACCATCGGATTCGTGACGCATTCGATCCCGGAGGCGGTCTATCTCAGCACCAAGATCGTGGTGATGAGCCCTCGGCCCGGGCGGATTACGGATGTGATCGACAGCCCTCTGCCCAAGGAAAGGCCTTTGGATATCCGCGACACGCCCGAGTTTATTGAGGTCGCTCATCGCGTGCGTGAAGGGCTGCGGGCGGGGCATTCGGATGACTAGCGGCCTGAAAGCCTTTTGGGCGGTGCTGACCGTCCTGACCGTGATCGTTGCGTTCTGGTACGCGGCCTGCGTGCCGATGAACATCAAGGGCGTGCTGACCGAACAAGAGCGGGCAGGGGCCGAGGTGCAGCCGCCCTCGGCCAAGGATCGGCGCGACATGTCCGAGTTCGGCCTGGTGCTGAACAACAGCTTTGCCATCCCCGCCACGTGGGAGCAGGACCGCCCCCGTCTTCCTGCGCCACATCAGGTCGCCATTGAGATGTGGGAGACGACGGTGCAGAAAAAGATCACCTCGAAACGGTCGCTGATCTATCATGGCTGGGTGACGCTGAGTGCGACGATGCTGGGATTTGCCATCGGCACCGGGTTGGGCATTTTGCTGGCGGTGGGGATTGTGCATAGCCGGGTGATGGACCTGTCGGTGATGCCATGGGCCGTTGTCAGCCAGACCATCCCGATCATCGCGCTGGCGCCCATGATTATCGTGGTGCTGTATTCGGTGGGCATTCAGGGCATCATTCCCAAGGCGGTGATCTCGGCCTATCTCAGCTTTTTCCCGGTGGTCGTAGGTATGGTCAAAGGTCTGCGCAGCCCCGACGCGATGCAGCTGGACCTGCTCCGCACCTATGGTGCCAGTCGGTCGCAAGGCTTCTGGAAACTGCGCCTGCCAGCCTCGATGCCGTATCTGTTCACTTCGCTGAAAATCGGCATCGCTGCTTCGCTGGTCGGGGCCATCGTTGGTGAGCTGCCGACCGGGGCCGTCGCTGGCCTGGGCGCGCGTCTGCTGGCGGGCAGTTATTATGGTCAGACGGTGCAAATCTGGTCGGCCCTGTTTGCGGCGGCCATTCTGGCGGCCGGTCTTGTGGCGCTGCTGGGCTTGATCGAACGGACGGTGCTGAAACGAATGGGAATGGCGCAATGATCTTGGTTATTGGTGCAATCCTTCTGTGGCTGCTGGGCTGGTGGGTGAATGGCCGTCTGGCCAGCGGGCCTTATGCTGACACGCGCATTGTGGGCGTCGTGGCCCCGCTGATCTTTGGCCTTACGATCATCGGTATGTGGGAGCTGCTGGTGCGTGGGCTCGAAGTGCCGCTGGTCATCCTGCCCGCGCCCTCGGTGATTGCGGTGCGCTTTGCGGACAGTCTGCCGATCCTGTGGGCGGACTTCGTGCAGACCATCGTCAAAGGGGCGCTTAGCGGCTACATCATCGGGTGTGGTGCCGCGTTTCTGATGGCGATCGCCGTGGACCGCTGGGATTTCCTGCGTCTGGGTCTGCTGCCCGTTGGAAATTTCGTCGCCGCTCTGCCCATCGTCGGCACGGCCCCCATTCTTGTGATGTGGTTTGGGTTCGACTGGCATTCCAAGGCCGCAGTCGTCGTTGTGATGGTGTTCTTTCCGATGCTGGTGAATACTGTGGCCGGCCTGCGCGAGGCGACGGCGATGCAGCGCGACCTGATGGAGACCTATGCCGCAACCTATTGGCAGAGCTTTCTGAAACTGCGCCTGCCTGCGGCGATGCCGTTTGTGTTCAACGGGTTGAAGATTTCCACCACATTGGCGCTGATCGGCGCTATCGTGGCCGAGTTCTTTGGCTCTCCGACCCTGGGTATGGGCTTTCGGATTTCCACCAGCGTCGGTCAGCTTTCGCTGGATATGGTCTGGGCCGAGATCGTGGTAGCCGCACTAGCCGGAACCGCATTCTATGGCGCGGTCGCGATGATCGAAAAGGCGGTGACCTTCTGGCACCCGTCACAAAGAGGATAACACTTCAACAGACCCCGAAAACGGGGCACCAACAGCAACTAGGAGACATGAAGATGAATAAGCTACTTAGCGGGGCGCTTGCTGCCTTTGGACTTACAGCCGGTGCGGCATGGTCGGCGGATGAGGTGACATTGCAGCTGAAATGGGTCACGCAGGCGCAGTTTGCGGGTTACTACGTGGCGGCAGACAAAGGGTTCTACGAGGAAGAGGGGCTGGACGTCACCATCCTGCCCGGCGGCCCCGATATCGCACCCACGCAGGTGATCGCAGGGGGCGGCGCCGATGTAACCGTTGAATGGATGCCCGCCGCGCTGGCCGCGCGCGAAAAGGGGCTTCCGCTGGTCAATATCGCCCAGCCCTTCAAAAGCTCGGGCATGATGCTGACCTGCTGGAAGGATGCGGGGATCACTTCGCCCGAGGATCTGAAGAACCGTACGCTAGGTGTCTGGTTCTTTGGCAACGAATTTCCGTTCATGAGCTGGATGAGCCAGCTGGGCATCGACACCAGTGGCAAGAGCGAAAGCGGAGTTGAGGTTCTGAAACAGGGCTTTAACGTGGACCCTCTGTTGCAGCGTCAGGCCGATTGCATCAGCACCATGACCTACAACGAGTATTGGCAGGTGATCGACGCAGGCGTTAGCCCTGATGAGCTGGTGACGTTCAAATACGAAGATCAGGGCGTCGCCACGTTGGAAGACGGTCTCTATGTGCTTGAGGAAAACCTCAGTGATGCGGCCTTTACGGACAAGATGGAACGCTTTGTGCGCGCATCGATGAAAGGCTGGAAATACGCCGAGGAAAACCCGGATGAGGCGGCCGAAATCGTGCTGGAAAACGACGCGACCGGTGCCCAGACTGAAGAGCACCAAAAGCGCATGATGGGTGAAATCGCCAAGCTGACCGCTGGTTCGAACGGTGCGCTGGACCCTGCGGATTTTGAACGCACGGTGGGCACACTGCTGGCTGGCGGGTCGGATCCAGTGATCACCAAGCAGCCTGAGGGCGCTTGGACACATCAGATCACGGATGCAGCCCTGAACTAAGCCGTCTGTCAGACGCATTTGACGCGGTCCCTTCGGGGGCCGCGTTTTGCGTTTGAGATGCCGGAAAAGTGTGTGCCATTCGTTGAAGAATGCCTTAGTATTACTATGAAATTAAACGCATTTGGTTCCGATTGCGTGGATATGGGGAGATTATGCAGGGATTTGCAGCAGAATTTACATCGGCTTTGGCTCTGATCCTGAACGGGGATGCCGAGTTGTGGGCGATTGTTCTGTTGTCCCTGAAAGTTTCGATTTTTGCCGTGCTGATCGCTGCATTGATCGGGATGCCTGTTGGGGCAGCGCTGGCCGTTGCGCGCTTTCCGGGGCGGCGGGCGATGATCGTGTTGATGAATGCTTTGATGGGGTTCCCTCCGGTCGTTGTGGGGCTGTTGGTTTATCTGATGCTGTCGCGCTCAGGGCCATTGGGTGTGCTGGAACTGCTGTATACGCCCTCGGCCATGATCATCGCACAGGTCGTGCTGGTGACACCGATCGTAGCTGCTCTGACACGACAGGTGATTGAGATGCTAGCCGAGGAATATTCGGAACAGTTGCGATCGCTGGGCGTGTCGCGTCTGGCCTCGGTCCCGGTGCTGCTATGGGACGCGCGGCTGGCGTTGATCACGGCGCTGCTGGCCGGGTTTGGCCGCGCTATCGCCGAGGTGGGCGCGGTGATCATCGTGGGCGGCAACATCAATCACGTGACGCGGGTGATGACCACGACCATCGCGCTTGAGACCTCCAAGGGCAATCTGGCGCTGGCATTGGCGTTGGGCGCGATCCTGATCGGAATTGCAATCGCGGTAAACGCTATGGTCAGCGCAGTCAGCCTGCGCGCTGAACAGGAAGGGCTGCGTCATGCGTGATATGCTATGTGATACAGCCAGCAGCCTGTTGGTGCGAAATTTGCGCATTGTTCGAAACGGCAAAGCGCTGCTTAATGTTTCGCGCCTTTCGCTGGACGGGCCGGGTCCGACACTGATCCTGGGGCCGAACGGGGCTGGCAAAAGCCTGCTTTTGCGTTGTTTGCATGGCTTGATCGAACCGGATCAGGGGCGGGTTGAGCAGGATGGGTCACCGCTGACCGATAGGCACAAAGCGCAACAGGCGATGGTGTTTCAACAACCTGTGCTGCTGCGCCGCTCGGTTGCGGCCAATCTTGATTTCGTTCTGAAACGTCAGGGGCTGCCGCGCGGTGCCCGCAAGCTACGGATCGAAAGCCTGTTGGCTGAGGGCGGGCTGGAAGGCAAGGCGCGTCAGCCCGCGCGATCCTTGTCCGGGGGCGAGGCTCAACGGCTGGCCATCCTGCGCGCGCTGGCGCTGGACCCCGAGACGCTGTTTCTGGACGAACCCACCAGCGCGCTGGACCCAAGCGCGACCCAGATGATCGAGCGGATGATCCTGAGGGCATCAAGTCGCGGCGTGCGGATTGTCATGGTGACCCATGACATTGGGCAGGCTCGCCGACTGGCTGCGGATATCGTCATGATGCAGGGTGGGCATGTGGTTGAACATGGGTTGGCTAAACAGGTCTTAAACGCGCCTCAAAGTGATGCCGCACGCCGCTATCTGGCGGGCGGGCTTGTGACTTAATCAATAAGACGGAGATCGAAATGATCCGGAATTTTCTTCGGGCAGCATTGCTTTCGCTTGGCCTGGCCGCACCTGCGTTCGCCGAAGAGCCGTTTATCGTCGTGCAATCGACCACGTCCACGCAGAACTCGGGGCTTCTGGACTATATCCTGCCGGGGTTCGAGGCCGAAACTGGGATAGACGTGCGTGTGGTGGCTGTGGGCACCGGGCAGGCGATCCGCAATGCGGTCAACGGGGACGGAGACGTTCTGCTGGTCCATGCCAAACAGGCCGAGGATCAGTTCGTCGCCGATGGTTGGGGCGTCGAACGCTTTGACGTCATGTATAACGATTTTGTTTTGGTCGGGCCGAAATCCGACCCGGCCAAGGTGAAAGGCGGCACGGATATCGTGGCGGCTTTGACCGCTGTGGCCGAGGCCGAGGCCCCCTTTGCCTCGCGCGGGGATGACAGCGGCACGCATAAGGCCGAGATGCGCCATTGGACTGCGGCCGAGGTTGATCCCACGGCTGCATCGGGCGCATGGTATCGCGAGACGGGCTCGGGTATGGGGGCGACCCTGAATGTGGCCAGCGGCATGGATGCCTATGTGCTGACCGACCGCGCCACGTGGCAATCCTTTGGCAACAGGGGCAATCTTGAGGTGATGGTCGAGGGCGACCCGCGTCTGTTCAACCAATATGGCGTTATTCTGGTGAACCCGGACAAGCATCCACGTGTTCGGGCTGCAGCGGGCCAGCGGTTCATCGATTGGCTGACCGGGCCGGACGGGCAAGCGGCGATTGCGTCTTACAAGCTGGACGGCCAGCAGTTGTTCTTTCCCAATGCCAGCGGGTCTTAACCGCTGGCTCCGTTGTGATGGATCGTGCCCAGATGGCTTAGGTCATAGCCGCCAAACTCTGCGGCGCGGGCGGCAAATCGGTCGGATTGCACAAAGGCCAGCAGTTTGAGCATCGGTTCGTCGAAATAGGCCCGCCGCCAGATGGCCAGGTCCAACCGTTCAGCATGGGTCGGACAGAAGCCCAGATCATACAGCCCCGCCAGCGCGCCCAGACCAAACCCGGCCTCAGCCTTGCCGTCATGCAGGGCGATGGCCAGCTCTTCCTCGGTACGGGCGCAAGTGGGCAGGGCGTCCAGATCCGCGCGGGTGAGGCCATGTGCCTCCAGTTGCCCGTCAAACAGGCGCTGGCTGGCGGCCGACTCCTGCCGCAGGATCACGCGGCGGCCTTTCAGGTCGGTAAATCCTGAGATGTCACTCACACCCGGAGCCAACAGCAATCCACGCTGACGCTGCGCAACTTCGTACAAAACCACCGGCGCCTCGCCCAACGCACCGCGCAGAGCCCCAAGGTTGAACCCGCCGTCTTCGTGAATATGCAGCGCGGCGGCCTGCGCAGTCCGGTCTTTCAACCGGTTCAGGCCATCGAACGAGCCGTCATAGTACGTCGCCAACCCCGAACCGCTTTCGCGCAGCGCCCAGTCCAGAAGTGGATCATGGCTACCCGCGACAATCGGAGGCAGGGGCGGTTCTGCCACCTGCGGGCCACTGCGCGACGCGTTCAGCCAGGCGATGACCTCGGCGCGGGGAAACAGCAGCTTTCCCATGGCGCGTACGCAGGGCACCTCGCCCGACGAGGCCAGATCATAGGCTTTACGCTCGCCGATACGCAGCAGGTCGGCCAGTTCCTTTGTGGTCAGGAATTCAGGCATTCAGTCGAGGCGCACCGCTGAACCGGTTCCAGCATCGGCGGCACTGAATCCGATCTGATTCAGCACAAAAGGCGCTGCTATTGCAATGACGACCATGGCGGCCACGGCGGCAAGGAAGGCTTTCATCTGTCTCCTCCGGTCTTTCAGTTTTCCGGTGCCGTGGCGCGGCGCAGAAAGGCGATCAAATCGTCCCGGTCGCTGGGCTGCGTGATCCGCTGCATCGGCATCTTCGACCCCGGAATGTAGTGGTCTGGCCCCTCGTCGAAAAGGGCATTTATGGTCTCGTCATTCCAAATGATATCAGAGTCTTGCAGCGTGTCCGAGTAGAAATATCCCGGCAGTGACCCGGCCTTGCGTCCGAACACCCCATGCAGCGTCGGCCCGGCGCGGCGCTGGCCGTCTGGTATCAGGCTATGACAGATCGAACATTTGCGGGCGAACTGCCGTTCACCATTGCTCATCTGATCGGGGTTTTTCAGGAAACTGGGCTCCACGGCGGCCATCTGGTCCTGTTCGCGCAAGGTGGCGATGGGCCAGCTATACATGGCCTCGTCAATCCCGCCTGCATGGATGTTCTGGCCGTCCGGCGAAAAGGCCAGCGCCCAAACTGGCCCGCGCAACGTGGCGCGGAAATCCTGTGCGATGCGCCAATTGACCGTGTCGATGAGCATGATATAGCCTTCGCCATCCCCCACCGCCAACAAGCTGCGATCCGGGCTGAGCGCCAGCGCCAGAATAGGACGGCGGTCGAGGGTGAAATCTCGTTCCTCACCCGTGGTCAGATCGCGAATGCGGGTCACGCCATCGACCGCGCCATAGGCGATCCAGTTGTCTTGCGCGTTCAGGACCAGCTCATTGATGCCAAAGCCATGCTCGACCACACGCAGAGTTTCCTGCCCGCTTGCGACATCCCACAGGCGCAACGCCCCGTCGACCCCGGCGGAATAGAGCTGTGATCCGTCGGGCGTAAACACAACCGCATTGACGCCGCCGCCCGCAGACAGAACCGTGGGGTCCGACCCATCCGCCGGCCAAAGGCCAATTGTGCCGTCCCAACTGGCCGTCGCCACATGGGTTTTCGACGCTGCGATGTGGACGATCTTGCCCTTGTGCTGGCCCACAACCTCTCCGCCCGGCCAGCGGCGCAGGGTGAAATCATCACCTGCGGAATAGATCGCGGTGCCGTTGAAGGCGACTGCGTTTACCGCCGCCTCGTGGCCTTCCAGCCATTCGGGCATCTGGTCGAACCAGAGGCCGACCGAGTTGTCGAAGCTTGCCGTAGCGATCCGCCCATCCGGGGCCGTCGCGATCCCCATGATCGGCCCGCCATGGCCTTTTAGCGTAAAGAACTCGGACCACGCGGGCAGGGGTATCAGCGCAAGGATCAGCGCCAGTACGCGCATCTATTCGGCAGGCGAGGCTGCGCCCTTGGTAGCCTCTTTTTCCTGCACCTCTGCCAGCCACAGCGAATGGTGTTCACGCGCCCACTGTTCCTCGACCTCGCCGGTTTCCATGGCGTCGAAGGCGCCCTCCATTCCCACCGAGCCCAGATAGATATGCGCGATAATGATGGCGATAAAGACATAGGCAATCATCACGTGCCAGATTTGGGCGTATTGCATTTCCTCTTGCGGCGACATTTGCACCGGCAGATTCAGGCCCATTGCCTGAGGCAACCCGGTTGCATTGGCGATCTGGAATGTTTTGGCAAACAGGGGCATCTCGAACGGAAACAACAGGGACAAACCCGACAGGCTGATCGACACGCCAAGCAAAATGCAGGCCCAGAAAATGACCTTTTGCCCTGCATTGAATTTCTTGGCTGGAGGATGACTGTTTTTGGTGAAAAGCCCACCGCCAGCGGCCAACCACTTTAGGTCGGTACGGTTTGGGATGTTATGGGCGATCCAGTTTACAGTGACGATGACAAGGCCCAGCATGAAGGCCCATGCCAAGTTGTTATGAAGCCATTTGCAGGCTTGCGCGATCGTCGCAAAGCCTTCTTTTCCAAAGATTGGGATTAGAAAGTCTCGACCGTAAAGCGTCAGCAAGCCAGTGAGCCCGAGGATCAAAAACGATCCGGCGAAAAGCCAGTGGCCAAACCGTTCGAAACCGTTGAAACGCGTGACTGTGCGGCCTGTTTTTTCGCCATCAATGCGGATTTTTCCGCGGATCAGGAAAAACAACAAGATTACTGCAGCCATGCCTGCGATGATGTAAGTGCCGTATTCGCGCAGAGGTCCGGTGCGGAAAGCCCACCACCACATGCCACCATCTTGGATCAAGACGCTTGCAGCAGGTCCTTTTGATGAAACGGTCACATCCGCCGAACCGTATCGAAGAGCGCGATAGACGTCACTGTCGGACGCCACGCCGCGTGTTCCAAACTGGCCCAACAATCCTTCGACGTTACCCTGTCCAGTGTTTTCAGACCGATAGGTATTGTCGACTTTCTCACCACGTTGACGGGCAAGAATGTCTTCAAGCGTTGTCGCTCCACCTGTCGACGTGCGCTCGTTCGCGGCAGGAGCGTCGGTGTCACTTGATTGTGCAATGGCTACGTTTGCCATCGTAAAAGTTAGCAACAATGCGGTGAGTAAGCGGAACATCTGAACCTCGGTCATAAATCCAGTTCAGACGACCCACGCATGCGGGTCGTCTGTTTGGTTCAATAAGACGAACTTAGCCGTCTTTCTGGTCGTAGGCGGTGCCCCAACCCCACGCGCCCGAGCCAAACCCGCGTGCCACAACGCGTTCGCGGTAGATGGCCGAGACCACGTCGCCGTCACCGGCAAGCAGGGCCTTGGTGGAACACATCTCGGCGCAGATAGGCAGTTTGCCCTCGGCGATCCGGTTGCGACCATATTTGGCGAACTCTGCGGTCGAGTGCGTTTCTTCGGGACCACCGGCACAGAAGGTACATTTATCCATCTTGCCGCGTGATCCGAAGTTGCCCGCCTGCGGGTATTGCGGCGCACCGAACGGGCACGCGTAGAAGCAATAGCCGCAGCCAATGCACAGGTCTTTGGAGTGCAGGACGACCCCTTCTTCGTTTTGATAGAAGCAGTCGACCGGGCACACCGCCATGCAAGGCGCATCCGAACAATGCATACAGGCCACCGAGATCGAGCGTTCGCCCGGGTTGCCGTCATTGATCGTCACCACCCTGCGGCGGTTGATGCCCCATGGCACCTCGTGCTCGTTTTTACACGCGGTGACACAGGCGTTGCACTCGATGCAGCGTTCAGCGTCGCAGAGAAACTTTGCTCTAGCCATTTTCGTCCTCCTTTACGCTGCCGAGATCTTGCAGAGAGTACATTTGGTCTCCTGCATCTGGGTTACTGAGTCGTAGCCATAGGTCTGGGCGGTGTTAGAACTTTCACCCAAGACATAGGGGTCTGCACCTGCGGGGTATTTGTGCCGCTGATCCTCGCCCTGGAAATGGCCGCCAAAGTGGAACGGCATAAAGGCCACGCCGGCGCCAACCCTGTTGGTCAACATCGCCATCACCTTGACCTTTCCGCCCTCAGGACCTTCGACCCAGACCTGTGATCCGTCACGAATACCAAGGTTGTTGGCATCGCGGGGGTTGATCTCGACGAACATGTCCTGCTGAAGCTCGGCCAGCCATGGGTTCGACCGGGTTTCATCACCGCCGCCTTCATATTCGACCAGACGACCTGACGTCAGGATTATCGGATAATCCTTTGAAAAGTCGTTCTTTTGGATCGAAGCATAAAGGGTGGGTAGACGATAAGCCTGACGGTCCTCGTAGGTCGGATAGTCCTCCACCAGATCGCGCCGGTTGGTATATAGCGGCTCGCGGTGCAGTGGGATCGGATCCGGGAAGGTCCAGACGACCGCGCGGGCTTTGGCGTTCCCGAAGGGCGCACAGCCATGCTTGATCGCAACCCGCTGGATACCGCCGGAGAGGTCGGTCTTCCAATTGGTTTCAGGACCCGCAACAGCGTCAATCGCCGCGCGTTCCTCGGCTGTCAGATCGCCATCCCAGCCAAGATCCATCAGCATCTGCATCGTGAATTCCGGATAACCATCCTGAATTTCCGATCCAACGCTATAGACCCCTTCGGCCAGCAGGTTGTCACCATCGCGTTCCACACCGAAACGGGCGCGGAAAGTCAGGCCGCCTTCGGCCACCGGTTTGGACATGTCATAGAGGTTCGGTGTCCCCGTATGACCCATCTCCGGCGTGCCCCAGCAGGGCCACGGAAGGCCGTAGTATTCGCCGTCGTTGGGTCCACCGATGGCTTGCAGCGTGGTTCTGTCGAACGTGTGCTGGTTGGCCATGTGGCTTTTCAGACGTTCCGGCGACTGCCCGGTATAGCCGATGGTCCAGAGGCCCGAGTTGAATTCACGCGTGATGCTTTCAACATTCGGGGTCTCGGCATCTTCCATCTCGATATTACGGAAGAAGCGGTCCGCCCAGCCGAACTTGTTGGCGAACTTGGCCATGATGACCTCGTCCGGCAAGCTTTCGAACAGCGGATCAACCACCTTGTCGCGCCACTGCAGCGACCGGTTCGATGCCGTGGCCGAGCCACGTGTTTCGAACTGCGTACAGGCGGGCAACAGGTAGACGCCGTCGGTGCGGTCATGCAGCACGGCCGAGACGGTGGGGTACGGGTCGATCACGACCAGCATGTCCAGCTTCTCCATCGCCGTCTTCATTTCCGTCATCCGGGTCTGCGAGTTGGGCGCGTGGCCCCACAGAACCATGGCACGGACATTATTGTCCTGATCCATGTTGGCTGGGTCTTCCAGAACACCATCGATCCAACGGGAGACCGGGATGCCGCGCTCGTTCTGAAGCGGCTTGTCCTTGCCTTCCTTGTCCTTGATCGTGGCGAACTGACCCGCTAGCCATTCAGGGTCTTCACCCCAGACACGCGCCCAGTGGCCCCAAGCACCCTTGGACAGGCCATAGTAGCCGGGCAGGGTGTGGGACAGAACACCAAGGTCTGTTGCGCCCTGCACGTTGTCGTGGCCGCGGAAGATGTTGGTGCCACCACCCGATGTGCCCATGTTGCCAAGCGCAAGCTGAAGCACGCAGTACGCGCGGGTGTTGTTGTTGCCGTTGGTGTGCTGTGTACCACCCATGCACCATACGACGGTGCCAGGACGGTTGTTCACCATGGTCCGGGCGACGCGGCGCAGCTGCGAGCCGGGCGTACCGGTGACGCGCTCAACCTCGTCGGGGTTCCACTTGGCAACCTCTTCGCGGATCTGGTCCATACCCCAGACACGGGTGCGGATGAACTCTTTGTCCTCCCAGCCGTTGTCGAAGATGTGCCACAGGATGCCCCAGACCAGTGCAACGTCGGTGCCGGGGCGGAAACGGACATATTCATCCGCGTGGGCCGCGGTGCGCGTAAAGCGCGGGTCGCAGACGATCAGAGGGGCGTTGTTTTGCTCTTTCGCACGCAGGATATGCAGCAACGAGACGGGGTGCGCCTCGGCCGGGTTACCACCGATGATAAAGATGGCCCGGCTGTTGTGCATGTCGTTGTACGAGTTGGTCATGGCGCCATAGCCCCATGTGTTCGCAACGCCCGCAACAGTGGTTGAGTGGCAGATACGGGCCTGATGGTCCACGTTGTTCGTGCCCCAGTAGGCGGCGAACTTGCGGAACAGATAAGCCTGTTCGTTATTGTGTTTCGCAGAACCCAGCCAGTACACGCTGTCCGGCCCGGATTCCTGGCGGATGTTCATCATGCCGTCGCCGATCTCGTCGATCGCCTGTTCCCAGCTGATGCGCTTCCACTCTCCGCCTTCCTTTTTCATCGGGTACTTAAGGCGGCGTTCGCCATGAGCGTGCTCGCGGACCGAGGCCCCCTTGGCGCAGTGCGCACCCAGGTTGAACGGGCTGTCCCAGCCGGGTTCCTGCCCGACCCAGACGCCATTCTGCACTTCGGCAACGACGGTACAGCCAACCGAGCAGTGGGTGCATACGGATTTGATGTTTTCAACGGCCTTGTTCGCCGCTGTCTGGGCACTGGCTGGCGTCACGGTTCCACCCGTGGCGCTGATCGCGGCAAGGCCGCCGATCGTCAGGCCCGAGCCACGCAGGAATGCGCGGCGATCGACGGTTTTCTCGCCGACCTGGGACAGGATACTTGTCCGCTGGGGGCGTCTCGCAACCCCGTTGGTCTTTTTCCTAAGCATTACTTTCCTCCCTTGCGTGCCGTGTCAGCCACGGCTGCTTGGTACTTCGCAAAACCGACGTCAGGGCCAATCGCAACCGTCTGTCGGGTGGTGAAAACGTCCGATCCTAGAACCGGGTGCTTTCCAGATATGCGCGTGTATGCGCGGTGTCCTGCATCCGGGTTTCGTCCGTGGGCAGCTCAGCTGCCTCGGCCTTTCCGGTCAGGCTGGCTGCGGCGACAGCAGCGGGTGCTGCGGTTCCGGCCAGTTTGAGGAAGTCGCGGCGCGTTGCACCTTCTTCCTTGGTCTTGCTCATGGGGTTCTCCTTTCCCATTTGCAGTTTAACGCCCCGCAAGGGACGCTGGCGAATGACAACGTCTCACGCTGCCGACATTCGGAAAGCTTCGCGCTCGATCTCCATGAAGACCCGACCGGCAGTGCCGACCGAGGCATAGAGGACCGAGTTCTCGGCGCCTTCCAAATCCGAATAGAAATGCGTGGCCCAAGGGCCGATATGTTTGTTCCAGAACGCTTTCTGGTCTTCCAAAGACGCGGGCGGGCCGAACCGGCCGACGATCATCCCCGCCATCATCTCCATCAACGAGGCGATGTTGTCTTCGGGTTCATAGACGTTTTGCGCCCGGGTAATACCGCGCACGGCCATGTCATTGCGCAGCTGTGCCAATGGTTTCTCGTTCAGGAATCCGGTCAGGTAAAAGCTGGCATAGGGCAGAAGCTCTCCGCGTCCCAACCCAATGAACAGTGCGTTGAACTCACGTTCAGCAGCCGCAGGTTTGGTGACTTTGGCCACCCGAGCCATCGCCTGAATAGCCTGACCCAGATCGCTGTCATCGCCGCTGAGGCCCACCATCTGGTCCAGCAGCATCTGATCTGGCGGACCGGCCAACAGCAGGCCCAGAAAGTTATAGAAATCCGCGCGCAGGCGATCCTCGGCCGAGACATCCATCTGTTGCGCTTCACTTGCGGTCATTCGGTTATCCTTCGAATTCAAATTTCATGCGGCGCGGGGCAGGGGCGACTTCCGCCTCCTCCGGCGCGTCTGGTTCTATTTCAGCCAAGAGAACGGGCTCTGGGTCGGGGGTGTCGATCTCTTCGGGTTCAGGCTGAGGCTCCTCGGCCTCGACCTCGATATCGGAATCTTCCGCCTCGACTTCGGCCTTGGCGGCCAGCGCTTCGACATGAGCCAACATGCCCTTGCCGACCTGATAGGCGGTCTGCAGGTTTTCGATCACACAGGCCGCGTCGGTATAGTCTTCGCCATAATCGACCAGCCCATCGACATTGGCCAACACCGGGTTCAGCCGCCACAACCTGCGCAGGGCGCGGCGGCGAAGACGGTCGGGAACGGCTTTGGCCATAAAGCCCGAGACGTCATCGCCCGCTTGCAACTGATCGGGATCGGGGAGGTTAAGCTCGGCCAGAATCTCGGCGTCGGTCTTTTCCTCAAGCTCGGCGCGCTGGTCTGCGATCACCTGTTCTTCGGCTGCGATTACTTCGGCCTCAGCCTCGGCCTGAACGGCGGCTTTGCGGCGGGACCAGAAATCGCGGGCTTCAGTCATTGTATGATCCTCCGCGGGGCGCGGTAAACATCGGACTCTTGCCGTATGCGCGCATCGCCTTTGCCATCTTCGACCAAATCAGTGCGTTTCTTGTCGCGCTTGCGTTTAACGAAGACTTCATCGCGGTGATGTTCCAACGCGAAATCCCGTACCCAGGCGATCAGCCCGTCGGTCATTGGAATTTTCTCGACAATCTCTTCGCCGGTATCCGCGTAATCCTGCCCTTCATAGGGTGAGGCTGTAACCAGCACAGCATCCATCGGGCGTTGCCCGTCCAGCGCATCCCGCAGCACAAGGTATATCGAGGGCGTGCCGTCGGACAGGTTGACCATATACGCCTCGGTCTCATCCGCCCACAGCGTCAGGGGCAGGGTGGCCGCGTGGTATTCCACAGCTTCGCCTTCCCGGCGCATTTCGTGCCAATCGGCAGGGCCCGCACCGGGCAACACCGCAATCGCACGCCAGTTCCATTTCGCCCAGCGAGTGACACCGGGTGTTTTGCGCACAACAACGCCTATCGGCATTTCAATCTGAGTAGCGGCCTTCGCCACGTAAATCCTCCCCGGAAGGCTCTCCCCTGCCTTCCCCGTGTCCACTATGGTACACAAAATGATCTTCTGCCAAGTCCAAGCACTACGACTTTAGTCGCATACGTCGATAGCGAGTTCGTGAGGGGCCTTGTTCCCGGGTAGAAAAACAGGGTTGTGTAGCGCGTCCGGGGGTTGGATTTGGCGTGTTTGCGATGGGGTTTACATTGCCGTCCCCCGAATACAGCCTACTGTGCTGTGAGATGGCGCGACATCCGGGGAGGGGATATGAGCACCAAACTACTATTATGCGACTGCGCGGGCACTCAGCGCGTGGACGCAGACAAGATGGCATCCGCCTGCGATGCGACATGTTCCAAGGTCCACACGGCGCTGTGTACGCGCGAGTTGGATACAGCTGCGAATTTTATGCAAGACGGTGACGTGATCGTCGCCTGTGGGCAAGAGCAGGAAGTTTTTCGCAACTTGGCCGATGAGCTTGGGGTCGAGGCACCTGGTTTCGTCGATCTACGTGACCGCGCGGGATGGTCGGATGAGGGCGCGGATGCCGCCCCCAAGATGGCTGCGCTGGCGGCCGAGGCGCTGTTGCCGCAGCCGATCACGCCCGGCGGGGATGTCGTCAGCGAAGGCACGTGTTTTATCATCGGCCCCGGCGCGGTGGCGTTTGATCTGGCCGAGCGTCTTTCGCCTACCTTGGCCGTCACGGTCCTGAGCACCGACGATAGCGAGCCGATGTCGCGCGCCTATGATGTGGTGCGCGGGCGCGTTCGGTCGCTGACCGGTGCTTTGGGCGGATTTTCCCTGCGGCTGGATGCGCTACAACAGTTAGAACCCGGCGGGCGCGGGGCGTTTGCATGGTCTGAACCGCGCGACGGGGCGGGCTCCTCCTGCGATATCGTGCTGGATCTGACCGGTGATACGCCTTTCGTGCAGGCCCCTGCCAAGCGCGAGGGGTATCTGAGGGCCGATCCCAAGGATACGGTCGCCGTTGAACGCCTGGCCTTTGAGGCCGCGCAACTGGTCGGCACCTTTGAAAAACCTCTTTATGTGCGGATGGAGGAAACCCTCTGCGCCCATTCCCGCGCCGAACAGGTAGGGTGTTCGAACTGTCTGGACATCTGCCCGACTGGTGCGATCACCTCTGCGGGTGAACATGTGGCTATCGATCCTATGATCTGTGCCGGATGCGGAGAATGCGCGGCGGTTTGCCCCTCGACGGCGATCACCTACGAAGACCCGCCGGTTGCAGCACTTTTGTCCCGGATGCACATTCTGGCGCGCACTTATCGACGGGCCGAGGGACAAGCGCCCCGGCTGCTGGTTCATGATGCCCACGGGGCTGAAATGATCCGACTGTCCGCCCGCTTTGGTCGCGGTTTGCCTGCCGACGTGATCCCATTGGAACTGAACGTGATCTCGGGGTTTGGCCATTCCGAAATGCTGGCCGCGCTGGCCCATGGGTTTGCTCGTGTGGATGTCTTGCTGGCACCAACGACCGAGCGGGACGCGTTGGATCGTGAACTGGCACTGGCCGAGGCCATAGCAGGCGCGGGGAAGCTGGGCCTGATTGATCAGGCTGATCCGGATGCGATGTCTGACGAACTATACGCACAGGACGTACCAGAGCCTTTGGCCGATCCGGTGCTTCCCTTGGGAAACCGGCGTCAAATCGCACGCTTGGCCGCGCAGGCGCTCAACCCTCAGGCCGAAGCTCCGTTGCCATTGCCCGAAGATGCGCCTTACGGAGCGGTGGCGGTGAACACAGACAGTTGCACGCTGTGCCTAAGCTGCGTGTCGCTCTGCCCGTCGGGGGCGTTGATCGACAACCCTGACATGCCGCAGTTGAACTTCCAGCAGGATGCCTGCCTGCAATGCGGTATGTGCCGAACAATCTGCCCCGAGGACGCGATCACGCTGGTCCCGCAACTGGACCTGAGCGATGCCGCCCTGTCTCAGCAGGTGTTGAACGAGGAAGAACCATTTGCATGCGTCGAATGTGGCGCGCTGTTCGGTGTGAAATCCACGGTCGAACGGATCATGGAGAAGCTGTCGGGCACGCATCCGATGTTTGCCACCTCGGACAAGGCGCGGATGATCCAGATGTGCGATAACTGCCGTGTGAACGCGCAGTTCCAGCAACAGGACAACCCGTTCCAGTCTGCGCCGCGTCCCAAGGTTGTTACGACCGAGGATTATTTCACAAAGCGCAAGGATCACTGAAGCTGCAACGGTGCGCCCAGATCCGCGGCTTTGATGACCGATACAAAGGCCAGTATCGCCTCCAACTCGTCCAGCGTCATCTGGACGGGGTGGATGGGCGAGGGGCGTTCGGGGTCAAAGGGCAATGTCAGCCCGTCGATCTGGGTAAAGGCGGGGTGTGGGTTCAGGGCAAAGAACGCCTCGAATCGTTCCGACCAGTCGGGCATGGCGCGCAGGACTGCAAAGGATGGCGTCGAGCCCAGCCCATTCATGCGGTTTTGCGGGCCGATCACGTGGCACCGCCCGCAATGAGTCATCGACAGCTCTTCTCCCCATGCGGCGTCGCCATCAACAACCACCTCTTCCTGCACCGCGGCAACTTCGAACTCGGCCGAGAAGGGCGCGCCGGTTTCCGGAGCAAACCCTTCAACCGTGCGCTTGCCGATATCGGACAGCAGCCAGTCGCGGAAACGTTCGTGTTTGGCATCCTCGCCGATCCTGAGGTGATAGATCACACCGTCGCGGGCAAAGACCGGATCACCCGGCGGGCCGCTTTCCAACACCAAAACGCCGGTATCATCCGCAATAACGCGTATCCCGGTCTTGAGCGAGAAGCGCGGAAGAATATGTTGCAACAGACCAGAATCGGCAACCTCGGGCGGGGCAGCCAGTCCCAGCGCCTCTTGCGACCAAGAGGGGGTGGCGGAGAGCGTCAGGCTCAGGCACAAAAGGATAACGCGCATGGGGTCAGCCTAACGGCAGCGCCCCGATTGCGTCAAATAAACTGAATGAGACGGAGACACATGCAATGAAAATCAACCACTTGGTTGGATCGACACACGGAGAAAAGGCATGAGTGTTCGTGACGCAATTCTGGCGAACCTGAAGAAAATCACCGATCCCATGTCCGGACAAGACATTGTCAGCGCCGGGATCGTGCGTGCCCTGAATGTCGAAGGTGACACCGTACGCTTCGTGATGGAGATCGACCCTAAGAACGCCGACAAGATGGAACCCGTGCGCGCAGCGGCCGAGCAGGCCGCGCAGATGGTTGATGGTGTGTCCAAGGTCTCGGCCATGCTGACCGCGCATTCCGACAAGGCACCGCCGGATCTGAAGCCGAAACCCAAACCTTCGCAAACAGGTCCGCAGCCGGTGGCGGGCGTGGATCGCATCATCGCCGTGGCCTCGGGTAAGGGGGGTGTCGGTAAATCGACCGTGTCCGCGAACCTCGCCTGTGCGCTGGCCGCCGAGGGGCGGCGCGTGGGTCTGTTGGATGCGGATGTGTACGGCCCTTCGCAGCCCCGGATGCTGGGTGTTTCGGGTCGTCCGGCCAGCCCGGATGGCAAGACGATTCTGCCGTTACGCAATCACGGCGTCACCATGATGTCCATGGGGCTGATGACCAACGAAGGGCAGGCGGTTGTCTGGCGAGGTCCGATGCTGATGGGCGCGTTGCAGCAGATGATGAACCAGGTGCAATGGGGCGCGTTGGATGTGCTGATCGTCGACCTGCCGCCCGGCACCGGTGACGTGCAACTGACGCTGAGCCAAAAGTTCCAGGTGGATGGCGCGATTGTTGTGTCGACCCCGCAGGACGTAGCCCTGATCGATGCCCGCAAGGGGATCGACATGTTCAACCAGTTGAAAACGCCCATCGTCGGCATGATCGAGAACATGTCCACCCATATCTGTTCGAATTGCGGGCATGAGGAACATGTGTTCGGCCATGGTGGTGTCAAATCCGAGGCTGAATCGCTGGGTGTACCGCTGCTGGGGGAAATCCCGTTGCATCTGGACATTCGCGTGGCCGCTGATGGGGGAGCGCCCATCGTGGTCAGCAAACCCGACAGCCCGCAGGCCGACGCGTTCCGCAAAATCGCCCGCGACTTGATCGCCAAGGGAAACGCATGAGCGAGCCGGTTTTTCCCCCTCTGTTGGTCGGTCACCCGGTGCAGGGGGGACAAGATCCGTTTCAGCGCGCGCAAGCCATGGCCGCGCTGGGATGCGATGCGGGCACCGTGGTTTACAACATTCAGGCTGACCGCTTACGCGTGGCTATCGTCTTTGCACCCGAAGTTCCGCTGCAGGACGCGATGGCGATGTTGCCGCTCTGTGCCGTGGGGTTTCAGAACGCACTGGGCGCGCTGGCCCCGCCCGAGGTGGCGGTCCATCTGGACTGGGACGGCCCGATCTGTGTGAACGGGGCTAAATGTGGGATGTTTCAGGTCACGGCCTCAAGCACCGCGCCCGAGGAAGAGCCCGATTGGCTGATCGTCGGCTGGGAACTGGCACTGCTGCAAACCAGCGATGCGCCCGGTGAAAACCCAGATATTACAGCGCTTTATGATGAGGGCTGTGCTGAGGTGTCGCCGACTCAACTGGTTGAAAGCTGGTCGAGGCATATGCTGACATGGCTCAACCGCTGGCAAGAGGACGGAAATGCGCCGCTTCATGCCGAATGGATGGGGCTGCTACGCGGGGTGGGCGAACCCTATGACACAGGTGTCTTTCTGGGCGCCGACGAGCGGTTCGGAATGCTGATCCGCGACGGTGCCGAAACAACCCTGCGCCCCTTGACGGATCTACTGGAGAACTAAAGATGAAACTGGCCCGCGCAATTCATTTCGACGAAAGCGACATGAACGTGTTTCATTCCCCGGCCCGCACGGGCGAGTGGTGCATCTCTGGCGGGTTCGAGTTTTCGAACTGGGGCGAGGGCGATCTTGAGGGCAAGGCCCGGCAGGCTTTCGCGAACGGATGGCTGGGTGTCGAGACCTTTGGCCGGGTGACATTCGTGGCAGTGACGCAAGTGGAACCAGCCGAGATCGACCAGATTGCGCAGAACCTGGCCGAGCATTTCGTACAAATCTACGGCGCGCCTTCGGTTGAGGCGGCGATGGGCGTCGCGCAAGCCGAAATCACTCATATGTCCGAGCTATGCGAAGAACATGCGCCCAACACCCTGCTGACCGTCGCGCGTGAACTATCCGAGACGGGTGTGCATGAGGCTTTCCGCATCATCACCCCGCAGGAAACCCAACTTGAGGCACTGGCCGTGCATGGGTCGCTGGACGAGTGACTAAATTGGTTTCAGCTTAGGGTGCTTCAGCAACTCCATCTGGTCTATGGATTGGTTATTCGGATCAGTGCTGTAGCCTAGTAAGTTGAAATCCGCGCGGAACGTTTCGACGACAATATCTATCATCTCGGAGTTGTAGTGATCCGCAACTACCCTTGATCTATTGGACTTGTTTTGGTGGCTTAAACTGGCTTGGATGTCGACTTTCGCACAAAAACTCTGGAAGTTGGTGCCTAGGTTTTCCATTCGGCCAACAAAGCTGACAAGACATCGGTTCTGTTCGTCCAACAGAAAACTTGTTTGTCTGTAAGGTGAAAGCTCGCCTCCGCAGCGCGTCAATATAAACTCTTCAAAAGAAATACCTTTGACCGCCTGGTGGTCATGATGAATTTCGGTTTGTTGGATGTAGCTATAAAGTGAAATCAACAAGTCGAATGGATTACGAACGAATGCAACCGAGCGCATTGTCCAATACACTGGGCCCAAGCGTTCCAGATAGTCTATCGCCTTGGCATGATCTGGAAGCGGCTGGAACCGCGACTTTTGGTAGATGCCCCTGTTTATCGTTCGACCGTCCAAGCTTTTTAACATCCGCTGCAACGGATTCGGCCGATCAAATTCCTTACGTAACGCCCATGCGACCGAGCTTCCGCCGGTTTTGGGTATGTGGACGAAGACTATTTTATTCCTGGTGCCGATCATCGCACTACATTGCTGTATTATTCAGATATAGCAATGTAATTTGGGCTTATTGATCTATATTAGATCGGCAAAACCCCCAAATTGTCCACGCTTGAAAATCAACCCCTTGCCTGTGCGGTACATCACCTTTTCGACCTGGCCAATCAGGATAAGGTGATCTCCGGCATCGTGTTGGGCGTTTAGCGTGCAATCAAACCGAGCAAGGCAATCAGACAGGTGCGGACGCTTGGCATGGTCAGCTATCCAATCTGCGTGGGAGAAGTCTTCGCCATTTTCGGCAAACTTCAGTGCTTGATCCTGCTGATCTTCGGCCATGACATGGATCGAATAATGCTGGCAGTTATGGAACGCGCCGAACCGGTTTGAGTCCTTTGCAAGGCACCAAAGAACCAGAGGTGGATCTAGCGAGACCGACGAAAACGAATTCACCGTGATCGCCCGCGGCCCCATTTCGGTATGCGTTGTCACAACGGTGACCCCTGTTCCGAAACAGCCCAAGGCTTCGCGGAAAGCGATGCTTTGGTCGGGGGATGGGGTGAAAGTGGTCTCGGTCATCACGCGCTCATTCAGTGGCCGCGCCTCAGGTGCCACGGCCCAGTGAAATTGTCCACGAAAAGCTGCGCTTGAAACTGTATTTTTCCAGCCTAGTTCAGATCTTCCAGTAAGCGTCCGTGCTGACGGGTCGCCTCGATCACCGCGCCAAAGGTGGTCATGCCGCGTGCCTCAAGCATCGGTAACATACGAACCAGCGCCTCGGCAGTTGCGACCGCATCCCCCAGCGCCGTATGGCGCAACTCTGGCGGGATAGTGATGTCGAGCCTGTCGCACACGGCGTCCAGCGTGTGCGTGTCACTGGCGCCGAACAGAACGGCGGACAGCAGGACAGTATCCAAAATTGGGTGGTTCCATTCAACGCCCATCCGGTTCGCATGGCGGCGCAGAAAGGCCATGTCGAATGGCGCATTATGGGCCACGATCACCGCGTCCTGCGCAAATTGATGAAAGACCTTGCCAGCCTCGGCGATTCCAGGCGCGCCCGAGACCATATTGTCTGTGATCTTGTGAACCTTGGTCGAGGCAGCAGGGATTGGCATACCGGGGTTGACCAATATATCCAGCCGTTCGCCTTCAATGATCCGGCCATTTACGACACGCACTGCTCCGATCTGCACAATTTCGTCCTTGTGTGGCAGCAGCCCCGTGGTTTCGGTATCAAACACAACAAAGCAAAGCTCGCGCAGGTCAAGTGTACGCAGTTCCTTATTGGCAGCCGAGTTCAATAGGGCAAAGTCATAGACCAGCGGCCGCGCGGCCTCGGGCGCGATGTTTGTGGCATTGTCGTCAAAAATCAGCATGTAACCTGGTGCGTCGCCCAAGGGTTTCATACGCGTCATATAGTTTTGTGTGCCGTCGATACTTGTGAGAGTGCAACCGACCTCAAGCCCTGTTTTGGTAAGTTTGGCAAAGGCTTGTTCCAAGGGACCCATCTGAAAATACTCGGACATCGACGCATTCAGGCGGGGATGTGAAATCTGCGCCAGAACTTCGGCCGCCTGACCATCATAGAGCACGATCTTATGCGTCGGGCTGGCCAGCAGCATGGCCACCGGAATGTCGGTCAGCAAGGCTGTCAGCCTCTGCTTTTCGGCAGCAAGATGGGCGGTTTCAGCAGCGACGGCTTCGGCTACGCTCATAGTCTTCTCTGACAGCTGGTCGGCCAGACCAGCCGCAGCAGGGGCCAGATCACCCAGGTAACGCGCGGCCTGAACATCCATTTCCCGGTTGACGCCTGCGTGTGCGCGCGCGCGCAGCTCAGCCGAAAGACGCTCGATCGGCTTGGCGACGTTGTCATCAAACAGCAACCAAACGGCGACTATCAGCGCCACAAAGCCAAAAGCCATAAGGATTTCAGCAAAGATGAAGGCGTTGACCAATTCAGGATCTGCAACGCGCCGATAACTGATCCACAAGGCGAGAGAACTGACAGCTAACCCGCCTACAGCCAGCAGGCAAAAAAACAGGAAGATGCGTAAGCGCAGGCTTAACCGGGTCAGCATGTTACACTCCGCAGGTGGCCTCGATGATGGGGTCGTTGGTTTCTGCGTTGATCCAGTCGGCGTCCAGCAGCTGACCTTCGGATCCGAATTCGGCCCCGTCCGCCAGATTGGCGCGCTGGTTTTGTGCGCAATCCACAGCGACCGGCAGCTTGGAAACCGGGGACCAGCGCCCAAAAAAGTAAAGGTCTACCAACCGTTGCTCGGGCACCTGTTCGTTGGTCCGAACCGAGGCTGTGTCAATCGCGGCAAAACGTTCAACAAAGGGGACCGCATAGGTCCAGGGGCGATAAAAAGCGCGACTTTCGATTTCTTGAATAATCGCCATGCCTTCAGGCAGCGTATCTTTGGTGCGGTCATACCAGGAATATTCGCTGGAAATGGTCATTCCGATCATCCCCAAACCGGCTGCAACAGGGGCTGCCCACCTTGGCAAGCGACCGCCCGTCATCTTGTTCACCAGCATCACGACGCCTGCAAATGCAACGCCTGCGAAGAGTGTGGCGATCAGTTCCAGGAACATTGCGTTTCTCCCAATTTCGGCCGGTTCAACCCAGCATACCTTTTCCGTGGCCCGCCGCCGATTGCATCGTCTTGATCACGACGAACGCGTCCCGAAGATGGCTGCGTTCGAAATCGGACAGGGCCGTGGGTGGCATGAAGTTGTCCGGCTTTTCGCCACTTTTTACAAGCCGCACCTGGTGTTCCAGACGGGTTTCAGCAATCAGATCGTATGCATCCAGCAGGTCCCGCGCTCCGGACTCGCTTAGGATACCAGCCGCTCCAGCCGCCCGTAAACGCGCGCGCGTGTTCGCCTCGGGAAGCTCGCCCTGCAAACTGTAAATCCGGGCCAGATCGACGACGGGAACGACACCGTTGTGCTTTAAATCCAGTGTATTGCGGTGCTCACCTGACCGGATCGTCGCAAATCCCCGTAACAAACCAAGCGGAGGCGTATGTTTCAACGAGTTTGAAATCATGTGCGCCACAAAGATCGAATTCGCCCGGGCTGCAGCCAGCGTATCGGCTTGCAGCTTGTCGAACAGCTCGAATGCGCCACCGATCGGGCGTAAGTCAAACATGACGGATGCCAGCATTTGTGCTTCGGGGTTCGGCTTGGCGATCCAACCTTTGAAATAGTCGCGCCACACGTGTACCGGTTGGCACCAGCGCGGGTTTGTCGCCATCATGTCGCCGGGGCAATAGAAGTACCCGCATGTGTCCAGCCCGTCCGATACAAACTGTGCCATCGCATGAAAATAGGGCATGTCACCGTCGGTCACGCTGTCTTCCAGCATCAAGCAATTGTCCTGATCAGAGACACCAGTCTGTTCCTGCCGCCCTTGCGATCCGCAGGCCAGCCACAGATAGGGTACGGGGGGCGGGCCAAGCTTGGCTTCGGCCAAGGCTAACAGTCGACGGGTGGCTGTGTCAGCGATATCCGTGATCAGGCGCGTGACGATCTCGTGTCGGTTTCCTGCGGCAACAAGCTGTACCAGAAGCTGTGGAATTTCATTGGTCACAGTCGCCATTTGTTGCGCTGTCTGCGCAGCTGCAATCTGGCGCACAAGTTCGGCCGAATTGACGGCCTGATAATGGGTCAGGTCGGTTTGAGTAACGATACCGACTAACCGCCCACCTTCGGAGATTGGAACATGGCCAATCCCCCGTTCCATCATGATATGCAGAACATCCGAGCCGATATCGGAAGGTGACAGGGTAATCGGGTTAGCGGTCATGATCGCGGCAACGGGCGTGTCCGCTGGCATTTCGTCCGCGACAAACTTGCCGGACACGTCGCGCAGGGTCGCGATGCCAAGAAGAGTTTCCTGATCCGTTACGCACAGCGATGAGATATGCTTGTCACGCATCAGCTGCGCGGCTTCGCGGACCGGTGTATCAGGCGGGCAGGTGGCTGGGTTGCGCGCCATCAGAACGTCGATCGAACTGGTGGCCAGACTCTGTGGTCCCGCGCGTGTGGTGCGGCTGCGGTTGAAGAACTTTGCGACGACTTCATGTCCGGCGATCAATTCGCGCACCAGATCCGGAGGCAAAAGCAACAGCACCGATGAGGCGTCGGCGCGTGCCTTGGTGATTGCCTTGCCATCCTTCAAAAGCCCGCGTTCACCGAATGAGTTTCGTAGACCAAGATGCGAAACGACGACATCGTTCCGGTCTTTGATCTCAATCTGTCCCTCGTAGATCACAAAAACACCGGGTAAAGAATGACCCAATTTGTAGACCGTGAAGTCCTCTTCGACCTCCCACACCTCGATCTGGTGTGCGATGGCATCCAAGACATTCGCTGGCAGGGCGTCATAAGGGTGTACGGATTTCAGAAACCGGGTGATCTCATCATGGGACAGGGGCATGGAATACTCCTCGGTTTCTGGTTTAAAAATCCCGCCCGGTAGAGTGCCGGGCGGGAGTAGTCAGTCGAAAGACGCGGCCTTTGGCAAGTAGGCTTTGGGCCGCATCATGCTCATTTATTCTGAGCTGCACCCGCGCCACGGGGAATGCGGACGCTTTCGACCAGATCTTTGATCTCCTGCGGAGTTTCCTTGGTCGCACCGGCCACGAAGTAGGCGACGGCAAAGTTGACCATGGCACCGATCGCCCCGAACGAGGTCGACTTGATCGGACCCAGCAGCGGATCAGCATCAGTGAAAGAGTTGGTGCCCGGAATGAACAGCCAGCCCTTGTGCAGGAAGATGTAGATCAGTGTTACAACCAGACCAGCCAGCATACCCGCGACCGCACCGGTGTTGTTGATGCGGGTCGAGAAGATACCCATCATCAGCGCCGGGAAGATCGAGGCTGCCGCCAAGCCGAAGGCCAAGGCCACCGTCTGCGCCGCGAAGCCCGGAGGATTCAGGCCCAGCCACGTTGCTACAGCGATGGCTACAGCCATTGCAATACGCGCTGACAGAAGCTCGCCTTTTTCCGAGATCTGCGGGTTGATCGCACCCTTGATCAGGTCGTGGGACACTGCCGACGAGATCGCCAGCAACAGACCCGCGGCGGTCGACAGCGCAGCCGCAAGGCCACCAGCCGCGACCAGACCGATCACCCAACCCGGCAGGTTGGCAATTTCGGGGTTGGCCAAAACCAGGATGTCACGGTTGAACTTGGTCAGCTCGTTTCCAACCCAGCCTTTTTCCTCGGCAATTGCCTGCAAGTCGGCGTTTGCGTCGTTATAGTACTGGATTTTACCGTCACCGTTCTTGTCTTCCCAATCCAGAAGACCGGTTTTCTGCCACGTGGCCATCCAGTCGTAACGCGGGTCGGTGTCGATTGCTTCGACAGAAACAGCGCCGCCCTCGATACCACCATTAGGCCACATCATGTCGGTGATGTTCAGACGGGCCATTGCGCCAACCGCAGGGGCGGTCAGGTACAGCAGTGCGATGAACACCAGCGTCCAGCCAGCGGACCAGCGGGCGTCAGACACTTTGGGAACGGTGAAGAAGCGCATGATGACGTGCGGCAGACCCGCAGTACCGATCATCAGCGACAGGGTGAACAGAACCATGTTCAGCGTGTTCGAGTGGTGGGCTGTATATTCGTTAAAGCCCAGCTCGGTCACAATGGCATCCAGCTTGGTCAGCAGGGGTTCACCGCTTGCGGTGTCACCAAACAAACCCAGCGCCGGAACAGGGGTGCCGGTCAGCTGCAGCGAGATGAAGATCGCCGGGATGGTGTAGGCGGTGATCAGCACGCAGTACTGAGCAACCTGAGTGTAGGTCACACCCTTCATCCCACCAAACACCGCGTAGGCAAACACCACACAGGCACCGATCAGCAGACCGGATGTGTTCGACACCTCAAGGAAGCGGCCAAAGGCCACGCCGACACCGGTCATCTGACCGATCACGTAGGTCACCGAGGCAACGATAAGACAAATCACCGCAACGACACGGGCGGTCTGGCTGTAAAACCGGTCGCCAATGAATTCCGAGACGGTGTATTTGCCGAACTTACGCAAGTAAGGCGCAAGCAGCAGAGCCAGCAGCACGTAGCCACCGGTCCACCCCATCAGGAAGGTCGAGTTGTCATAGCCGGTGAAGGCAATCAGGCCCGCCATCGAGATGAACGAGGCCGCTGACATCCAGTCCGCTGCTGTCGCCATACCGTTGGTGACCGGGTGAACGCCGCGACCGGCGGCGTAGAATTCCGATGTGGAACCCGCCCGGGCCCAGATCGCGATGCCGATGTACAGCGCAAAAGACGCGCCGACAAACAGCAGGTTGATGGTAAACTGGTCCATGCTGTTACTCCTCGTCCACGCCGTATTCAGCGTCCAGCTTGTTCATGCGCCAGGCGTAGTTGAAGATCAGCACCAGAAAGACCAGGATCGAACCCTGCTGTGCGAACCAAAAGCCCAGATCTGTACCGCCCACGGAAATACCCGACAGCAGCGGACGCAGCAGAATGCCGAATCCAAACGACACCAGCGCCCAGATCACAAGGCTGATGTAAATTAGGCGCAGGTTGGCCTGCCAATAGCCCTTGTCGGACTCGGCAGCCTGCGCGGAGTTTGATGATTGATCCGCCATTGCGGGTTCCTCCTTCGCTTTTTCGCCGTACGGCCTGGCACACAACTCCTAATGCGCGTCAGGTCGCTTTGCGATTGTGCCCAACGCCCCGTGACGTCAGGTAAAACTTCTCGGTTCTGCCAAGGCAGTTCCTTCGAAGTATTCTGATTTAGGATTAAAGCCCTGCGCTTTGATCCACCCTTTAAGTCATGACCTCTTGCACATACCCTTGCAGGTCGATTGAGATGTCATCTATCTGGCCCATTGCGTCGATACCCTTCAGCACTCCCTGGGCCTGATAGTAGTCAATCAGCGGTGCCGTCTGCGCGTGATAGGCCGTCAGCCGGGACGCAACAGTTTCAGCGTTATCATCTGCGCGCCGTTTGAACTCTGAGCTGCCGCATTTGTCGCATTTTCCTTCAACCGCGGGCAGCTTGAACGTGTCGTGGTAGCCTTCACCGCACATGCCGCAGGTGTAGCGACCCGAAATCCGGATCACCATTTCAGCGTCTTCTACCTCGAGGCTGATGGCCGAATTGATCTTTTGCCCAGATTCGGCCAACAATGTGTCCAGCGCCTGTGCCTGAACCGTGGTGCGGGGAAAGCCGTCAAGGATGATTCCTTTCGCGCAGTCCGGCTCGGCCAGTCGATCGCGCAGGATCGCGATGACAATATCGTCGCTGACCAGATCTCCGGCCTCCATCACGGCTTTGGCGGCCAAACCTGCTTCAGTCCCGGCCGCGACGGCGGCACGCAGCAAGTCTCCGGTGCTGAGTTGAACCAACCCGAACTTCTGTTCAAGCATACGAGCCTGTGTACCCTTCCCGGCACCCGGAGGGCCGAGAAGGATCAGGACGACGGGTGTGGTGATCGTGGCAGCGTCCATCACATCCTCACTTGTTCGCGCGGTTTTCAATCAGGTCTTCGACCACCGACGGATCGGCAAGCGTCGAAGTGTCCCCTAGTGCGCCAAAGTCATCCTCGGCGATTTTGCGCAGGATGCGGCGCATGATCTTGCCCGAGCGCGTTTTCGGCAAGCCCGGTGCCCACTGGATCACATCCGGCGAGGCAATCGGTCCAATCTCGGTCCGCACCCAGGTGCGCAGTTCTTTCAGCAGCTCATCCGAGGGGGTGCGATCATTCATCAAGGTCACATAACAATAGATGCCTTGTCCTTTGATTTCATGCGGATATCCCACCACGGCGGCTTCGGCTACAGCGGCGTGGGCGACCAGTGCGCTTTCGACCTCGGCGGTTCCCATGCGGTGCCCGGATACGTTGATCACATCATCTACGCGGCCAGTAATCCAGTAGTCGCCATCCTCATCCCGACGGCACCCATCACCTGTGAAATAGTAGCCTTTGTAATCCGAGAAATAGGTCTTTTCGAACCGCTCATGATCACCCCAAACGGTACGCATCTGACCGGGCCAGCTATCCTTGATGCACAGCACGCCTTCGACCCCGTTACCGCTGATTTCCACGCCCGATTGGGGGTCCAGAACCACTGGCTGGATGCCAAAGAACGGCTTCATTGCCGCGCCGGGCTTCATAGCGTGCGCACCGGGCAGGGGGGTCATCAGATGACCGCCGGTTTCGGTTTGCCACCAAGTGTCCACGATAGGGCATTTGCCCTTGCCGATCACCTCATTATACCAGTTCCAGGCTTCTGGGTTGATCGGTTCGCCGACAGTGCCCAGAAGGCGCAGGTCGCTCAGGTCGTGCTTCTCGACAAACTCGTTGCCCTGACCCATCAGCGCGCGAATCGCGGTGGGGGCTGTATAGAATTGGTTGACCTTGTGCTTCGCGCAAACCTCCCAGAAACGGCCTGCATCGGGGTATGTTGGGACGCCTTCAAACATCAGCGTTGTAGCGCCATTGGCCAGCGGACCGTAAACGATGTAGCTGTGGCCTGTGACCCAGCCGACGTCCGCAGTACACCAGTAAACATCACCCTCGTGATAGTCGAATGTTACCTCATGGGTCAGCGCGGCGTAGACCAGATAACCGCCGGTCGTGTGAACGACGCCTTTGGGCTGGCCGGTCGAGCCAGAGGTGTAAAGAATGAACAGCGGGTCTTCGGCATTCATCTCGGTGGGGGCGCAATAGTCGTCGGCCTCCAGCGCCATTTCGTTGTAGTCGTAGTCGCGACCGTTGATCCATGTGGTTTGACCGTTAGTCCGCTTGACGACGAGGCATTTCACCGTGTCCTTACAATGCAGCAGCGCCGCATCTGCGTTGGATTTCAGCGGGGTCTTGCGGCCGCCACGCGGGGCTTCGTCCGCTGTGATGATGACCTTGGCGTCACAGCCATTGACCCGTGCCGCCAGCGCATCGGGCGAGAAGCCGGCAAACACGATCGAATGAATTGCGCCGATACGGGCACAGGCCAGCATTGCGTAAGCAGCCTCGGGGATCATCGGGAGGTAGATGACAACTCGATCACCTTTGCGCACACCCATTGATTCCAGGATGTTGGCCATTCGGCAGGTGCGACGGTGCAGTTCGGCGTACGTAATGTGCTGAGCGGGATCAGTTGGATCATCTGGCTCCCAGATGATCGCGGTTTGATCTCCACGGGTTTTCAGATGGCGATCCAGGCAGTTGGACGAAACATTCAGAGTACCGTCGGCGTACCAGTTAATACCGACCGAGCCGAAATCGAAGCTGACGTCCTTGACTTGGGTATAGGGTTTGATCCAGTCGATACGCTTGCCCTGTTCGTCCCAGAAGGCAACAGGATCGTTGACGGAGGCTGCATACATCTCGTTGTATTTGTCGGCATCGACATGTGCACGGGCAACAGTGTCTGCTGATGGCGGATAGGTTTTGGCATCTGCCTGGGCAGCGGTTGTCATTCTGAGGCTCCTCCCTCTGGGCTAAATTTCGTGGGGCCGAATTTTGCCTGCTAAACTGACAATGTCGACCCGCTTCCTCCCCATACCGAATAATACGGAGAACAGAAAACAAGGGAATAAATTACCGGAAACTATGGATTAGTTTGTAAAAAAATTTCTCTAAATGCCGTTGAGATGAAAACATTTTTGGATCATGTTGATAATAATCTATTAATAACAAGATGATAATTGTAACGGATTTCCATCCTCGTGTTTGCGTTGGTTGGGCCCAAAAATGGCATCGGAAATTCATCTTTAGCGTGTTAGCGGTCACTTGATCTGATTATCTTGGTTCCGTGAAATCTTCCGGGGGTTGGCACACTCAGATGTTGGCGCTAGCTTTGACATCAAGCGCTTCGACAAGGGGCGCAGATAAGGGAGAGATCATAATGAAAAAGATGCTGAGCGGTGCCGCTGTCGCCGCCCTGACCGTTGCCTTCGTATCCGAGGCCGCGGCAACCGAATGGAGCGCCTCGGTCTGGGGTAAACGCCGCGCCTTTACCGAGCACGTTGAAAAGCTGGCCGAGCTGGTCAGTGAAAAAACCGGCGGTGAATTCACCATCAATGTAAGTTACGGGGGCTTGTCCAAGCCGCGAGAGAATCTGGACGGCATTGAAATCGGCGCGTTCGAGATGGCGCAGTTCTGCGCGGGCTATCACCGGGACAAAAACCGCGCCATCACTGTGCTCGAACTCCCATTTCTGGGTGTAAGCAACCTTGAAGAAGAGGTTGCCGTCAGCCACGCGGTTTACGATCACCCGGCGGTGAAAGATGAGATGGCACAGTGGAATGCGCGTATCATCATGACCTCACCCATGCCACAGTATAATCTTGTCGGCACAGGTGACCCGCGCGACGAGCTGGCCGATTTTGACGGTATGCGTGTGCGCGCCACCGGCGGTCTGGGGCAGGCGTTTGAAGCGGTTGGGGGTGTCCCGACCTCGGTTCCTGCGACAGAGGCGTTCAATGCGATGGAATCGGGTGTTGTGGATACTGTGGCTTTCGCCCAGCACGCTCATCTGTCGTTCGGCACCATCAACGAGGCGGATTGGTGGACCGCGAACCTCAATCCCGGCACGGTGAACTGCCCGGTCGTGGTGAATATCGACGCTTATGAAGCGCTGCCTGCCGAGCACCGCGAGGCGCTGAACAGCTCGATTGATGAGGCGATTGACCATTACCTCGCCAACTATGGCGGCCTACTGGAGCAATGGGACAGCGTCCTGTCCGAGAAAGGCGTCGCCAAAGTTGAAATCGACGATGCCGTAATCGAGGAGTTCCGCACAAAAGCCGCGGATCCGATCCGCGAGCAGTGGATTGCGGATATGTCAGCACAGGGTCTGCCTGCGCAAGACCTCTATGATCTGGTTCAGGCAACGCTGAAGCAACAGCGCGGCGGTAACTGATCACTAAGTCCGGGTGCCTGTTCGGCGCCCGGACACCTATAAAGACAACAGGGGAACACCGGCATGGCAGGACAGGCCACGGTGCTTGAAGACGGCAGCCGTCTCAGCCGTCTGGATCATCATCTATTGCGATTGGAGAAGCTCCTAGCACTGATCAGTGGGATAGCTGTATTTGGGCTGATGGTTTTGGCCGTGGTATCGGTTAGCGGGCGTAACGCGTTCAACGCACCTTTGCCTGGCTATGTGGACTGGATCGAACAGGCCATGCCACTGATCGCGTTCCTTGGCATTTCCTTTGTCCAGCGGGATGGCGGGCACATCCGAATGGATATCGTCATCTCGCGCCTGCACGGGCGGGCGCTGTGGCTGTTCGAACTGATCTCGGTCGTATTGATCCTTGTTCTGATGCTAGCCCTTGTCTGGGGCAGCTGGTCCCATTTCGACCGCTCGTTCGATTTCGGCGCACCGTTGTGGAGCCGTGACAGCTCAATCGACATCGGTATTCCGCTCTGGCCTGCCAAACTGTTGGCTCCGGTTGCTTTCTCGGTGCTTTGCTTGCGGCTGATCCTGCAAATCTGGGGTTATGGCCGCGCCTTTGTCTTAGGGCTGGAGAAACCAGTGGCCGTGCCGCTGATACAGGATGTCGCCGCCCAGGCGGCTGCCGAGGCCGAGCAATTCGAAGGGCAGGACTAGATGGACACGATTGATATCGGCCTGTGGGTCACAGGCGGCCTTCTGGTTCTGGTCGTCACTGGGATGCGCGTGGCCTTTGCGGCAGGTTTGGCAGGTCTGGTTGGGCTGGTCTGGATTTTCTGGGCCAAGTTCGGCTATGATCCCGACCGCTTTGGCAAAGCACTGACCGTGGCTGTCAAAACGGCGGGACAAGTGCCCCATTCCAAGGTTGCCGCCCATACGCTCAGCCTGATTCCGACCTTCATTCTGATCGGTTATCTGGCCTATTACGCAGGCTTGACCCGCGCGCTGTTCGAGGCCGCCAAACGCTGGGTCGCTTGGGTGCCCGGCGGGTTGGCGGTGTCCACCGTCTTCGCCACGGCTGGCTTTGCGGCAGTGTCGGGCGCTTCGGTCGCCACTTCTGCCGTGTTTGCGCGCATCGCCATCCCCGAGATGCTGAAGGTCGGGTACAATAAACAATTCGCGGCCGGCGTCGTCGCTGCTGGCGGAACACTGGCCTCGCTGATCCCGCCATCTGCGATTTTGGTGATCTATGCGATCATCGTTGAACAGGATGTCGGCAAACTGCTGTTGGCCGGTTTCATCCCCGGCGCATTTTCAGCGGTCATTTACGGTCTGCTGATCGTTGGCATCGCCGTGATCTTCAAATCAGTTGGTCCACCCGTTACTGGGTTCACTTGGAAGCAGCGCTTTGCGGCACTGCCCGGTGCGTTCCCAATCGTCGCTGTGATCCTCATCATCATCTGCTTCGTCTACAACCCGTTCGGAGATAAGGCTTGGGGCACCCCCACCGAAGGCGGCGCTATCGGAGCCTTCATCGTCTTCTGTTTTGCCCTGTTTCACGGAATGCGTTGGACTGAACTGAAATCCGCTCTGCTGGAAACAGCCAAACTGACGGCGATGATCTTCTCGATCATCTGGGGGGTTCTGATCTACGTGCGGTTCCTCGGTTTCGCTGATCTGCCCGGCGCATTCTCGGATTGGATCACATCGCTTGAGATGTCGCCCATGCTGATCCTAATCTGCATCCTGTTGGCCTATGCGGTTTTGGGAATGTTCATGGACGCCATAGGGATGCTTCTGTTGACCTTGCCGGTGGTTTACCCTGCGGTGATGGCCTTGAACGGGGGCGAGACAGTCAGCGCGGCTGACAGCGCTTTTGGTATGTCTGGTCCAATGTGCGCGATCTGGTTCGGGATACTGGTTGTAAAAATGGCAGAGTTCTGTCTGATCACGCCGCCCATTGGTCTCAACTGTTTTGTTGTCGCCGGAGTACGTCCAGATTTAAGCGTTCAGGATGTATTCAAGGGCGTGACACCGTTTTTTATCGCGGACGCAGTCACTATCGCGCTTCTGGTCGCGTTTCCCGGTATCGTGCTCTACTTACCATCGTTGGCGGGATAGAGAGCTCTTTGCGAGGCTCTGCCTCGCGCTTCGGGATATTTGCTGCCAGATGAAAATAGGATCCCTAGCTTCATCTGGCCAAAAATATCTCGGGGGAGTCGCCCGCAGGGCAGCGGGGGCAGCGCCCCCGGTTTAGCCGGCACGCATCAACATGCCGAACAGATCTCTGGGGTCGTCCGGGTCCGCCAACATGTCCAACGGTTCATAGAAATTCGTGCCTTCGATGGCAGTTTTGATAAACCGTAGCGCCGAGAAATCCTCGATTGCGAAGCCAACACTGTCAAACAGGGTAATCTGCCGGTCGTCTTTACGGCCTGTGGCTTGGCCTGTCATGACCTTCCACATCTCTGTCACGGGATGATCCGAGGCCAAGGCCTGTATTTCGCCTTCAACCCTTGTCTGCTCAGGATACTCGACAAAAATCTCGGAGCGGAGAAGGATGTCCCGGTGGAGTTCGGTTTTTCCGGGGCAATCTCCTCCGATTGCGTTTATGTGAACGCCGGGCCCAACCATGTTATCTGTCAGTATGGTCGCGTATTTCTTATCTGCTGTGCAGGTCGTAATAATCTGCGCGCCTTCGATAGCATCCTCGGGCGTTTTGCAGAGAACAACAGTCAGTCCTGAATTCTTGAGGTTCGCGGCGCATTTTTCGGTGGCGTTGGCGTCAGTGTCGTACAGGCGAACGGTGTTGATGTTGCACATCGCCTTGAAGGCTAGGCATTGGAACTCGGATTGCGCACCGTTTCCAATCATGGCCATCGTTGTGGCGGATTTGGGGGCAAGGTAGCGACCCACAAGGGCCGACGTGGCCGCTGTTCGCAAGGCTGTCAGCAATGTCATTTCCGTCAGCAGGGTAGGGTACCCGGTGTAGACATCTGCCAGCAGTCCAAATGCTGTGACGGTCTGAAGGCCCTCAGATGTGTTTTTGGGATGGCCGTTGACGTATTTGAACCCATAAGCCTCGCCGTCGGAGGTGGGCATCAACTCAATAACCCCATGCGGAGAATGGGCGGGAATGCGCGGGGTCTTGTCGAAGCTTTCCCACCTTTTGAAATCAGCTTCGATCTGCGCCGCGATCTGAGCGATCATGTGTTCCACGCCGATGTGGTGCACCAGTCGCATCATGTTGTCGACAGATACAAATGGAACGAGGGCTTTATCGGACGGTTGGGTCATCAGAAACTCCGGGTCGGTCGGTCGAAGATGCGCCGCCCCAGAAGGGACGCGGCCAGATCGACCATCAATTTTGCAGTGCGGCCGCGCTCATCAAGAAACGGGTTGAGCTCGACCAGATCAAGCGAACAGACAAGGCCGCTTTCGTGCAGCAGCTCCATGACCAGATGCGCTTCGCGTTCGGTCGCTCCACCGGGTACGGTCGTTCCAACAGCTGGTGCGATGGAAGGGTCCAGAAAGTCGACGTCCAGTGACACGTGCAGCATCCCGTTTGCTGCGCGAACGCGTTCGAGAAAGGCCATAAGTGGTGCTTTGATGCCGTGTTCGTCGATGCTGCGCATGTCTGCCAACATGACGTGATCTTTTTCCAACTGGGCCCGTTCGGCAGGGTCGACCGAGCGCAGCCCAATCATGCCAACTCGGTCCGTCGGGACTGTCGCAGTGATCGGTGGGAAAGCCTCAAAACCCGATTGGCCGGTGAAATAGGCAACAGGTGTTCCATGCAGGTTGCCACTGTCGGTACTCTGCGGTGTGTGAAAATCGCTATGTGCGTCAAGCCACAGTACAAACAGGGGGCGGCCAAGCTTCTGTGCGTGTTCGGCCATACCAGAAACGGTCCCCATCGACAGGGCGTGATCTCCGCCCATGAATATCGGCATGCCCTTTTGCGCCGCCTCCTGAGCGGCCCGGTTCAATGCACGGGTCCAACCGATACATTCAGGCAGCGCGAATAGGTGCGAGTGTTCAGCCACATCCAATTGGTCGGGGACGACGTCGCCAATATCCTGTACAGCATGCCCAAGACTGTTGAGAGCGGTCTGCAACCCTGCGACCCGATAGGCGTCGGGGCCCATCCGACAGCCCTGTCGGCGTTTACCCGAATCCATGGGGCTGCCAACCAGTATGATATTTGTGTTTTTCATGTGCTTATTTATGCAGTCATAGTGGGTTGCGAAAAGTCATCAAAATGCTCAAAAAGAACTTTGATATCTCGAAATGGGAAGTTGATATGGACGAACTGGACAATCGGTTGTTAAGTGCACTGCATCGCGATGCGCGCGCATCCTTGTCTGAACTTGCTGAAACGCTTGGGGTAACACGCACGACTGTTCGCAGTCGATTGCAGCGGCTCAAGCAATCGGGCGAGATCGTGGGTTTCACAGTCCTGACCCGACAGGATGTGGCCCAAAGTCCGGTTCGCGGGTTAATGATGCTTGAGATCGAGGGCCGCGGCACCGAGCGTACGATGGCCCGTATATCAGCCATGCCCGAAGTGCGCGCCGTTCATTCAACCAACGGTAGCTGGGACCTCATAGCCGAGATCAGCACAGATACGTTGGCCGAGTTGGACGAAGTCCTGTTTCAAATCCGCCGGATGGAGGGGATCACCCGATCGGAAACCAATCTGCTTTTGTCCACACGTAAGGGCCGGATGTAAGAGCCGTAGTGCTTTGAGGTTCAACGAATTTGTGTAAAACTGCTACAGCACGCAAGCAACCAAAACCTCAAGAGCAGAGAACAGATATGACCGATCAGGATACCGGCCACGACCTCTGGGCTGTTCGTTTGGCTGAACGTGTGGCCGGGTTTCTGGAACGTCCCTGGATTAAAATCCTGGTCCCCGTTCTGGTTATGCTGGTGGCTTTGACTGTCCTGCACGAGTTGTCTTCGCACGTAAAATGGTCCGATGTGCAGTCGGATGTAGCTAACACTTCTTGGAAATTGATGTTTTTTGCGCTGTGCTGGACGATGGTCAGCTTCCTGTCGCTGTCGCTCTATGACGTGTTTGCTGTGCAAAGCGTAGCGGATGGCGAAGTGCCGTTGCCAGTGGCGGGAATGGCCGGGGCTTGCGGATACGCAGTGTCGAACTGCCTAGGGTTCTCTTATATTACAGGGACCGCGATCCGGTATCGGATTTATGCATCTTTGGGTCTGGATCTGAGCAGGGTTGCGGGGGTCATCGCGACCTCGTGGATCGCCTTCTGGTCAGGCATGGTGCTTCTTCTGGGCATCCTTTTGACACTGCATCCTGATGGGATATCCAAGGTTATTCCGATAAGTGACACAACCGAAACGGTGATCGGCCTGTGTATGCTTGCCGCATTGCTGGGTCTGTTCCTGTGGCTTGCCAATGGTGGGCGACGTCTGGCCTATGGGGGCGTAGGCTTCAACCTGCCCAACGGCAAATTGGCCAGTCTTCTGACGCTTGCTGCGCTGGGGGATTTGTTTGGTGCGTCGATGGTGCTTTATACGTTGATGCCCAGTGATCTGGGCGTCGGTTTTCCGTATTTTTTCACCATATTCATTGCGGCAATCGCAGTCGGGATTGTCAGCCACGCTCCCGGCGGTATCGGCGCGTTTGAGGCCACCATGATCGCGGGTTTGGGGGCCTCGGGCCGTTCGGATGTGATCGCCGCATTGCTGCTGTACCGTCTGGTTTACACGTTTCTGCCCTTCGTGATCGCCAGCCTCTCGATTGCGGTCGCCTCGGCGCTGAGCCACCGGCACCACATCACAGGTGCCGCCACGTGGGTGTATCGCGTTATCCGACCCATCGTTCCAATGGTCGCAGCCGGCGTTGCTGCGGTTGCAGGTGTCATTTTGCTGGTGTCTGGTGCTCTGCCAGCCAGCAGTGAGAACCTTGGGGTTTTGCGGGATGTCCTGCCGCTGTCATTTGTTGAGGCATCGCATCTGGTCGGTAGCGCGGTGGGCGTATTGCTATTGCTGGTGTCGCGCGGCCTGTTCCGCAAGCTGTACCGCGCGTGGGTGGTTGCGATGTTGCTTATGGTGGCCGGCTTTGGGGCCTCGATTGCGAAAGGGTTGGATACGCATGAAGCGATCAGCATGTTGGCCACGATTGGGGTGCTGGCCATGTTCCGCGATGCCTTTTATCGGGTAAGCGGCGCGTCGATTTTTCGTTTGAATATTCCGTGGCTGGTCAGCGTCATGGCCCTGTTGGCCGTGATTTTCTGGATCGGTCTGTTTGCCTATTCCCATGTCGAATATCAGAATGCCCTATGGTGGGAATTCGCGTGGAACGGCGACGCCTCGCGGTTTTTGCGCTCTAGTCTTGTGGTGGCATTAATCCTTGGGGTCGTGGCCGTGACCTCTCTGTTCGGACGCGAAATTCCTGTGCCGGAACTCACCGAGATCCCCGCAGTTGTTGAACGGTTGGTGATGGAGAGCGAGGATACCGAGGCGCAGATTTCCCTGACTGGGGACAAGCAGTTCCTGATCGCCCCCGATGACAGCGCGTTTCTGGCCTATGCCGATACCGGCAACGCACTGATAACCAAGGGCGAGCCGGTGGGCGATGAAAAAGCCGGGCAGCAACTGATCTGGCAGTTGCGCGAGATGGCGGATCGCGAATGTAAGCTGTGCGCGTTCTACAGCGTCTCGACGAAATACCTGCCGACCTTTCTGGATCTTGGCCTGTCGATCCTGAAAATCGGTGAGGTCGCCCGCGTGCCACTCAAGGATTTCTCGCTGGATGGTAAATCGCGCAAACGGTTCCGGCAGGCGAAAAACCGAGCTGAGCGTGAGGGCTATGTCTTTGAGATCATTCGCAAGGAAGACCTTGCCCCGATTCTGCCGGAGCTGCGGAAAATCTCGGATGACTGGCTGGCCCAGAAGGCCGGAGAGGAGAAGGGGTTCGCGCTTGGGGGATTCGATGACGACTATCTGTCCTATTTCGACCACGCCGTGCTGCGTGAAAGCGGAGGCGGGCGGATCGTGGCCTTTGCCAACCTGTTTCAGGGCGGCCATAAATCGGAGCTGTCACTGGACCTGATGCGATATGAACCTGACAGCGCCAGCTTCGTCATGGACGCGCTATTTGCCGAGATGATGGCATGGGGTGCCGAGCAGGGGTTCCAGTGGTTCTCATTGGGGGCTGCACCGTTTTCAGGGATCGAGAACCGGCAACTGGCGTCATTCTGGAATCGCGTCGGTGGGTTTGTCTATGAACATGGTGAGCAATTCTATCACTTCGAAGGGTTGCGCAGTTTCAAACAGAAATTTGACCCGGAATGGAGCCCGAATTATCTGGCCAGCCCCGGTGGGCTGGCGGCTCCGCGCATCTTGTACGAAGTGAACATCCTGATCTCGGGCGGGTTGCGAGGGCTGACGAAATAGCACTTAGTTCAGGCTGGCGCGCGTGGGGTCTTGTTCCAACAGGTCGCCCCAATCGGTGCGATAGGCCATTTCAGCTAGTACCGTTTCAGGCAGGAATTCCTGAGTTTGCCGGATCTGCCAGCCGCCGCCCAGACCTTTGTAAACAGCGACCAGATTGCTGGACACCTGCTGGCGTGCCTCGATCAGATTGGCTTGCGAATTCAGCAATGCCGTCTGCGTGTTCAGGATGCGGGAATAATCCACGATGCCGTCCTGGTATTGGTCGACCGCAATCTCGGCTGCGCGGCGCGAGGCGGCGACGCTGTTTTCATAAAACCCTACCTGCTTGCGCGATTGGGTATAAGCGACCATGGCGCTTTCAACCTCGGAATAGGCGGTCAGTACGGTGTTCTGATAATTCGCGATCAACGCTTGATAGGCGGCGTCCTGCGCGCGGACATTGTTCTTGATCCGCCCATAGTTCAGTACGTTCCACACCACGCCCGCATTGGCCAGACCGGTTGAACTGGCTGATGTGAACAGGTCACGCCCACCGGACGCCTGCACGCCGATCGAGCCTGACAGGATAAATTGCGGATACAGGTCTGCGATCGCGATCCCAACCTGCGCCGATTGTGTGGCTGCGGCCAGTTCCGCTGCGCGCACATCGGGACGGCGGCGTAGCAGTTCGGCCGGAACACCCACAGCGACGTTTGACCGGGCCGTGGGGATACGCCCGGAATTGCCCAACAGAGTGGTCATGCGCGACGGTGTCGTGCCCAGCAGAACAGCCAGCGCATTCTTGGTCTGTTGCAGATCGCTTTCCAGCGCGGGCACCAGCGCCTTGGTGTTGTTCAAAAGGGCCGTGGATTCCTGGACGTCCAATTCGGTCGTGACGCCATTGTTGAAGCGCAACTGGGTCAGGTCGGCCGATTCCTGTTGAAGCTGGATATTGTCCCGTGCGATCGCCAACGACTCCTGCAGGGCGCGAATATTGACATAGAGCGCGGCCACATCGCCCGTCAGCGTCACCAGCGCATCATCATAATTGGCCACCTGCAACGCAAGATTGGACCGCGCCGCCTGCACGCCGCGCCGTTGCTGGCCCCAGACGTCCAGTTCCCACTGCGCGTCAAACCCGGCTTGCGATGTTGAAAATTCGGTGTCCAGCGGGATGATCTCGCGAATATCGGCAATCGGGCCGAGGTTTTCGCTGACCTGACGCCGCTCGATCGAGGCGCCGATGGCTTGTGATTGCGGGTACAACTCGCCAAATGCGATGCCCAACTGCGCTCGGGCTTGCAACACGCGAGCCCCGGCAACCTGCAGGTCGAGGTTTTGGGCATAGGCCTCGTTGATCAACCTGTTGAGAGTGGGGTCATTGAATGTCTCCCACCATTTGACCACGGGCGCGCTGCGCGAGGTCAAACCGCTGGGGCCGACACTGGGGCTGTTAACCTCGATCCATTCCTTCACGACCGGAGAGTTCGGGCGCACAAAATCCGGCCCCACCGGTGCGCATCCGACCAAAAGGGCGGCGCATAGCGCGGTGCCCATCATCTGGCGGGTCAGGCGGGTTCGTTTCATGCGCTATGTCCTCAGATATCCAGCGGGCGGATGAAGTTCGCAAATGAGTATAGGCGAATGTTGATGCGCCGCAGGAACTCAAAGCTTTTGCCCTGACCGGTATAGATCGCGACCGCCGCGTGGCCGCCTGCGGGGAAGGTGTGACCATCAGGAATATCGACCGAGATTTGCACCGCAATGCGGCCCGGCAGCTTGGGCAGCTCAAAGCCGGGCAGGCGGCCCGAAGGTAGGTATTGCCCCTGACGAGTGGCCCACCAGATCGCCTCGACCTTGCCGGTGAGGATTTCACCGGGATAAAGGTCCAGTGCCACCTCAACCTCTTGCCCCGGTTCAACGAATTTCAGGTTCTGTTGGCGGTAAGTGGCCAAGATATAAGGATTATCCTTGGTGACGAAACTGGCAATAGCGCCCAGCCGGATTTCCCCCACAACCATGCCAGGACGTGCCTGCTGCGAGACGATCATGCCGTCTTCAGGGGCGTAAATCGTCGTGTTGTCCAAGAAATACTGCGCTTTGTCCAGCTGCGCTTGCGCTTGCAGAATGCCTGTGTTGACCCCGTTAATTTGGGAATCCAGCGCCAGTTGGGCTTTTTCCAGATTGGCCTCGGCCTCTTTGATCTGGGCCTGATCCTCGGTCACCTGTTCATTCCAGCGGTCCAGCTCATCCTGCCGTGCGCCACCTGCGGGCACCAGGTTTTCATAGCGGGTCTGCTGCGTCAGTGCATAAGCCAGCTGCGCGTTTGCGCGCTCGACATTTTCGGCGGCGACGATCACGTCCTGTTCCAAAATTTTCGCGTTTTGCTGGGCAGCGACTAACTGCGCTTTGGCTTCATCGACCTCAAGCGAAAAGACAGTATCGTCAAAGCGATAGAGTGGATCGCCTTTTTTGACCTGCGTATTCGGCTCGACCAGTACCTCGGTCAGGATGGTCGGTTGCGTCAGGCGGGGGACGATCTGAATTGTCGAGCGGATCACATGGCTGTCGATGGAAAACGGCTGAAAGAACCGCAGGGCCACCAGAAAGATCAACAGCAGATGCGCCCCTACCCAGAACGAGACGATACCCCAGGCGATATTGAATTTGAGCCATTTCAGTTTGAAAAAGATCAGCCAAACAAAAATGAGGTAAAAAAGCGTAATGCCCAGGGCGACAAACATAGTGTGAGAGTTCCTTTGGCCTTAGCTTTTCTGACTGTCTTCAGGATCCAGCGTGTCGCGGTATTCTTCGGTCAGAGTTCCGCCTAACCGTTTGATTTCCTTGCGCACCGCATCGCGTTCGTCGTCGGGCATACGGCGGATATCGACAGTGGTGCCATCGTGGAAGGCCCAGATAAACGCGTGAACCCAAGGCACGATCGCCAGAAACCCCATCCACCCCATGATCTTAACGGCCTCGGCATGGGGGTGGTTGCGCTTGATAGCAATGCGCCCTGGCAGTCCCATGATGAACAAAAACAGTGCCATCACTGCAGCCAGCAGCAAAATGAGCGCGACAAATGTCAGGTAGTCATAGTAGCCTAGTGGCTGCTCCAATAATCCCATGCTCGTGCCTCCTTATGGGAAGGTTGACCCATCCTCATTTGTTAGCATCCACTTCGTCAATCAATTTATAGCTTGTCGGAGGGTCAGCGCAGATACCGGGACCACATTCCAGCAGGGCCGACACTGTGTTTAGAGCTCCGAGGCCCAATAGGGTAAAGAACGCGACTTTTGCCAATATATTGCCGCCAAATCGGGGTTGCTCATTTGAAACGTCGGTGTATTGGCGCGAAAACAACAGCATAATGGCGGTTCCCAGCAGGATCAGGAAAAAGCAGATCGCGGCCCAGGTGTAGTAGTGATAGCCGAGAACCGGCGACCCGTAATGGCCGGTTCCCGGTACGATGTGCAGAAAGATCTGTCGGATCGAAACACTGATCCCAAACAGCGCCGAGATCAGCATTAGCGCATAATGTTGCGGTTGCGCGCCGTGTATCAGGTTTAGCGCTAATCCGACCCCGACCGCCATGAAACCCACGCGCTGCAACAGGCATAAAGGGCAGGGCAGTTCGTACAAGGCTAACTGATAAACGAAAGCCAGCAACAGTATCAGGCTAACCGCTAGGGCCCCAATCGCGTTTAGGCTGCGAGACAGTTCGGGTGTCACTGCCGTCTCCTAAAGCTGAATGGTCAGTTGACTGGTCGCGTGATAACGGAACCAGTAGACGCTCAGCGCCAGGGTTACGAAAAAAACCGCGTTGGCAGCCTTTTTCATCCGATAGTAGATCAGCCCTATAGCTGTTGTAAGCAGCGCGAATAGTAGTGCGATCATGTCTCGCACCCCTCTAATCATAAGAATTGCAATATGTTTAAATATTGTCAGCTTAGCTCGCGTCTGGCAAGAACTTGACGGTCAAAGTTCGCCTAAAGTGGAGGTCATGTGCAGATTTCCAATCGCGTGCCCCAGTCAGCGCATTTCTGGACCAAGCTGCGTTGTAGCTGAGCATCGGTATAGAAGACATCCACATCAGACAGGGATGCGATGCGCGCTGGTGCTGAGCGCTGGAATTTCGAATTGTCTGCCGCAAGCATGACATGCCGCGCCTGTGCTATGATCGTTTGACTTACATGGACCTCTTGAAAGTCGAAATCCAGCAAGTCGCCCTCGGCGTCAAGCGCAGAGCAACTGATCACAGCGTAGTCAAATTTGAATTGCTCGATCGTCGAGGTCGTAAGGTTGCCAATCAGCCCTCCGTCCGACCGGCGCAGCACGCCACCTGCAACCACGATCTGACAGTGTGGGTTTTCGACAAGTATGTTGGCCACGTTCATGTTGTTCGTCACCACCATGAGGTCTTTGTGAGACAAAAGTTGGCGCGCGACCGCCTCGGTCGAGGTTCCGATGTTCATGAACACCGATGCACCGTCTGGAATGTCGCGCGCGCAGGACTGCGCGATCCGGGTCTTGATCTCGGCATTTAGGGCGCGTCGATCCTCGTAGCCGATGTTTGACACGCCGGACCGCAACACGGCGCCACCGTGAACGCGGTCCAATTTCCCCATGTCCGCAAGATCGGACAGGTCACGTCGGATGGTCTGAACAGTGACCTCAAAACGCGCGGCAAGGTCTTCAACCGCGACACGGCCATCTTGCTTGGCGATTTCCAGAATATCGGATTGTCGAAACGAAAGGGACACGTGATCCTCCGGTTGGAATGTTTTTTCGGTTTTCTTCTCTTTTTGAATAATATCAACCTTTGAAACAGGTGAATGTGCAATTTGTGCAGAAATGCGACAAATAAGAACGAGCTAAAACGAACATAAACGAAAAATATCGTTGACGACCCAAGGTCTCACCGGGTTAATGGCCGCAGATTTTCAACATCGGGACTCACCGGGTATGACAGTGCAAACAGACGATGTGGCCGACCTTTTCATTATCGGCGGAGGGATCAATGGTTGTGGCATTGCCCGCGACGCGGCCGGGCGCGGATTGTCGGTAACCTTGGCCGAGATGAACGATCTGGCGTCGGCCACTTCGTCAGCCTCGACCAAGTTGTTTCATGGTGGTTTGCGATATTTGGAGTACTTCGAATTCCGCCTTGTACGCGAGGCGCTGATTGAACGCGAAACACTGCTGCGTGCGATGCCGCATATCAGTTGGCCGATGCGCTTCGTTCTGCCGTATCACGAGGACATGCGGTTCGACTCGGATACGCCGACTTCGCGGCTTTTAAGCACCATAATGCCGTGGATGCGGGGGCGTCGTCCGGCCTGGCTGATCCGGCTAGGCTTGTTCATGTATGACCACCTTGGAGGGCGCAAGATATTGCCCGGTACCTCCTCATTGGATCTGCGATCTGCGCCTGAAGGTGCCCCGCTGAAAGACAAGTTTGAAACGGCCTATGAATACTCGGACTGCTGGATCGAAGATTCCCGGCTGGTTGTATTGAACGCCCGTGACGCCGAAGCCCGAGGTGCAAATATCATGGTGCGGACCGAGGTTCTTTCGGCCGAACGTGTTGCGGACCTTTGGCACGTCACGATCCGCGAAACAGGGACCGATGAAACCCGCGTCGTCCGCGCGAAGATGTTGATCAATGCGGGTGGGCCGTGGGTCGGGGATATCATACAGACCAAGATACGTGTGAACTCTCGTGAGGGGGTTCGTCTGGTCCGAGGCAGTCATATTGTAACGCGCAGGCTGTTTGACCACGATAAATGTTACTTCTTTCAGGGCGAAGATGGCCGCATCATCTTTGCCATACCGTATGAGAGGGATTTTACCCTGATTGGAACCACTGATCAGGACCACCCCAATCCATCAGAGCCGCCAGTCTGCACCGAGGTCGAGCAAGAATACCTCTGCACCTTCGCGACGAAGTATTTCGAGCAGCCGATCACGCGTGACGACATCGTCTGGACCTATTCCGGCGTGCGGCCATTGTATGACGATGGGGCCAGCAGCGCCACTGCTGCGACCCGTGATTATACGCTTAAGGTCGATGCGACAGGTGGTGCCCCGGTTTTGAACGTGTTCGGGGGGAAAATCACCACCTATCGACGGCTGGCTGAAAGCGCGATGGAGAAGGTGGCAGAGCATTTCTCTGATCTGCCGGGGCCATGGACGGCTAGTGTGTCCCTGCCAGGAGGTGACTTTCCCGTTGATGGTGTGCAGGATTTGATAGCAGGTTTGGAAGCTGATTATGCCTTTCTGGATAGGGCATGGGCAGAACGCTTGGTTCGCGCGTATGGCACCGAGGCTCGTGCAATTCTGGGTGACGCGCAAATCACCGAGGATTTGGGAGAGGATTTCGGCGCGAATCTGACTTCGAAAGAGCTGGTGTGGCTGGTCGAGAAGGAATACGCGCGCAGCGCCGAAGACATCGTCTGGCGGCGCAATAAACTGGGCCTAAGACTGACGCGGGATCAGATCGCCCACATCCAAGACTGGATCGAAAATCGCTAGAAAAAAGCCCCGCTTAAATGGCGGGGCTTTTGGGTTCAGGCGGTTTCCTCAGCGGGGTCAGGGTCATCCTTGATGCCTTTTAACCATTCTCGCAAGCCTTGCAGCAGGGCGTAGAGAACTGGAACGAGGATCACGCCGATTAGGGTAGCGGCCAGCATTCCGCCGAACACAGCCACACCGATCGCTTTCTGGCTGGCTGCACCTGCTCCGTTAGCGGCCAAGAGTGGAACGACCCCCAAAAGGAAAGACAGCGCTGTCATCATCACCGCGCGGAAACGCTGATGGGCAGCTTCGGCGGCGGCTTCTTTGATTGATAGTCCTTTGGCACGCTGTTCCATCGCGAATTCCACGATGAGGATGCCGTTCTTAGACGCCAGCCCTACAAGCATGATCATCCCGATCTGCGTATATAGGTTGATGTCGCTGCCTACGATAGCCACGGCAGCAACCGCTCCGAAAAGCGCGACAATCACAGACAGCAGAATGGAAACTGGAAGCGACCAGCTTTCGTATTGTCCGACAAGGAACAGGTATCCGAACAAGATCGCCAGTCCAAGGATCACGATCACCAGACCGCCCGAGGCCAGCTGCTGCTGGGCCGTACCGGTCCATTCAAACGCGTATCCGGGGGGCAGGGCGCTCGCAGATTCTTCGGTCATGACAGAGATGGCGTCGCCGGTCGATAGCCCCTCGGCCGGGACAGCCGTGACCGTGGCCGAACGGAACAGGTTGTGACGTTTCAGCAAAACCGGGCCGAGTACGTTTTCAACGTCGATCAGAGTGCCCAGAGGAACCATTTCGCCTTTTTGCGACCGAACATACAGGTTTGAGATATCGTCGACATTGTCCCGATACGTCCCATCGGCTTGGATCATCACACGATACACCCGTCCGAACAGGTTGAAGTCATTGACGTAGTAGGATCCCAATTGCGCTTGCATGGTCTGGAACACTTCGGCGACTGACACTTGCAGTGTCTTGGCCTTTTCACGGTCCAGATCGACGAACAGCTGCGGCACGTTTGCCCGGAAGGTCGTGTAAGCTTGCCCAATCTCGGGGCGCTGGTTCGCGGCATAGACGAAAGAGCCAACGGCCGAGGCTAGGTCCTGAGGAGTACCCCCACCGGTTTGCTGGACCTCCATCTCGACCCCGGCCGAGTTGCCAAGGCCCTGAATGGGGGGTGGGTTAAAGGCTACGATGGATGCAGCGGTTTCGCCATATGCAATGGCCAGCACCTTCTCCAGAATGGCATTTGCGCTCAGGTCGTCTTCCTGACGTTCGTCCCAGTTGTCGAGGTTCACAAAGATCGCGGCACCGTTGGTTGACGTCCCGTTCAGGATCGAGAAGCCGTTAATCAGAACCGTGTTGGCCACACCCGGAATTTCCCGGATTTGGTCATCCACGCGCTTGGTTACAACTTCGGTACGTTCCAGAGTTGCCGCATCGGGCAATTGCACATCGACGAACAAGTAGCCGTTGTCTTCAAGCGGCAGGAACCCGCTGGAGGTTTTGGACATGATTGTCCCGGTCCCCATCGCCAAAGCTACGATGATCCCCAGCGCAACGATCGGCAGGATCAGCAACCGGCGTACGATGGCGACATAGCCCGAACGTACCGAACCGATGAACCGCTCGAACACAGCCAGCAACCCTGTCGGTGGACCAGATCGTGCGCGCAGCACAAGACCACAAAGCGCGGGCGACAGCGTCAATGCGTTGATCGATGAGATCACAACCGCGGTTGAGATCGTCACGGCGAACTGCGAGTAGAGCCGCCCCGAGATGCCGGGCATGAAGGTCACGGGGACGAAAACCGCCAAAAGAACCAGCGTTGTCGCGATGACGGGACCGGTGATCTGGCCCATCGCCTTGCGGGTCGCCTCGGCCGGAGGCAGGCCTTCTTCTGCGATGATACGCTCGACGTTTTCGACCACCACAATGGCGTCATCGACCACGATCCCGATGGCCAAAACCAAGGCGAACAGCGAAATCGTGTTCAGGGACATTCCAAATAGGAGTAAGAAGGCAAAGGTCCCGATCAAAGACACGGGGATTGCGACCGCTGGAATGATGGTTGCTCGCCAACTGCCAAGAAAGACAAACACCACCGAGATCACCAAAATGAATGTCAGGATCAGGGTGGAAACCACATCGTTCAGCGATTGTTCAACAAAGTCGGTGGTATTGAACGGCACAGCATATTCTACATCTGTCGGGAATGACCGAGACAGCCGGTCAAGTTCAGCCTGCACCCGTTCCGAAACAGCCAGCGCATTTGCGCCCGGCGCCTGATAGATGCCGATGACCGTCGCAGGTACGCTTTGGAAATAGCCCGAAGCGGCGTAGTACTGTGCCCCAAGCTCGACCCGGGCGATGTCTTTGACACGCACGATGGCGCCTGCATCTCCGGTGCGAATGACAATCTCACCGAATTCGTTGGCGGATGTCAGGCGTCCCTTGGTTTTGATGGTATATTGAAACGTTTGCCCTTCAGGCACCGGAGGTGCGCCGATTGAGCCTGCCGAAACCTCGACGTTTTGTTCACGAATGGCGCTGATCACGTCGCCGGGTGTGATGGACAGGCCGGCCATTTTGTCAGGGTCCATCCAGATCCGCATCGCGTATTCCAGATTGGTCAGTACATCCGCCTTACCAACCCCCTGAACCCGCGCCAGCGCGTCTTTGAGATTGATTGAGGCATAGTTGGAGAGGAAAACACTGTCATATGTCCCGTTTGGCGACGTCAGCGTCACCAACAGCAGCATATTGGTGGATGCTTTTTGGGTCACGACACCGGACGCGGTCACTTCCGTCGGCAACGACGACATCGCTTGCGCCACGCGGTTCTGCACGTTGACAGATGCGATATCGGGGTCGGTGCCGACCTCGAATGTGACATTCAACGAGTAGGAGCCGTTATCCGATGAAGTCGACGTCATATAGATCATGTCGTCCACACCATTGACCTGAGCCTCGATCGGCGCGGCGACGGTGTTTTCTACGGTTTCGGCATTGGCGCCGGTGTACGTGGTCGAAACGCTGACCACGGGCGGTGTGATGTCAGGAAATTGCGCAACCGGCAGAACCAGATAGCCGATACCGCCCATGATGGTCAGCACCAACGAAATAACAAGTGCCAGCTTGGGCCGGCTAATGAACAGGGCAGAGAACATTCTTTATTCTCCCGGCTGCTGAGAGGCGACTACAGCATCTACAGCCACGCCGGGACGCACCCGCTGGAGGCCCTCAACGATCACGCTTTCACCTTCACGCAGACCATCCTTTACAATGATCGCTGTCTCTACGGTCGTGCCTGTGGTGATGTAACGCTGTTCAACCATCTGCTGGTCATTCACCACCAGAACAAAGTCACCACGCTGATCGCGCTGCAAAGCGGCTTGCGGGATCAACACCTCAGTCGTTGGTTTCAATGCCTCGATCTGTACGCTTAAGAATGCACCATCGACGATCAGACGCTTGGCGTTGTCGAATTGAGCGCGCACCCTGATCGCCCCGGTCAGCGGGTCTATTCGGTTGTCGACAAAGACGATTGTACCTTCCTCATCCAGTTCGGTCCCGTTGGGCAGGACAACTTTCACCACTGGGCTTTTATTGCTTTCCGCAAGCGAGGCGGCGTTTTCACCCACCGCTTGCAGAACCGACGTGAATTCCTTTTCGTTCAGCGAAAAATTCACATAGATCGGGGCTTCGCTGACGATATTCACTAGCGGCGGGTTATTCGGCCCAACAACATCCCCGACACTTGTCGTAGCGCGACCGATACGTCCGTCAAAGGGAGCGTGGATTTCCGTATAGCTGAGATCAAGTTTGGCTTGTTTAATCGCGGCCTGCGCGGACTTGACCTCGGCTTCGGCCACCAGTTCGTTGGCGCGGGCAATGTCGCGTTCAGATTCCGGGGTCGCGTCACGCTCGTACAATTCCTGTTTACGTGCGAGCTCCACCTTGGCCAGTTCCAGATTGGCCTGCGCCCGGTCCAGATCGGCATTTCTGGCATCCAATGTCGCTTGGTAAAGGTCGGGTTCAATAGTGAACAGCAGATCGCCTTCCTTTACCAAAGCCCCGTCTTCGACGTTCTGGCTGTCCAGAAAACCACCGACGCGGGCAACAATATCGGCTTTGTCCAGCGCCTCGGCGCGGCCGATAAACGTCGCTTCCTCGGTTATTTCCTGAGTGTAAGCCGCAGCAATAGAAACCTTAGGCGGCGGGGCTTCGCTTTGGTCTTGCGCCGTGGCTGTTGATGCCACCCCGATCAAAGCCGCCGCTGTCGCGCGCCGCACGAAAGCCGGCGTCACGCTGGATAGGCAGAGTCTGGAAATCGTCTGTGAAAGGGGCATTGCAATCGCCTCACTGAAGTAAACTTTACGCGCCTCGGCACTTGCAGGGCGGCCGAGTCGACTAAACTCTCTGTGAGGATGGCGGTTTTAAGTTGATTTCTCAAGCATGTTGAGCGCTGCGACCCGGCTTTTGGTTGCGGAAATTATGCTGATGATCCTTATATTTACTCACTGATGCGCCGAATTGAGGCGACCCTAAACGAAAAAGGGGCCATCAAGGCCCCCTGTGTTCTTGTGATGTCGTGAACCGTCAGTCGCGGGTGCCCGCAAAACGAGTTTGCCAGTCTTCGCGCTGTTCATCCGTAATCTTGGCGAAAAGAACATCTGGAACAGCAAATTCATGACCAGCGGGCAGGGCGTTCAACGCGGCTGCGATGTCTTCTGGCCAATCGGTGTCCAGCGTGTTCATCGCGCTCAGCATCCGAGCCGAGGTGATCGGGATGAACGGTGCGCTTAACACGGCGTACAGTCGGATCAGGTTCAGACCAAGGCGTACTTGTGCGGCAGCCTGTGCCGGGTCTTCCTTGAAGGTTGACCACGGCGCTGCGGATTGCAGGTATTCGTTGCCCGCGACCCAAATCGCACGCAGTTCTTGCGCTGATTTGCGGACCTCCATTGATTCCATAAAACCTTCATAGGCTCGGACCCGGCGGGTGAGCTCTGCGATAAGCTCTTGTTCACGCTCACCAAAAACGCCACCCTCAGGCACTGCCTCACCAAATTTCGAACGGCAGAACTTGGTGATCCGGCTGACAAAGTTGCCCAGCACGTCGGCCAGGTCCTTGTTCACCGACTGCTGGAAATTTTCCCATGTGAACTCGCTGTCGCTGCTTTCGGGCGCATGGCTCAGCAGCCACCAGCGCCAGTAATCGGCGGGCAGGATCTCAAGAGCCTGATCCATAAACACGCCACGACCCTGAGAGGTCGAGAACTGGCCGCCATCATAGTTCAGATAGTTGAAGGATTTCAGGTGATCGACCATCTTCCACGGCTCGCCTGATCCCAGAATGGTGGCCGGGAAGCTGAGCGTATGGAAAGGCACGTTATCTTTGCCCATGAACTGCACATAGCGCACGTCATCTGCGCCTTTGTCGGTGCGCCACCAGCGTTCCCACTCGGCATCCGGTTTTCCACTGGCATCGGCCCATTCCTTGGCACAGGCGATATATTCGATCGGCGCGTCGAACCAGACATAGAAGACTTTGCCTTCCATTCCCGGCCAGTCCTGATCGCCTTTCTTGACCGGAACGCCCCAGTCCAGATCGCGGGTGATACCACGATCCTGCAGGCCGTCTCCGTCATGCAACCATTTCTTGGCAATCGAGGTGGTCAGGATTGGCCAGTCAGCTTTGCTGTCGATCCACGCATCCAGCTGATCTTTCATCGCGGATTGACGCAGATACAGGTGCTTGGTCTCGCGGACCTCAAGATCAGTCGAACCACTGATCGCGCTGCGCGGCTCGATCAGGTCGGTGGGGTCCAACTGTTTGGTACAGTTCTCACACTGATCGCCGCGTGCGCGGTCATAGCCGCAATTGGGGCAGGTGCCCTCGATATAGCGGTCGGGCAGGAACCGGCCATCGGCGTTGGAATAGACCTGTTTTTCGCTGACCTCACGGATCAGCCCGGCCTCGTCCAGTTTGCCCGCGAAATGCTGGGTCAGGTGCTTGTTCTGATCGCTGGACGACCGGCCAAAGTGATCAAAGCTCAGTCCGAACCGGTTTGCGATATCGGCCTGAACGCCATGCATCTCGGCGCAGTATTCGGCCACAGGCTTACCCGCCTTGGCGGCGGCGAGTTCCGCCGGGGTTCCGTGTTCGTCGGTGGCACACAGGAACATCACCTCATTCCCGCGGCCACGCTGATAGCGCGCGTACAGATCAGCCGGCAGCTGCGAGCCGATCAGGTTGCCGAGGTGCTTGATCCCGTTGATGTAGGGTATCGCCGAGGTGATGAGAATCCGAGCCATTTTGCGTGTCCACGTAACTGTCTGCGCGCCCGTCTACCTTATGTAACCGGGCAGCAAAAGCCCGGCTTTTGCGTGTGTTGTTATTTGTTAACTCAATTCGACCGGTTCAGGGGCTGTTTTTGTCGGCCTCACGTGACCGTTTCAACAGCCGCCCAATCGTGAAGGATGTTCGCGGAGCGTAGACATAGTTTGTTCGCTCATCCGGTGTCGGACGCGACCGCATTCGTGCTAGGCCAAACGCGATCAGGAATACATGACCCAAAGCAACAAAAGCAAACAACGCGCCGGGGCCGAACTGCTGAATCAGGTTAGACGATACATAGGGTGACGCAATCGCACCCAGCGCAAACCAGAACATCAATGCGGCAGAAAGCTCGACCCGTTCTTCGGTTGTGGCAAAGTCGTTTGCGTGCGCAGACGAGACGGAAAAGATCGGGAAAGTCGTCAATCCAAAGATCCCCGCAGCCAGCATCACGCCTATTGTTCCTGCCCCACCGGCTGCCATCGTGATGCCGCAACTCAGGACCGCTGCGGCAGACAGCCAGATCAACACCCAGCGACGGTCATACTTGTCTGCCAACCAACCTACCGGGTATTGCGCCAATGCCCCGCCCAGAACGAAGGACGCCAGAAAGAAAGCAATCTGGTCGACGCCAAGTCCGACCTCTTGCCCATAGACCGGCCCGACCATGCGGAAGGATGCCGAACTGAGCGCCGCGACGATCACGCCCGCCACAGCCAATGGTGAACTGCGCCATGCCAGTTTAGGACGCAGGCGAGGGGCGTCGGGCGTTTTAGGTTGGCTCGCCTTGGTCAAGGTCAGCGGCAACAGCGAGGCACAGCATAAAATGGCCAGCAAGTTGTATGAGACATAAGATGCGGGCGGCAGCACAGCGATGATCAACTGGGCACAGAGCGACGCGCCCAGATCGGCGATGCGGTAACTGCCCATGACACGGCCACGCGACTCGTTGGTGACCTTGGCGTTCAGCCAGGCCTCGATCACTGTATAGCACCCAGCGACACAGGTGCCTGACGCGATCCGTAGCACGGCCCAGACGTTCGGGTTTTCTGTCAGAGTATGCCCCAGCAACCCCATCGCGCCCAATGCCGTACAGACAGCAAAGGCGCGGGAATGCCCCACGCTGCCCATCAGACGAGGCGCCCACCAGCAACCCACAAAAAAGCCAATGAAATGCGACGATCCGAGCATACCAATCTGCTCGGTTGAAAAGTCCAGCGTCAGTCCCGAGATGGCGTCAAGCGGCCCCACGCCGCCGGTCGATAACTGCAGCAAAATAACCGAAAGAAACAGGGCGGCAAAAGAAATCATCGTGCGCATAACGATACCACCTTGGGACATCCGCAGCGAGATGCGCGCAGCTTATCGACCTTGACGCGTCGTTTTTTTGCTATTGTGAGCGTTGGATTTCCGCCCGGATGTCCAAGCCTACGGTGTCCTGTACCAGATCAGCATAGCCTGACGCTCCGAAATCGTGCCGGTTCAACTCTCCGGTCAGGCGGATGGACAGATCGTCCAGATTGTCAGCGGCACTGCCCGGAGGTCGGAATAAATCAGCTTTCAACTCGATTGGGCGGGTGACGCCACGAACGGTCAAATCCCCGCTGATCTTGGCGCCCTGAGAGATGCGGCCGCTTTCACCAAGTTGTACGCTTGTTGACACAAAATGGATGGTCGGAAACCCTTCGGCATCCAGGACGCTCTCGCTCAGCATGGGTTTGCGGGCGAATGGCAGCTTGGTCCGCGCTTTGGCGACGTTCAGGATCACGTCCACACGGCTGTTCAGCAGGTCGTTCAGGTCGATCCGAATGTCGGCGGATTCGATGGGCATGGTGCCGGATTGTGAGATGCCGGAAAGGTCAAAGGTGAAATCGACCGATGTTCCATCCGGCACCAATTGGTACGTGCGCGGCGCAGCCAGTGCTGAACCCGCAAGGGTCAGTACAGCCAAACCTGCCAGTACGGCGCGTCGTGTTACTTGGGTCATGCCATGACCTCCTGCCTGCGGGGGCGCGAGCGCTTCAGCAACATCAGCAGGATTGCGATGTTCAGCCCGTTCCAGAGAATGCCGTTGATAAAGGCCAATTGATAATTTCCGGTTACGTCGTAAATCCAGCCCGACATCCAGCCGCCCAGAGCCATCCCCATGATGGTCATCATCATGACAAAGCCCACGCGGGCTCCGGCCTCTTGCGGAGGCATGTATTCGCGCACAACCAGCGCATAGCTGGGTACGATCCCACCCTGTGCTAACCCGAACATGAGGCTGATGATGTAAAGCGAAACCATCCCGTCATAAGGCAGGAACAGAAACAGAGCGATGCATTGCAGTATTGACCCGATCAGCAGGGTCATCAGCCCGCCCAGCTTGTCGGCCACCATCCCGGAAATCACGCGGCTGACCACGCCGCCTAGCAACATCAGTGACAGCATCTCGGCCCCGACGGCGGGCCCATAGCCCAGCCCGACGCAATACGAGACGATATGGACCTGCGGCATCGACATCGCAACGCAACACCCGATCCCGGCCAGACCCAGAATGTATTGCAACGCGCGCGGCGAGATCCCGACGCTGCTTGCCTTGATGCTGGCGCTCGCGGCTGCGGTCTGATGCGCCTCGGCCGGAACCTGACGGCGCAGCAACAGGGACAGGGGGATGACGATCACCGGAGTTATTAGAGCCAGCGTCAGATAGACCTGCTGCCAGCCGTCGCGCGCCAGAATATCGGACAGAAGGGTGGGCCAGATCGCGCCCGACAGGTAGTTGCCGCTGGCCACCAGTGCCACGGCAATGCCGCGCCGCTTCATGAACCAGTGCGAGATATCAGCGATCAGCGGACCAAACCCGATCGAGGTGCCTAGTCCCACCAACAGATGTGCTAGCGACAGCATGACCATGTTCGGCGCTAGGGTTGCCAGCACATAGCTGACGGTGCTGAGCACGGCCGCTCCGATCAACGCTTTGGTCACACCCAGCCGATCGACCAGTTGCCCCAGCCACATGTTCCCCAGCGCAAAGCCGATCATGGTCAGAACGTAAGGCAACGAGGCTTCGGCCCGCCCCGCGTCGAACTGTGTCTCGATCGCGGGCATGACCACGATGACCGCCCACATGCCCACATTCGCCACCATCGCGATGGCAAGTGTGATTGTAAGGCGTAGCCAAGAATAGCGGCTGTCGTGGATTGCGTGGCTCATTCCCGGAACGCTAGGGCGCGGGGTGGGGGTTGGCTAGTCACTTCTTTCGTGATCACGCTGTGGTGTCACGACAATACCTCGTCGGTTGCCGTTCTTTGCAGGTTCAATCCGGCGCGCGGTTTGGTCTGCGTAGCGTGCCACGTGATCGGGGGCAGGGCGCGGGCACGGCGGCGGGTTAGGGTCCAGCGGCGCGCTTCTTGGGCATGATCAGCGGCCATGTGCCAACGCGTCTCAACCCCCTGCGCGCCGCCATCACCCGGTGTCAGCAACAGCCCCAGCGGAGCCCGCCCCAGCGTGCCCCCCTGTTCGGCGGCCAGATGCATTCGGCGCACGGGCGTCAGGCTGGGCGCACCAGGCAGGTCACCGATGATCAGCGGGATCGCCCCGCTGCGCAGGGCCTCTTCCAGACACCATAAAATATCCTCGGCGCGGGTTGGGTGGACAAAGATGAAGCGGCCGGGATCGACAAAGGGCATCATGCCGTCAGGGTTCAACTGGCCCGGCTCCCACGCGGGGGAAATCCACAGCACGGGACCTTGCGTCTGACCGGCCAGCCAGGTGGCGAAACTGCGTCGAGCAGGGCCACAGGCTTCGTGCACGCGGCCCAGTTGTAAGGTGATCTGAGGATGCAGTGCAAGGCCCGCTGCTGTGCGTTTGGCTTTACGATCAAGAAGATGTGCAGACATGCATTCATGTTAGCATGTTCTTATTTTGTTCTCAATGGTGGATTGAAGTCAGCGAGACAGGATCATGCGCCCATCCGCAAACTGGATGTTCGAGAAAAGATGCAGATAGTCCATGCCCAGCAGCGACTGGAACAGCTCTCCTTCATTTACCCAGGCCGAGACATTGCGATCTGTAACCGGGCCCAGCGTCAGCGTATCCAGACGCACCGGTGCCGTCCGGACCTCGCCATTCGCCGTTGCGGCGCGGCCGATATAGTTCAACTGATCAGTATCAATGCCCAGACGTTCGGCGTCGCGCTGGGCCAGCACAATCTGGCTGGCTCCTGTATCAACAAGAAAGGTGATCGACTGGCCGTTAACCTCGACCGGCAGATAGTAGTGACCATCATACGCACGGGGGACCTCGATCACCTCGCCGGTTACGGTCATCTGAGGAGACGGACCAACAGTTGAGCGGATATCTTCCCATAGGCCGACCACGGCGATAACGCCAATGAAAATGAACACCCAGGCCATCGCCTGTTGCAAGGTTTTGTTCAGGGATTGCCGGTTTTGCGAAAAAAACCACGCCACAACAGCCGCGCCAAGCAGGCTCAAATATGCCAAACGTGCAAAGCTGTCGCCTTCCATACCATCATCCTATCCAATTCTATTGAAAGATATATGGGGGTCAGGACGCAAAACCAAAGGCTTTGAGACCATCCAATATGAACTGAACAGACAGAGCCGCCAGCAGCATTCCCAACAAACGGGTCAGCACGTTCAAACCGGTTTTGCCCAGAATGCGCGCAATCACGCCACCCGACAGGAAAAAAATGAAAACAACGGCCATGACGGCCAGCATGACGATGCAAGCCTCGACGATACCCAAAACGCCGGGGTGCTGCCCGGCCAGCAGAATGATCGTGGCAATCGAGCCTGGCCCCGCGATCAACGGAATGGCCAACGGGAACACGGACGGGTCGGGGTGTTCCTCTTCCTCGGCCCGGTCCTCGCGCCGTTTGGTACGGCGGTCAAACAGCATGTCCAGCGCGGTCAGGAACAGCAATGCGCCACCAGCGACGCGGAACGCCTCCATCGAGATGCCAACAAAGCCCAGCACCGCCTCGCCAAAGGCCGCAAAGGCGATCAGGATGCAAACGGCGGTCAGGCAGCTACGGATCGCGGTTTTGCGGCGGGTTGCGGCATCCATATCCTGTGTCAGCGCCACGAAGATGGGCGTGGTGCCAAAGGGGTCGATCACCACGAACAGGGTGGTGAATGCGGTGACGAAAAAGGCTAGGTCGATCATTCTGTGGCACTGCCCTGAAGTTCTGTCAGGATTGCCACGGCCTTATCGGCCTGATCGCTGGGAACATAAACATGGTCATGGTGATACCCCGCAACCATGTTTGCCGGAATGTCAGCTTGCGCAAGCGCACTTGAGACGGCAGCGGTTAGGCCGACACCTTCAAGCGAGGAATGCACCTGCAGGGTAATGCAGCGCATAGGTACAGCGCCGTTCTGCGCTGCCTCGAAGGGAACGATCAGCGAAAGGCCCTCGGCCTCGATACAGCTGGCCCGTGTGCCCCTTGGCCATTCTGCGTCGGGCGGCCAGACAACAAAGGCATATTCACCGGGCTGAAGCGCGGGGCGCATACCGGCAATCATATCTTTAGTTTCGGTGACTGGGGAAGTCATGACGCTTCGGCTTCCTCCAGACGTTCTGCGGCGGACACCCAAAGGGCTTCGGCTTTTTGCATCGCTTCAACCACCTCAGCGAATTTGCGATTCCAGGTTTCCAGATCGTTGATCCGATCGTCTTCATACAAGGCCGGATCGGCAAGTTTTGCAGACAGCTTTTCATGCATATCCGTCAGCTTCTCAATCCGGTCTTCGCATTTGCGCAGATCGGCGCGAAGGGCCAGCATCGCATCCCGCGAGGGGCGTTTTGGTTTCGCGGCGGCAGGCTTTTCCTTGACCGGCTTGTCGCGGGCCAGCAGCAGGGCACGATAGGCCTCCAAATCGCCCTCGAACGGTTTTACCGACCCGTCCGATACAAGCCACAGCCGATCCGCAACCAGCGACAGCAGGTGCATGTCGTGGCTGACCAGAACCACCGCGCCGGAATAGGCGGTCAACGCTTCGACCAGCGCTTCGCGGCTTTCGATATCCAGATGGTTGGTGGGTTCGTCCAGAATCAGCATATGCGGCGCGTCGATCGTGGCCAGCAGCAGCGACAGGCGTGCTTTCTGGCCGCCCGACAGACGCCCGACCTCTGTATCCGCCTGGTCGGCATTCAGGCCAAACCCGGCCAGACGGGATCGCCACTTGCCCGGTGCCTCATCCGGGCGCAGGCGGCGCAGGTGGTCCAGAGGAGTTTCGTCCACATACAGCTCATCCACCTGATGCTGCGCGAAATAGCCGATGCGCAGCTTGGAACTGCGGGTCATCTTGCCTGCCATCAGGGGCAGGCGGTCGGACAGCAGTTTGGACAAGGTCGATTTGCCCTGACCGTTCTTACCCAGTAGGGCGATGCGATCATCCTGATCAATGCGCAGGTTCAGACGGCGCAGCACTTCGGTGTCGCCATAGCCTGTGATACCGCCCTCAAGGTGAATGATCGGGGGCAACAGTTCCTCGGGCTCGGGGAAGGAAAACGCGCGCAGGGCGGCCTCTTGCGGGGTCGAGACCAGCTGAATGCGCTCGATCATCTTCAGGCGCGACTGGGCCTGCACGGCCTTGGTGGCCTTGGCGCGGAACCGGTCCACGAAGCTCTGCAGATGAGCGATGCGGGCCTTGGCCTTGGCATTTTCCGATTCCGCCTGAGCAATGCGTTCGGCGCGGCGTTCGGCGAATTTGTCGTAAGGCACGGCGTAGTAGGTCAGCTTGCGATCTTCCAGATGCAGGATCGACCCCACCGCGCGGTTCAACAGCCCTCGGTCGTGGCTGATGATGATGACTGTATGCGGGTATTTGGCCAGATAGCTTTCCAGCCACAGCGCGCCTTCAAGGTCCAGATAGTTGGTCGGTTCGTCCAGCAGCAGCAGATCGGGCTGCGAAAACAGTACTGCCGCCAGCGCGACACGCATCCGCCACCCGCCCGAGAAATCCGAGCAGGGTTTCAGCTGATCCTCGTCGTCAAACCCCAGACCTTTCAGGATCGAGGCCGCGCGCGCTTCGGCCGACCAAGCGTCGATATCGGCCAGCCGGGTCTGAATGTCAGCGATGCGGGCAGGGTCGGTGGCGCTGTCGGCCTCGGCCATCAGGGAACTGCGTTCGGTATCGGCGGCCAGAACGGTATTGATCAGCGAGACATCGGAGGAGGGTACCTCTTGCGCCACACCGCCGATCCGCGCGCGTTTGGGCAGCAGGATATTGCCCGATTCCAGCGCCAATTCCCCCCGGATCAGGCGGAACAGGGTGGTCTTGCCGGTGCCATTGCGGCCCACAAGCCCAACCTTGTGCCCATCGGGAATGGTGGCACTGGCCGCATCGAACAAAGGGCGGCCTTCGACGGCGTAATTGATGTCTTCGATCCGTAGCATGGGCCGCTCTTAGCAGAGCCGTGATGCCGCCGCCAGCGGCTTGGCATGTTCATCATGCGATCAGTGTGATAGCGCTGACATGTTTGAATGAACTGGAACCCTCGATGAAGCCCGCGCAGACACCACCGTCGATGATCACACTGGTCCTGCTGACCGGGTTGTCAGTGCTGTCGCTGAACATGTTCCTGCCGTCTCTGCCCGCCATAGGCGTATCGCTGGAGGCGGACTATGCGTTGGTGAACCTGTCGGTCGCGGGTTATCTGGCGCTGTCGGCGGTGCTGCAGTTGATCATGGGACCTTTGTCCGACCGCTTCGGGCGCAGGCCGGTTTTGCTGGTCTGCATGGTTATCTTCGTGGTGGCCTCAATCGGCTGTGCGTTGGCAAATTCGATCTGGGCGTTTCTTGGGTTCCGAATGCTGCAGGGCGCGGTGATCGCGGGGCAGGTGCTGGCCCGCGCTGCGATCCGCGACATGCACCCACCGAATGAGGCTGCCGCCAAACTAGGCTATGTCTCGATGGCCATGGCGCTCGCCCCGATGCTGGGGCCGATGCTGGGCGGTCTGCTCGAGATGCTGTTTGGCTGGCGCGCGGGGTTTGTTTTGTATGTTCTTCTGGGCACGAGCCTCTTGGCGTTGATCTGGGTCGATCTGGGCGAGACCAACACAAACACAACGGCCACTTTCGCCGCGCAGATGAGGCTTTATCCGCAGCTCTTCAACTCACGCCGGTTCTGGGGCTATTCCTTCTGCGCCGCGTTTTCGATTGGCGGGTTCTACGCCTTCATCACCGGCGCGCCCTTAGTTGCGGCGACGTGGTTCGACCTGAACCCCGCGCTTCTCGGGCTGGGGATCGGGATCATTACGCTGGGGTTCATGGCGGGCAGCTACCTGACCGGGCGTCTAGCGGCGCGGATCCGGTTGAACTCCATGATTTTGACGGGGCGGGTGATAGCCTCGGTCGGGCCCTTGATGGGGTTCGTGGTTTTCGCGGCCGAAGGCGGCAGCGTCTGGACCTTTTTCGGCTCGGCTATTCTGGTTGGGTTCGGCAACGGGTTGACGGTGGCCAATGCGACTGCCGGGCTGATGTCGGTGCGTCCGCAACTGGCGGGCAGCGCGGCGGGATTGTCGGGCGCGATGACCGTGGCGTTGGGAGCCGTGCTGACCATGGCCACTGGGGCCTTGGTTACTGCCGAGAATGGTCCTTATCTCGTTCTCGGCATGATGTGCCTCAGCAGTTTCGCCGGGCTTCTGTCCATCCTCTATGTTCGCCGGGTCGACCAGTTGGACCCATTGCCGGACACGATCTGAGCGCCACGCCATATAACACTTTTCTTGGGCCACATACCGTGCTAGGCGGCGCGCGATGGATTTCGGCGCATACCACGCGCCACATTGTAAGGAGAGGCCGATATGGCACTGGAACGCACATTCTCGATCATCAAACCCGATGCAACCCGCCGCAACCTGACTGGCAAGATCAACGCCAAGTTTGAAGACGCGGGCCTGCGCATCGTTGCGCAAAAGCGCATCCACATGACCAAAGAGCAAGCTGGCAAGTTCTACGAAGTTCATGCCGAGCGTCCGTTCTATGACGAGCTGTGCGAGTTCATGTCGTCGGCTCCGGTCGTTGTTCAGGTTCTGGAAGGTGAAGGCGCCATTGCCAAGAACCGCGAAGTCATGGGCGCAACCAACCCTGCAGACGCAGCGGCCGGCACCATCCGTGCCGAGTTTGCTGAATCCGTTGGCGAAAACTCGGTCCACGGTTCCGACGCACCTGAGACCGCAGCGGTAGAAATCGCCTATTTCTTCTCGGGCATTGAACTGGTCGGCTAAACTTTAGCCACAGTAGAATTCAGGGCCGCTCCCGTCACCGGGGGCGGCCTTTTTCATTCGGGTTTGAGGTCCGCAGCCGATATCCGCACGCCGATCGCATCCAGATCAGCGATGATCTGCATCTCAGGCGCGGTACTGACCCCGGCCTTGATCGCATCGAACCGTTTGCGCAGCGCCTTCTTCTCCTCGCCTTTGCAATCGTTCCATGGACGCCCCTGCAGCCCCATCACCAGCACGTAGTAGCCGATGAAATGTGGGCGCGAACCACTGCGCAGCAGGCGGGTATAAGCTGCATCCGCACCCAGATCGCGCAACTGCTGTGCCGAATGGATGCCGGCGCGGGCACAGGCCTGTTCGAATGCAGGGCCAAGGTTTCGGATCGAGGAAACAGGATCAGACATAGTCTCGTCTTAGCCCGATGCGCCCGCTCTGTCATCGGCAAGTTCGTCAAGCCCAGTGCAGTCGTGAGAAAGGGTTGATTTCGGGGCGGAATCGCCATCTCCTGACAGTGTCTTGTCTCATCGGGCAGGGGTTGTTTGCGATGACGGATACTGACGCTGTTTTCATTTTGGCAGGCGGCTTCGACGCGCGGCGTATTTCGTCACGCCTAAAAGGGTATGTTTTATCGGTCGAAAAAGGGCTTTCGCACCAGACTTTTCATGTCTTGGATTGTCACGACCAGTCAATCCGGGCGTCGGGTCGCGTACTTTTCCAGATATCCGATGAACTGAAATTGGTCGGCGACGGTATGGTCTTGGCGCAGAAAGGTCGGGCAGAAGGCTGTTTTCTAAGCGATCTTACTGCTGGCCCCGTTCGCGATGCACTGGGTGATTTTCCGAAACTGCGAGCGTTTATGCGCATCGGATCAGGTGTGATGTCGACCCAAGATTTATCTGTCTTAGACGACCTGCAAAAAACGCAGGTACGGGGGGTGTTGACAACGTTGACGTCGGAGCGCGGCCAAGCCTGTATTCTGACATTTGGGCGCATGAAAGGCTATGATCGAACATTTCAATTATTTCGTAATAACATAGATTTGGACGTGAATGTTGGACTGGAAACTCTGTGCGTTACCCTCTTTCCAGACGCTGTTCCTTACCGGGCAAAGCCAGAAATAAGACTGGGAAAGACCGAGCCTTCGGCCGAGGTGGCGACTGACCTGATCCATACCTTCCTGACCGTCGCGCGGCAGAATGAGGCGGGGTTGCTTGCGGACATCGACACCGAGTTTCTTCACGACTACCGCGTATCCCTGCGGCGCGTGCGGTCAGTTCTCAGCCTGTTTAAAGGCGTGTTTTCCGAGCGGCAAACCATCAAGTTGAAACGAACGTTCTCTGATCTTATGGCGCCAACCGGACGGGTGCGGGATCTGGATGTCTATCTGCTAGAGAAAAATAATTATTTCAAATTGTTACCGCCAAGTCTTCATGAGGGTGCGGGTATCATGTTTAAAATGCTCGAAGACGAGAGAAAGCAGGTACAGGCCGCGTTGTGTAGGCGTTTGCGATCGGCGAAATACAATAAACACGTCAGCGCGACTTTGAAGCTGTTTTCAGATGCATCCAACTTCGAGCCCGGCCCCAACGCGCAGCTCGGCGCTTACGATTACGCCTGTGCGTTGATTTGGAAGCGTTATCGCAAAGTCTGTAAACGCGCACGCATGATCACTCGGGAAACACCAGACGCTTTGGTTCATGATCTTAGGATTGACTGCAAAAAGTTACGCTACCTGATGGAGTTTTTTGGCCCACTCTTTGACCAAAGTGCTTTCAAAAGAATCCTCAAGCCTCTGAAAAAATTGCAAGATAACCTTGGGTTTTTCAATGACGCCGCGGTTCAGCAAGAGGCGTTAATTGACTTTATCCAGCAGCGGACAAACACCCAGCACCGAGCGGATGCGCAATTGGCAATGGCAGTCGGAGGCCTTGTTGCGGTCTTGGATCAAAGGCAAAAAGTCGAGCGCGCGCGTGTGATTGCTAACTTCCAGAACTTCGATAGCCCACAAGTCAGAAACACGTTTCGCAGCCTGTTTAACCAAAAGGAGGATTAGGGCGTGAAAATCATTGCCTGTTACAGCAACAAGGGCGGGGTTGGTAAGACCGCGACGTCAGTTAACCTAGCTTACGCTTTTGCCAAGGACGGGAACACTGTTCTTTTGTGTGATCTTGATCCGCAGGGGGCATCCAGCTTTTATCTGCGCGTCAAACCGTCCAAAAAGCTGACTGAGGCCACGTTCTTCGAAGACGTTGAGAGGTTTACAAAATCCATCCGTGCCAGCGACTTCGACGGGCTTGATGTTCTGCCTGCCAACATGACATTTAGGGACTTCGACGTGTTTCTGTCGCGTATGCGCAACAAGCGCTCGCGGTTGAAAAAGGCCTTGGTTGGTGCAGGGAGCGACTACGACGTAATCATACTGGATTGCCCACCGAACTTTTCGACCCTGTCCGAGAACATTTTCAAGGCAGCGGATCAGATCGTCGTGCCCGTTATACCCACTACTTTGTCTGAACGAACTTTCGATCAGTTGGTTGGCTTCTTTGAGCAAAAGAAGTTGCCCAGAAAGAAGATAAAGGCTTTCTTTTCGATGGTTCAGCAACGCAAGTCCTTGCACCAAGAAACGATGGAAAGCATGTGCAAACAGTACCGTAAAAGGTTTTTGCAGACCGTAATTCCGTTTGCCGCAGATATTGAACGCATGGGCCAGAACCGCGCACCGATCAGTATCTACGCTCCGCGTAGTCAAGCCTGTGCAGCTTATCAGGCATTGTTCGATGAACTGGAAGATGTATTGGTTTCAAAAAGATGAGCGCCGAGATTGAACGTAAATTCCTGGTAGCAGAACTGCCCGATCTGAGTAGGGCTGAAAGGGCAGTGGTGCGTCAGGGTTATTTGACTGCACCTGATGATTCCACCGAGCTGCGCCTGCGGCAAAAAGGCGACCGCTACTACCTGACGTTAAAGGGCGTTGGGTCATTGGTACGGATCGAACGTGAGGCAGAGATATCGGCAGAGCAATTTGAGACCTTCTGGCCTGAAACTGACGGACGTCGGGTCGAAAAAGAGCGGTACACGGGCCGCATGGAAGATGGTCGGGTGTTCGAGTTGGATATCTTCTTCGGCGATCTCGCCCCGTTGCGCCTGGTCGAGGTGGAATTCCCTTCTGAACCCGAGGCGCTAGCCTATGTGCCTCCGGACTGGTTTGGCGCGGATGTCACGGAAGATAAACGCTACAAGAACAAAATAATGGCGATTATTGGCGTGCCAGTTTGATTGTCGCCTCAAGGCCGGGGTTGCAATTACGCGCAGTGAAGGCACCGCCATGCATATGTGAAATCGCGGCGACAAGGGCCAATCCAAGCCCTGCGTTACGCTCGGTACGGGCAGGATCCAGCGTGACAAATGGCACCTGCAAGCGCGGCAGATCTTCTGGTGGAACTCCGGGGCCGTGGTCACGAACGCTAAGGATGGCGTTAGGGCCATCTTCGCTGACTGTTACAGTTATCGCTGTGTGTTCAGGAGCATATCGCAGGGCGTTCTCGAGCAAGTTGGACAGCGCCTGAGACAACAGTGGACGGTGACCCTGTATCGGAGCGACCGACCCCACAACTTCAAGATTTGACCCCTGATCAGCGGCGACCGGTTCATAGAGTTCCACAACATCTCCGACAAGCTGCTGCAGATCGACGGTTTCGAACTGTTCACGCCCGACACCGGCTTCGGCGCGTGAAATCTCGGTCAATTGACCCAGCACACGCAAAACATGGTCGATTTCAACGGATGCACGGGCGACATCGATTTCTCTTTCGTGATCCGTTTTAGCGGGGTCCGACAACGCCTCGACCCTTTGTTTGAGACGCGACAGAGGGGAGCGGAGGTCATGAGCAATGGAATTCGAAGTCGTGCGCAGATTGCTAATCAATTCCTCGATGCGGTCCAGCATCGTGTTCAGTGTTCCAGCCACCTGATCAAACTCGTCTCCGGTCCCGCGCATTGGCATTCTGCGGGACAAATCCCCAGAGACTATGTTTTCCGCGGTGCTGGCAATGTCGGACAGGCGCGAAAAGACCAACCTGGTAAACAACCATCCGGTCAAAACACTCAGCGCCAGGGCAATTCCCAGCGCTATTCCAACCGAACGTAACAAAACCCGGTCAAATTGTTGCCGCGCCAACGCGTCTCGACCGACCAAGAGCCGTTCTCCACCAGGAAGGCGGATCGAAGCCGCCGAAATCGGTACCAACTGGTCATTGTCCGCCCGGTGGAGCTCAAGTTCGACCCAACCGCTGCCCGCGGTGATATCGACTGGCCACTGTTTCAGGTTACCAGCAAGTTTCGCGCCAAATCGGTCAGTTAGCAGGTAAAGCGCATCTCGTTCTGAGGCCGAGGGCAGGCGGCGTTCAATGGCTGTTAATAATCCGATCAATCCCCGACGTTCGTACTCATCCGCCAAGCCAGTCAATTCTGCAGACACAACCGACCGCGTTTCGCCCTCGATGCTGCGATTTGCTGTTACATAGACCAGCGCAAGCACCGTCGCTGTCAGCAATGTGCTCAGGGCCATACTGGCCAAGACAAGGCGCGTCCTGGAATTGTTGAACGAAAGCCGTATGTTATCCATCAGATATCATGTAACCCGCACCGCGGACGGTTTCAATCAATGGTGTCCGACCGTCCTCATCCAACTGCCTCCGCAGTTTTGAGATATGGACGTCCACAACATTGGTGTTCGGGTCGAAATGATAATCCCACACACCTTCTAGCAACATGGTGCGGGACACCACCCTGTTCTTGCGTCGCAGGAAGTATTCGAGGATCTGAAATTCGCGCGGTGTCAGCGTGATCTCGTGTCCTTCGCGCGTTACTTTGCGGGTCAGCAGATCCATTTCGAGATCGCGACAGGTCAGTGTCGCGCTTTCCTCAGATTCCTGTGGTCGCCTTAAAAGTGCTTCAATGCGGGCGTGTAACTCTTGGAAAGAAAAAGGTTTTACCAGATAGTCATCTGCGCCCGACCGCAGCCCTTTGACCCGCTCATCCACGGCGCTCATTGCGGTGAGCATCAACACCGGGGTTTTCATTCCGGCAGCCCGAAGGGAACGGATCAGAGATAATCCGTCCAGCCCCGGCAGCATTCTGTCCAGCACGATGGCATCGAACCCGCCATCGGTGGCATGGTACAGGCCCTCGCGGCCATCTGCGGCCTGTTCGACCACATAGCCCTCCTCGCAAAAGCCTTTGGCGATGAACTCGCGGGTGTCTGCGTCATCTTCGACGATCAACAGGCGACGGCTCATGATGCGAACTCCTTTCACTTTGAATTTAACCACAGAATGTCGGGTCACGCACTGTGTTTGGAGAAAAACGTGCCGGGTGCGTCGTTGCGCACCCGGCAGTCCCGGCGGAGAGCGGACAAATCAACCCGCCGGGGAGGCGCACGCCAGATATTCCCCATCACGTGGCGCGCGCGGGTGTCAGATCAGGCGATTTCCACCGCAACAAAGATCTGGTTGCCTGCTCGGTTGATAAGAATCAACGCAGGGCCGGTTTTTTCGCTGTCCAGTGCAGCCTTCAACGCATCCGGTGTGGTTGTGTTCTGACTGCCCAGTTTTACGATCACGTCGCCACGTTGCAGTCCGGCTTTGGCGGCTGGACTACCGGCTTCAAGCGCGGTGACCACAACACCGCTGACGTTTTCGCGTAATCCCATCTCGGTGCGGTTGGCATCGGTCAGTGGGGCAACCGTCACACCCAGAGCGGTGCCTTCGATCGCATCGTCTACAGACGTGTCGATGTTGGCCGAGGCGCTTTGATACTGGCCGACGGTCAGCTTAAGCTGCTGTTCCTTGCCGTCACGCAGAACGGTCAGAGTGCTGTCGGTACCAACCTTGGTTGTTCCAACAAGAATTGGCAGGTCGCTGCTGGATTCGACGGGTTCGTCGTTGAACGTCAGAATAACGTCGCCTTGCTTGAGGATACCCTCTGACGGGCTGCCATCAACCACGTCAGACACCAGCGCGCCGGTTGAAGCATCGATACCCATCGCGGCGGCGATTTCGGGGCTGACATTCTGGATCGAGACACCCAACCAGCCGCGGCTAACCTGACCGTCATCGCGCAGATCAGAGGCGATGTGGTCCACGATGTTGGACGTTACTGCAAAGCCCAAGCCCACCGATCCGCCGGTTGGCGAGTAAATGGCCGAGTTCACCCCAATGACCTCTCCATCCATGTTGAACAAAGGTCCACCCGAGTTACCCTTGTTGATCGCGGCATCCGTCTGGATGAATTCGGCGTATGGCCCCTGCGAGATGTTGCGACCCTTGGCCGAAACGATCCCCGTAGTCACGGTCGAGTTGAGCCCAAACGGGTTTCCGATGGCGACAACATCTTCGCCCACACGGATAATATCGCTGTCGCCCAGTTCGACGGCTTGCAGGTCCTCACCCGCGTCGATTTTGAGCACGGCGATATCCGTCAAAGGGTCGGTCCCGATGACTTCTGCTTCGAACGTGCGGTCGTCGCTTAGGCGGACGGTCACAGACTCGGCATTGTCGACGACATGGTGGTTGGTGATAATGTAGCCTGCCTCATCAAGTACAAATCCCGATCCCAGACCCTGTGCCGGACCGCGTTGCGGAGCATCGAAGCCTTCAGGCGCGCCGAAACGTTTGAAAAATTCACCGAACGGATGTCCTTCAAAATCAAAGTTCTGTCCCTGGGTCGGGATCTGGCGCGCTTTCTGTTCCGCGACAATGGTCACGACTGACGGCGATACGCTCTCGACCAGATCCGCCAGCGCTTCGTCTGCTTTGGAGGGCAGGGCGGTCGTCGCAAGAAGCGCGGCGCTTAGGGCGCTGACGCCAACCCAACTGGTTGTGCGCGGCATGAGAAGAGAAGATTTTCGGATGCTCATTTTGGTCTCCTGTTTATATCACGCGGATGCGGTCGCGCGTTAAGACAGCAGATGCGGCACCAGTCTGATCATTTCCTTTAACAAAGGTTAAGAAATCTTAATTTTGCCACAAATCGGATGTCTTATTCGCCGATCTGAATGGATGGAAGGTGCAAAACGGGACGAATCAAACCAGCGAATCTTCCAAATTGTTTCCTAATAAGGGGCCAGAAAGAGAAAAGTGAAGAATTGAGACAAATTCGATAACAAATGATGCAAGGGGGTTTTTACATTCCCTAAGATCGCCTTTAGGTTGTGGTCTGTTCTGGTGAAAAGACCACTTAACCGCAAACAACCATGAACAACATAAATCAATTTTCATATAGATCTGATCATATTCGAATTTCCCTGCATTCATCGGGGGTTAATAAACATCTTTAGGTAGATTGCCGATTTCAGAGATGTTGCGGAAAAACCATTCTGATATGTCGAAAATTAACCGAAATTCCTGTTTTAGCGTTGTTTGCGCGGGGCGGATCGGTGACGATAGGCATGCCCAAGCGAGGGGAAGCTGATGGCACTAGGGGGTGCCAAAAGCTCGTCACTGTTACCAGAAGCGCTCAGCGGCATGTTAACGAGGGGGTCTTGTTTAGGTTCGGCAGCGGAATAGCCAAGGTGCTACAGGCATTTTTGGCTGCGCTTTTGGAACGTGTGAAACGTGGTAGTCCCGCTTTGGGTACCGGCCCGGTCTGGAAAGACCGGGCCGTGTTACTTTTGACTTAACGTTGATTGCGCCATCTTGCCCAATCCTCGGGTGTGTCCAAATCCAGTAACGCATGTTCGCCGGGTAGGGGCCGCAAGAAAACCTTGTCCAAATGGGCACGCACAACGGATTGGGCTCCTTCATCACCGGACAGGGTGCTAAGCTCGGAAAACAGACTTTGGTCAAAAACCACCGGATGACCGGGCTTACCCGAGGCTGTGGCTCCGCGCCAAATCAGGTGGTCAGGGTGATCGATCATGGCGGACAAGACTGCGGTTATGTCCTGCGCCGTGATCTCGGGCAGATCGGCCAATAAAACCATGACCGCCGGGACATCGTTTGGGATTTGAGCCAATGCACGGCGTAAACTGGCATTCATCCCTTCCGCGGCATCGACAACCTCGATCCTGTGCAGGTCCAGCCCGTGCAATGCGGCATACCGATCATGTGGCCTTGGGGGCAGCGCGACGAACACCTCTCCGGCATCCATTGCAGTTAGCGCAGATCGGCGCATCAGGGTCATGCCGTCCACTTGTTGCAGCAATTTGTCCTGTCCACGCATGCGCTTGGACTGACCGGCAGCCAGCAAGATAATTGGTATTTTTTTCATGTGCCTAGAATGACGTTCTGGCTGGCTGATGTCATCCCCGCATTCGGGTTCCGTCACCATCAAACAAAGGCGTCGACACCATCCGGGCCTTACGCATTTGACCAAGAATTTCGATCTCGACCTCTGTTCCCTCCGCGATGTGTTCAACAGGAAGGAAACCCAAAGCAACCGATTGTTGCGCATGGTGGGAATACCCACCCGAGGTGCAGAAGCCCACAACCTCACCCTGTAGCCAAATCGGTTCATAGGCATTCACGTCGGCGTCTTCAGCATCAACGATGAAGGAAACCAACCTGCGCGCAGGTTTTTCCGAGCGCTCTAATTCTGCGGCGGCACGTCCGATGAAGTCATCAGGTTTCGAGAATGAAATGAACCGATCCAACCCGGTTTCACCTGGGGTGTAGTCGGGCGAGTATTCTCGCATCCATGACCCAAAGAACTTGTCCAGACGCAGGCTCATCATGGCCCGCATACCGAAAGGGGTCATGCCGAGCGGCTCTCCGGCTTGCCAGAGCGTCCACCAAAGCTGCCGCTGCGCCATCGGATCGCAGTAGATCTCGTAACCCAGATCTCCGGTGTAGCTTACACGTTGCACGATACAGTCAGTCATACCGAAGGTCATTCGGCGGACATCCATGAAACGCAGGTCCGAGAGGTCGTCTCGGGTACACGCCGCTAGAACTTCGGTAGCCTTGGGGCCAGCAATCTGAAACCCGTTCAGGCGATCGCTGATGTTTTCGATGTGAACATCGCCTTCCTGATGCTGCAGGAACCACCGCATATGAAATGCTTGCGCGCCATAAGATGCGGTCAGGCGGAAATCGGTCTCATCCAGGCAAGATACGGTGAAATCCCCGATCAGCTTGCCTTTGGGTGACAGCATCGGCGTCAGTGACAGGCGACCAGGCTGCGGGATACGCCCGGCCATGATCCGATTAAGCCATGTTCGCGCATCAGGGCCGGTGATACGGTATTTGCCGAAGTTGTGGACCTCGTTGATACCCACTGCATTGCGCACCGCATGCACCTCACGTCCAGTGGCCGCAAATGCGTCAGACCGGCGGAATGAAGGTGTTTCGTATTCGGGCTCACCATGCTGGGCGAAATAGTTTGGAACCTCCAGCCCGTATTGCTGACCCCAGACCGCACCCAGATCGGTGAAGATGTCATACATCGGCGTGGTTCGATTGGGGCGCGCGGCGGGCAGTTCCTCGTTCGGGTAGGAAACGCTAAAGCGTTTCTGATAGTTCTCGATCACCTTGGGGCGAGTATAGCCCGGGCTGATCCAGTCGCCGAACCGGGCCACGTCCATGGCAAAGACATCGCGCTCGGGCTCGCCTTCGATCATCCATTGCGCCAGCGTCAGACCCACGCCACCGCCCTGGCTGAAGCCCGCCATTACACCACAGGCAGACCAGTAGTTGCGCAACCCTGGGACGGGGCCGACCAGAGGGTTCCCGTCCGGCGCAAAGGTGAAAGGCCCGTGGATTACCGACTTCACCCCGGCTTCGGCTAGGACCGGGAAGCGGCGATATGCGAACTCGATACTATCGGTGATCTTGTCATAGTCGTCGGGCAGTAATTCATGCCCGAACTCCCAAGGCGTCCCATTCACGGCCCAAGGCTTGCAGGGTTGTTCATAAAACCCGATGCAAAGCCCGCGCCCTTCCTGTCGCAAATAGCTTTCTCCGGCTGGGTCCATCACATGCGGATGCTCTCCGCCCGCATCAATAATAGCTTCTATCTGAGGGATCGTGTCGGTGACCAGATACTGATGCTCCATCGGGTGCAGCGGGAAATAAACGCCCGCCATCGCCCCGACCTCGCGCGCCCATAGGCCGCCTGCATTCACCACGTGCTCCGCGTGAATGATGCCCTTGTCGGTGACCACATTCCAAGTGCCATCCCGCCGTTGCAGGGTTTCGTGCACCATGCAATGGGTTTCAATCGTGGCCCCATCCATGCGCGCAGCCTTGGCATAGGCATGAGTTGTGCCGGATGGGTCCAGATGCCCGTCCAGGGGATCATAAAGCGCGCCTATGATGCCGTCCGTATTGGTAATTGGCGCAATTTTCCTGATTTCATCCGGTCCGACGATCTCGGTTTCCAGCCCCATGAAGCGGTGCTTGGCGCGTTCGGCCAACAACATGTCGAACCGATCCTGATTGTCCGCCAAAGTGATCCCGCCAACATGGTGCAGGCCACATGACATGCCGGTAATCTCTTCCAGTTCTTTGTACAGGCGGATCGTATAGCCCTGCAGCGCGGCCATATTGGTGTCGCCGTTCAGCGTGTGAAACCCGCCCGCCGCGTGCCACGTGGACCCGCTGGTAATTTCCGAGCGTTCCAATAGTATAACGTCGGACCATCCCAGCTTGGTCAGGTGATAAAGGACTGAACAGCCGACGACGCCGCCGCCGATAACTGCCACTTGCGTTGTCGTCTTCACGTCCTCGCCTCCATCCGCATTTACCCGAACCTGCAAGGGCGGGTGCGGGTTTACTGTTCCGTTCCCGACACCAGGTGTCGCGGATTGTTCGTTACAACGGTCGGATTTTGAGCTCGGTGATCCGATTGCCCTCGCGTGCGGTGACCTCGAAACGGAAGCCGTGGAAGGAAAAGACCTGACCTACGATGGGGATCATCTGCGCCTCGTGAATGACAAGACCCGCGACGGTGTTTGCCTCTTCGTCCGGCAGGGACCATTCCATTGCCCGGTTCACGTCACGGATCGTCATCGCGCCTTCAACCAGATATTGACCATCATCTGTGCGCGTGACGGGGACATCTTCTTCCAGATCAAACTCGTCCGCGATCTCACCAACGATCTCTTCCAGAATATCCTCGAGCGTGATCAATCCGCGCAACGAACCATACTCATCCACGACCAGCGCAAAATGGCTGTGCATCCGCAGGAATTCTCGCATCTGATCGTCAAGAGTGGTGGTTTCGGGCACGAAATACGGATCGTTGGCCACCTTCGAGATATCGAAGCTCTCCAACTGGTTCGGCTGGCTTTCGCGATCCCCAGCGTGGGCATACATGGCACGAAACAGGTCCTTGGCGTGGACGACGCCTACGATGTTCTCGGGTTCGTCCCGAAAGACGGGCAGGCGGGTGTGAGGACTTTTAAGACATTGTTGAAGGATCGCCTCGGGCGCGTCGTCTGCGTCAATCATCTCGATGTTCGAGCGGTGCAGCATGATCTCTTCAACTGCGCGGTCACCCAGATCGAGCGCGCCAAGAATTCGGTCGCGGTCTTCCTTTTCGACCACACCTTCCGAGTGTCCCAGTTGCAATGCACCGGCGATCTCTTCCCGGACAGCCAGAATGTTGCTGTCGGGATCGATCCGAACGCCGAAGAGGCGCAAAACGCCGCGCACCAACAGACGTACTGCTGCCACAACAGGCGAGAATACGGTGACAACGACACTGATAATGGGTGCCACCAAAGATGCCGCTTTTTCCGCGTTTGTGATGGCATAGGTTTTTGGCAGCACCTCGGCAAAAATCAGCACCAGCAGGGTCATCACCAGCGTCGCCAAAGCCACGCCACTTTCCCCGAACAGTTTGGTGAACAAAGCAGTCGCCAAAGATGCCGCCAGGATGTTGACCAGGTTGTTGCCAAGCAGGACCGAGCCGATGAGACGTTCGTTGTCGTCGGTGATATCCAGCGCCTTTTGTGCGCCGCGAGACCCTTTGTCGGCCTGCGCCCGCAACTTACCGCGCGATGAGGCAGTCAATGCTGTTTCAGAACCCGAGAAAAAGCCCGACAGGACAAGCAAAAGCAGAATAGCGCTTGTGGTAAACCAGAATGCGCCGTCGATCATAGAGGGTGAGGGTTCCATTGGTCCTTGTAGGTTGGTGTTGCTTCATTCGTTATGGGGGCGCGGCCCCGGCGGATCAAGGGGTTAGCCTTTGTCCTGCGGCTCTTTGGCAAGCGGGTGATGCTCCAACACCAACTCCGCAAGGCGTTCGTCCAATACATGCGTGTAGATTTCCGTGGTCGCGACATCGGCGTGACCCAGTAACGTCTGGATCGATCGCAGATCGGCCCCGTTTGCCAAAAGATGTGTGGCAAACGCATGACGCAGAGTGTGCGGAGTGACTTTTTCTGGCGACACGCCGCCCTGAACCGCAAGCTCTTTGATCAGGTGAAAGAACATGTGCCTCGTCAGATGACCCGATTTGCCGCGCGAGGGAAACAGGAACCGCGACCTTTGCCCGCCATCGGCCACCAATTGGTCTTCGGCCTCGTCCCGCGTTTTAAGCCATAGCGCCAGCGCCTCGCGGGCTGGGGGCGACAGCGGCACCATCCTCTCTTTCCCGCCTTTACCCAGAACCAACAACATTCGTGGGTCACCTCGTGCGGAAGACACCGGCAGTGAGACTAACTCGGTCACGCGCATGCCGGTTGCATAAAGAACTTCCATCAAACAAGTGTTGCGGATGCGGTCGGTTTCGGTGCGACCAGTTTCACGCGCGGCTTGCAGCAAACGGTCAACTTCCGGCACGTCCAGAGTTTTCGGCAGGCGTTTTTGGCGACCCGGTCCTTTTATCTGGATGGCGGGGTTGGTCTCACGCCAGCTTTCCTCGAATGCAAAACGGTAAAGCTGCTTGATCGCGGACAGCCGTCTTGCGCGGGTGGATTGGGACAATCCCTGCGCGTCACAATCGATCAGATAACGTTCGATTCTGTCGCGGTCCGCCTGATCAAAGGTGGTTTTTCGACGCTCGAGCCACGCGGCGAAGTCTTTCAGGTCGCGCCCATATGCCAGCAATGTATTGGGTGACGCCCCAAGCTCGGCCGCTTGCGCCTGAAGAAAGGTTGAAATCCAAAGGTCGTGCGAGGCCGGGGCTACCATGGTCATGTGCCCTGTAGGATCAAAAGGTTCAGCGCAGCGCGACGGGCCGTGTCTTCAAGACCAACCCTCCGCAGGGTTGCGATGGCGGCTGAAAGGTCCACGAGGTTGCCGCGTGACCCATGTGCGAACAACTCCATCGTCTCAAGGACGGCTTCACCCAGTTGTCCGTCGCTTAGCAAACGGTCGATATCGGCGGGAACGGGTGCGGCCCAGGCAAAACCCTGCGCGACAGCGTCTGCCAAAGGCGATGGAGAGCGCGCGCGTCCAGGATCACCCTGAGCCAAAGCGGCGAGGAATTGGTTCTCTTCCCCTTGGTCAGGAACAGCCAGGGCAGCGGTTTCGTAAAGATCGGACAGCAACAGAATACGCCAGCGCAATTCCTCGGCGGCTGGGTCGGTCAATGTGACTTTTGACAGCCGGTTCGCAAAAAGCTCGGCGAATGGAACTTCAAGCCCCACGCTGCGCATCTGCTCCCACACGGTGGGTAGGGACTGCGCGATCGCGCCGACTTTACCGGAGTCCAACGCACTTTCAAAACGTTGAACGGCGGCGACGCGGTCCCAGACCGCTCCGGATGCAGCCGGAGAGCGTTCGGTATATAGCCCAAGCAACTGGTTGGGCGTCAAAGCACCGACGCGAGTCAGTCGTTCGGCTGCTTCGATCTGTGCTTTCCATCCGGCCACATCTCGCAGATCGGCATTGGCAAAGGCGCGCGGCAGCGAAGTCGAGGGCAAGCGCTCGCCAATTGCTTCATACAGTCGGAATGTAAGCGGGTCGGGGCGCTCGGGTTGCGGTAGGTATTCGGCGTCTTCGAACAGCTCGGGGCTGAGGAACCTGTCCAGCAAGGCAAGGTCCATTTCCGGAAGAATCTGCAACGCATGAGCTGCCTCTAACGTCAGCGCGGCTGAGGTCCAATCGCCACGCCGGGCCTTGCAGAATATCTGGGCTTCGTAGTCCTGAGACAGATGCGGTTGCGCGATCAGCGCTGTGCAACTTCTATCTTCGTCTCCGGTCAGAAGGGTGGCATCAAACCAGCGTTGGAACCGGTCGCGGGTGTCCGTCGGACCGGCAAGTTGCACCAGAGACTGCGCGGGATCAGCTGCGCCAAGCTGCATCAACCGGTCCAGCCGCGCCAGCAGCAAGGTCTCCTCGGCATCGGGTCCGGATGGCGCACGAGCTTCGGTAAGCAACAGAGTGAAAAGCAGGCGTTGCATGGCCGGGTTGTATTTGACCGGCACGTGACCGATCAGTTCCGCCAACCGTGCGGGATCGCTGTTTTGCCACACATCCACCGGAAGGCCTGTCACCGACGACGACACCAATCCCAAGGGCTGGGACAACGCCTCAAGCGGAGTGACTTCCACACCCGGTTGCAACCCGGAATCCGATACAGGCGGTTCCAGCAGAACAGTGCCGGGCAGGTTGTCCGGTGGCTGGCTCAGCCAGTCGATCACAGATAAAGGTTCCTGCTGCGCCTGTGCCGCACTGGCCAGCAGCATCGCAGCCGCTGCGGCCTTAATCCACATTCAGAATGACCGGCTCGCGCACTTCTTCCTGCGGGGCCGAAAAATCAACGCCAAAGAAAGGACCTAGATACGCGTAGCCCACCAACCCGATAAAACACAGGCAGATCAGATATATCAGGAATTTTATCAGACGGCCCATCGCTCAACATCGCCTCATTTTTCTGTTTTGTCCCAGTTATAGCTGGCATTTTTCTTAAGATCACGTCATTCACGTTGAAATGAGCGAAATTAAGCATAATACCGATGCGAAAGTCCGTGCTCCGGGCCTTCTATTGCACAAAACGGTTGTTCTGGTGGGCATGATGGGGGCGGGAAAGACCGCGGTCGGCCGCGCTTTGGCGGCGCGACTGGCGGTTCCGTTCCTCGACAGTGATGCCGAAATCGAATCGGCGGCCAACATGACCATCCCCGAGATTTTCGAACGCGACGGCGAGCCGTTCTTTCGTGACAAGGAAAGTCAGGTGATCGGGCGGCTTCTGGACGAGGAAAAAGGCATCCTTTCAACGGGCGGGGGGGCGTTCTTGGCCGGGCATAACCGCCAGATGATCACAGAGAGGGGCGTATCGGTCTGGCTCAGGGCCGATCTGAACGTGCTGTGGAACAGGGTCAAGCACAAGGACACGCGCCCTTTGCTGCGCACGGCAGACCCTTATGCGACATTGCGCGCCCTCTATGAGGATCGCGTGCCGGTTTATGCGCAAGCGGATCTGACGGTTACGTCGGACGGAGAAACCTCGATAGATAATATGGTGGACCGGGTTGTGGACGCATTGCTGACGCGATCCGATGTTTTGGAACGGACTTAAATGCACCAAACCGTACATGTTGCACTGGGCGAGCGCTCGTATGACGTCGAAATAGGGCCGGATCTGCTGGCGAAATCCGGGACACGGATCGCTCCGCTGCTGCACAGGCCCAAGGTCGCCGTTTTGACCGATGAAAATGTGGCTGCCTTGCATCTGGATGCCCTGCGCGATGGGTTGGCCTCGGCGGGGATCGAGATGTCGGCATTGGCCCTGCCTGCGGGTGAGGCAACCAAAAGCTGGCCTCATTTTGAACGCGCGGTCGAGTGGCTGCTGGCCGAGAAGGTCGAGCGCCGGGATGTTGTCATCGCGTTTGGCGGCGGCGTGATCGGCGACCTTGCAGGCTTTGCCGCAGCCGTTTTGCGGCGCGGTGTTCGGTTCGTGCAAATCCCGACCTCGCTGCTGGCGCAGGTGGACAGTTCGGTCGGCGGCAAGACCGGCATAAACGCGCCACAGGGTAAGAACCTTATCGGGGCGTTCCATCAGCCTTCGCTGGTGTTGGCCGACACGTCGGTTCTGAGCACAATGACGGATCGGGATTTCTTGTCCGGATATGGCGAGGTGGTCAAATACGGGCTGCTGGGTGACGCCGATTTCTTCGAGTGGCTTGAAGAAAGCGGGACCAAGGTCTCGGGTGGTGATATGGCAGCACGTGTGCGTGCTGTGACCCGTTCAGTGCAAATGAAAGCTGATATCGTGGAAAGGGATGAGACCGAGCAGGGCGATCGCGCCTTGCTCAATCTGGGTCACACTTTCTGTCATGCGCTTGAGGCTGCGACTGGGTATTCGGACCGCCTGTTGCATGGAGAAGGCGTGGCCATCGGCTGCGCGCTGGCCTTTGAGCTGTCCTCTCGTCTGGGCCTCTGTTCGCAAGAAGACCCAAGCCGCGTTCGGGCGCATCTGCGCGCGATGGGGATGAAGACCGACCTGGCCGACATTCCCGGAGAGCTTCCGGGGGCCGAGGCATTGGTCAATCTGATGGCGCAGGACAAGAAGGTCATAGACGGTCAGTTGCGATTCATTCTGGCGCGCGGGATTGGTCAGGCTTTCGTCACGTCGGATGTGCCGCGCGACGCCGTGTTGTCGGTGCTTCAGGACGCGCTGGCAACAGCCTGATCAGCGGCTGCGGATCACCATCAACTCGCCGATGTTTTCGCGCGTGATATATCCGACCATTGCGCCCGTCTGTGTACAGACCGCAATGGCCGGAGCACCTTTGTGCAGCCCGTCCAACACCGCCTCAAGCCCGTCGGTCAGGCGGACTGTTGGAACGTCCGTCTCCATGATCGACGTTGCTGGGTTGGACCGGGGCGTTTCATCAGCAAGCGCGGCAAACAATCGGTTGCGTGTGACAAAGCCGAGTAATTCGCCGCCGTCAGACATTACCGGAAACTCGTGTTGCGTCGTGTGGATGACAGCTTGGGCGGCGGTCGCTAGCGTGTCGTTTGGTGATAGCGCGTGGAACTCGGTAATCATGGCGTCGCGCGCCTGTACCTGCCGCGCGACTGCGCGCATGGTCACATCCTGACTTTCTGCATTGGCGGCAACGAAGACGAACACTGCGATCAAGACCAGCAGCGGATTTCCTGTGCTGAGACCCAGAAAGCCAAACCCCACCGCAACCGCCTGACCAGCTAACGCAGCGACCCTTGTGGCTTTGACCCGGTCCATTTTTAGACACAACAAAGCGCGGAACACGCGCCCGCCATCCATTGGAAAGGCGGGGATCATGTTGAACACAGCCAGCAGCAGGTTCACATAGGCCAGACGGTTCATCAGACCCGGCGTCGTGCTGTCAATCTGCGCCATCGTTTCAATCGGCATGTTGGCACCAAGCAAGACCAAAACGATCCAGATCACGATATTCACCGCGGGGCCTGCCAAAGCGACCCAGACCTCTTGCAACGGGTTTTCCGGCATCCGCTCGAGACGCGCCAAACCGCCGATCGGTAACAGAGTGATGTCCGGAGTCTTGATCCCGTACCGCCTTGCCATCAGGGCGTGGCCAAATTCATGAGCGACCACACAGGCAAACAACGCCAACACGAAAATCAGGTTTTCAACGGCCGCCTCGAGACCTCCGTTGGAGTAGGCGGCGAAACCGACCCAGGCGAGCAGTAGGAAAAAGGTGACATGGACCCTCAATTCCGACCCCAATATCCGGCCGAGTGAGAAGGACCATGTCATGATATGTCTCCGTTTTACTTAGAACGGAATCTCGTCGTCGTCGATTCCGCTAGAGGCCGGGGCAGGAGCGCTGGATGGTGCGCCGTACGGATCACCATAGCCGCCGCCAGCCTGACCGCCGCCGTATCCACCTGACTGGCCACCACCATAGCCGCCGCCACCGCCACCTTCGCCTCGGGCATCAAGCAGGGTCAGCTCGCCCCGGTAGGGACGCAAGACAACTTCGGTCGAGTAGCGATCCTGACCCGATTGGTCCTGCCACTTCCGGGTTTCCAGTTGGCCTTCGATATACACTTTGCTGCCTTTACGCAGATATTGCTCGGCAATCCGTGCCAGAGGCTCCGAGAAAATGGCGACCGAGTGCCACTCGGTACGCTCGCGGCGTTCGCCGGTGTTGCGGTCTTTCCAGGTCTCTGAGGTGGCGATACGCAGGTTACACACTTTGCCACCATTCTGGAATGAGCGCACTTCAGGATCGCGACCTAGATTTCCTACCAGAATGACCTTGTTGACTGAGCCTGCCATATACGTCCCCGTTCTTTATCTAACAGTATGCGTCCGAATCTGACGCCAATTCTCACTGCGACCCTATACGGCCTGCGTCATGGTTAAAACACAGTTGATGGGTATTGAGATAAGCAGGAATTTACCAAGGCTGGATTAACCATGCTTTCATTATTGGCTGAAATACCTATACTCAATCGGGTTCGTGAAAATGCAGGGCTGGCGTTAATGCGGTTTTTGGTGATTGGTTTTTCAGTTCTTTTTCTGGCGCTGGTTTCCGTTTCAGCATCGGCTGACACGTTGTCAACCAAGAGCCGGAAAGACATTTTTCTGAAACAATCCAAGGTTTTGGATACACGCGCCGCGACACAGTACCGAGATTCAGAGCGTCTAAAGCCCAAAAGGCCCAAAGGCCAGTTCAATCAGCGTTATACCGGAAAATACAAAGGTGAATTTGTGTCACTCGCACGGCAAGCTGCGCGAAAGCATAACGTTCCGGAGGATCTGTTCCTACGGCTTGTTCAGCAGGAAAGCGGGTGGAACCCCCAAGCAGTGTCGCACAAAGGCGCGCTGGGGTTGGCCCAACTTATGCCCGGAACAGCACGGTTGTTGGGCGTAAACCCTCAGGACCCGAAACAGAATTTGGAAGGCGGTGCGCGCTATCTGTCTTGGCAATACCGCAAGTTTAAATCCTGGCGCCTTGCGTTGGCGGCATATAATGCCGGACCAAAAGCCGTTGAAAAACATGGTGGTGTGCCGCCTTACAAAGAGACGCAGAACTACGTTCGTATAATCTGGGGAAGTTAACCTTACTTCTCTATCCTAGCCTAGACCGGCATTGCTGCCGGTCCAATTGGGTTTATGATTTACTCCGCCGCAACTTTGATGACGGGTTCCATCCGCGCCAGAATATCTTCCGCCAGGTGACATTTGACCTGATGGCCTTCGGCCAGAGTTTTCACAGGCGGTACTTTTTCTTCGCACAAGCCGCCGGGTACTTCGGATTTCCAACGACACCGCGTTTGGAATGGGCAACCGGGGGGTGGGTTCATGGCTGACGGGATGTCGCCCTCCAACACGATATGCTGCTTTTCGACCGAGGTGTCCGCAATCGGAACCGCGCTCAGCAGCGCCTCGGTATAGGGGTGGTAGGGAGGAGCAAAAACCTGATCTGTTGTGCCCAACTCGACCACATGGCCCAGATACATCACCATCACCCGGTCGCTGAGATAGCGCACAATCGAAAGATCATGGCTGATGAACAGCAGGGTGGTTTTGTGTTCGCGCTGAATTTCCATCAACAGGTCTGTCACTGCTGCCTGCACTGAGACATCCAGCGCCGAGACCGGCTCATCTGCCACAACAATCCGCGCATCTCCGGCAAAGGCGCGGGCAATGCCCACGCGCTGTTTTTGTCCTCCTGACAACTGGCGCGGCATCCGATCTGCAAATGCGCGTGGCAGTTTCACAAGATCCAGAAGCTCGAGCATCCGCTTCTTGCGTTCAGCCTCCGAGTTGCCAACACCGAAAATCTCAAGCGCCCGAATGATCTGGCGACCAACAGTCATTGAGGGATTTAGCGTGTCGAACGGGTTCTGGAAGACCATTTGAACCTCGCCAACGGTCTTGGCATCGCGTTCCTCGATGGGCACGGCCTCGATATTGCGGTTGTCCAGAAGGATCTGCCCATCTGTCGCGGTTTCCAACCCCATCAGAACCTTGGCAAACGTGGACTTACCGCAACCGGATTCTCCAACAATCGCAAGTGTCTCGGATTCATGTGCTTCGAAGCTGAGCGTTTCATTGGCTTTAACCACCTTTGTGGCACCACCACCAAACAGTGCATTCGCCGCAACTTCATAGTATTTCTTGAGGTTGTCCATCTTCAGAACGGTCCGACCGATTTCGGCCTTTTCCTTCTGCTCAGACACGGTGATCGGCGCGTTCCAGTTGATTTCCTTGAACTTTAGGCAACGTGTGTGATGGCGATCATTGCCGGGTACGGCCTCCATCAGAATGTCTTGTGCGTCGCAACGACCTTCTTCGAAATAATCGCAACGTGGTCCAAAGTTACATCCCGGAGGACGCTCATGCGGCAACGGGAAGTTCCCGGGGATCGCCACCAAAGGCCGCGCGTTCTTGTCTGCACCTGGCAGGGGGATCGACCGGAACAGTGCCTGCGTATACGGGTGCTGCATCTCGTCGAACACGTCATGGATTGAGCCGCGTTCAACCGCCTCGCCGGAATACATCACGCACAGACGGTCACAGGTCTCAAGCACCAGTCCCAGATTGTGCGAGATAAATAGCATCGAAGTGCCATATTTCTTGCCCAGATCCTTGACCAATTCGACTACGGCGGCCTCGACGGTCACGTCCAGTGCTGTTGTTGGTTCGTCCAGTATCAACAAAGCCGGTTTAGACATCAGCGCCATCGCAATAACGATCCGCTGCTGCTGACCGCCTGAAAGCTGATGTGGAAAAGAGTTCAGCATCCGTTCAGGGTCGGGAAGGCGGACATCTGTTACCACTTCAAGCGCGCGGGCATAGGCCTCATCCGTGCTCACGCCTTCGTGGATCATCGGTACTTCCATCAACTGCTTGCCGATCTTCATGGCCGGGTTCAGCGACGCCATTGGTTCCTGATAAATCATCGCGATCTCATTGCCGCGAATGTCGCGTAACTCGTCCGAGCTCATCTCGGCTAGATCACGTCCCTTGAACTTGATCGTTCCACCCACGATCCGCCCGTTCTTGCCAAGGTCCTGCATAACGCCCAGAGCCACAGTAGATTTGCCGCAGCCGGATTCGCCGACCAGACCAACCGCTTCGCCGGGCTGCACACTGACCGAGAAGTCCATGACAGCGGGGATTTCCCTCAGACGGGTGAAAAACGAAATCGACAACTTATCGATCTCAAGAATTGGCCCATCATAATCCGCCAGTTTGTTCATCTTGTTTTCTCCTCGCGAGAGTCAGGGGATCCCCTTCATCTGGCTGAAAATATCTCGGGGGGTCCGGGGGGCTGGCCCCCCGGCCGCTTTCACATCAATCCTTCAGACTTTCTTCGCGCAGACCGTCTGCCAGCAGGTTCAAACCGAGAACCAATGACAACAGCGCCAACGCCGGAGGAAGGGCAGGGTGCAGATAGACCGACAACAGCTTGCGCCCTTCATTGATGGTCGACCCCCAATCCGGACTTTCTGGCGGCAGACCCAGGCCAAAGAAGCCCAAGGTACCCAAAAGGATCGTAGTATATCCTATCCGCAGACAGAAATCGACGATCAGAGGGCCGCGCGCGTTGGGCAGGATTTCCCACAGCATGATGTACCATGGTCCTTCACCCCGCGTCTGAGCCGCGGCGACATAGTCGCGGGTTTTGATGTCCATCGCCAACCCTCGCACGATGCGGAACACAGTGGGTGAGTTCACGAAGACCACCGAAACGAAGACCACAAGGATGCCAGCTGGAACGTCGAAAAGGTCCAGAAAGGTTGGCAGACCCCAAATGCCGTAGGCGTCGGTGTTAACCACATACCCACCTGTCGAAATCAGCGACAGGTACAGCCAGAGCGCGACTCCCAGAACACCAATCAAAAGAGGCGTTCGGAACGTCGGCCGTGTGTAATAGCGCGAGTTCAATAGCACCCCAAGAAAGATGATCGGAAAGATGAAAAGGACAGCGGCCATGTAGTTTGGAACACCGGTTGCCACGATCTCGGGCGTCACCAGTAAGTAGAACAGCAAAATGACCGGGAAGGCGAGGATCAGGTTCGCAAGGAAAGACAGCAATGTGTCCAGCCGCCCACCGTAGTAACCTGCAGGCAAGCCCAGCGTGATCCCGACCATGAAGGCAAACATCGTCGCCAGAGGCGCGATCTGCACCACAATCCACGCGCCCTTGACCATTCGGCTAAAGACGTCGCGGGCCAGGTTATCGCCCCCCAGCAGGTACCACGCATATTCTCCGTCCTCCACGCTGGGCAAAGGCGTTCCGGGCACTTTGTTCTTCATCCCTGAGACTTGTGATAGCGAGTCATGCGTCACGATCAGGTCAAGCGCGCCAAAAATCCCGGTGAAAACCCAGAACATCACAAGGCCAAAGCCGATCATGCCAATTGGACTGTCAAACAGCTTGCCATATAGTCCCAATTTGCGTTTGAACGCGATGGACATTGCGTACAGCAGGATCAACGAAAACCAGACGGGCAGGAATTGCTGCATCATTGCGCCGATGATACCTGCGCTGGTTCCCATCAAAATGCCCAAGACGATATAGGCAACAGCAAGCGCGACGCTTGCCAGAAAGCTGTATCGCATCAGGGCTTGGATTAGGTTTCGTATGCCAGATCCCGATGTCAGCGTCCCGTCGGGGTTCACCGTCATCTGAGGTTCGGGCAGAACGATACTGGCCAATATCCAAGCCAGGATCGATGCGGCCATAAGAACGAGCGCAATCGCCAAAAGCGGGTTCAGGAAGGCAATAGAGCCGGTCCAGGTTAATGGTTCCATGATCTCTGCCTCCTCACGAAATACGAATGCGCGGGTTCAGGTAGACATAGCCGATATCCGATATCAGCTGGGTCACCAGCACCACAAAGACTGACACGACCGAGATCGCCAGCAGCAATTGGATGTCGTTGTTGCCTGCTGCCTGAACCAATGCCCAGCCAAAGCCCTTGTAGTTGAACAAGGTCTCGACGATCACGACACCGTTCAGCAGCCATGGGAACTGCAGCATGATGACGGTGAAGGGGGCGATCAGCGCATTGCGCAACGCATGTTTCATCACGATGTTCGGGAACGAGACACCCTTCAGGCGCGCGGTTCGGATGTACTGCGCGGTCATCACCTCGGTCATCGAGGCGCGGGTCATCCGGGCGATATAGCCCATCCCATAAAGCGCGATTGTCAGCACGGGCAAGAAGAAATTCTCAAACGTCGGATTCTCCATCGCCTGTGTGGCCGTGCCCTTGAACCATTTTAGCCCCACGGCAGAGGACGTGAAGATCGCGATGAAGATCACGCCTGATACGTATTCCGGCGTTGCCGTTGTTGTGATGGCAAAGGTCGAAAGCGTCCGGTCGGTGGCCGAGCCTTCCTTCATACCCGCCAAAATACCCAAGATCAGAGCTGACGGCACCATTAGCAGCATCACCCAGAACATCAGCCGTCCGGTCAGGGCAAGACGTGTCCCGACAACGGTCGAGACCTCTTCTTTGAACACGGTCGAATAGCCCCAGTACCCCTGCAGAATACCACAGAAATTCGGAGACTCTTCGGCAGTCTTGCCGGGCAAGATACATCTGCCCTGAACTGTGCCGTCCTCATTCGTGTGCCGATAAGATGGCAGGATTCCCAACCATTCACCGTATTTCACGGGGGTTGACTGCAGGTATCCACCTTTTTCCAGAAAGCTCTCGACCTGCTCGTCGGACATACGGAAGTTGCCCTGCGTCTTCGCAAGTTTTTCGAGGTTCGGATAAAGGTTCGTCAGGTAGAAGACCAGAAAGGTAAGGCACAGCGCTGTCAAAAGCATGATGCCGACGCGCCTTAAGATGAATAATCCCATGTTAGCCCCTGTTGGTAGGCTCGCGCATCGGTCGCCGGACCGTGCGCATCGCTGTTGTTTTGGTCGCCGTCGTCAGGATGAAAAGGCCGCGCCCGTCAGGCGCGGCCTTGTGTTGTTCGGCTTAGGAAACGAGGCCGAATTTATAAAGCTGCGGAAGGTCCGCGATGTGCTTTTCGACACCGACCATGTTGTCGCGATGGTGACGCATCGCTGTGCGCCAGTAAGGCTGGATGGTCACGCCTTCTTCGATCATGATCGCCTGCAGCTTGGCCATCACTTCGCGGCGTTTGTCCACATCTGCGATCGAGTTCGCCTCGGCCAGCAGTTTGTCGAACTCTTCGTTGGCGAAACCGGATTCGTTCCATGCAACACCCGACTTGTAGGCCAATGCCAGAACTTGCGTGCCCAGAGGACGGTGGTTCCAGTTGGTCGAGGAGAATGCGTATTTCGTCCAGTCGTTCCAGAAGGTCGAGCCCGGAAGGATCGTGTGTTTGGCCTTGATCCCGGCATCGTTAAGTTGTGCAACAACAGCCGCAGTGGTGTTCCGGCGCCAGTCATCGTCGATGGACTGAACTTCGTGCTCGAAATCAGCCATACCCGCTTCTTCCATCAGGGCTTTTGCACCTGCCGGATCATAAGGGATACGGGTCACGGCCGAGTCGTACTCGGGGTGCATCGGACCCACGTGGCAGTTTTCCGCAGGAATACCATAGCCAGACATGCCCAGCTCTAGGCAGACCTCATTGTTGACGGCCATTGCCAGCGCCTGACGAACCCGCTTGTCGCCGTAGATCTTGTTGCCGCTATCGTCCTCGGCCAGCTGGTTCGGGCGGATGACGATGGTAAAGCCAGACGGGATTTCCGAGCGCACCAGACCGATACCATCAAAGATGTCGACGAATTCGCCCACCGACTCCCAATTCATGTCGATTTCTTCGGCTTCGTATGCAGCTAGGAACGCGGCAGGGTCGGTGCCGTAGTCGATGAACTCGATCCGGTCGATATAGCCGCCTTTGCCGGCCTCATATCCCCACCAGTCAAAGCCTTCGTTACGCACCAGCACGCCCTTAACGCCAACTTCGTGGCTTTCCGGGATCATAAATCCAGTACCGATCGGGTTGGCCAGCATGTTGTTTGCGTCAAAGCTGCTGTGAACAATGGCACCCGGATAGTCTGCCATGCCTGGGATGATGGTAATATCCGGGGCGTTGCATTTCAGTTTTACAGTGTGCGAGTCGACCACGGTGATGGCACCGTCCGCCGCCTTTTGGGTGGCTTCATCGACCAAAGACGCCATGCGTGACGCCATGGAATTGCCCTCTAGGGTCGCATCGCACCAGCCGGTGATATTGCGCGCGACGTCTTCGGCGGTGAAATCGTCACCGTTGTTCCACTTGACGCCTTTACGCACGTTCAGCGTGTATTCGGTCGCGTCAGCATTGGCTTCCCAGCTTTCCAGCAACATGGGTTTGAATGAGCCGTCATTGTTGTATTCAACCAGATATTCAAGCCAACCTGCGGTGAAGGTGGCAATCTGTGTCCAGTCGTAGGTGCGCGGATCTTTCAGCGCACGCACTTCCATCTGGTAGCGGATCGTGCCGCCGCGCTGTGGTTCTTGCGCGACTGCGGGTGAGCTTAGGCCGATCATTCCATAGGCGGCAGGAACAGCGACACCCAATGCCGTGGCGCGGGCCATGAACTCCCGCCGGCTGAGCTTGCCGTCACGAAATTCCTGTGCATGCATTTCCGCCGCCCAGTGCATCGGTGCTCCGGTCAAGGTTTGCTTTGTCATTAATGTCTCTCCCTGTGACATAGATTTTTATGATTGAATGTAGAACCGCTCAGGCCCGGCAGGCGCGGGTGGCAGGCTCTCGGGTTTCCGTTTTTGTGATACTGAACATCCCCATGCGTTCATTCGGCACCAGAAATCGGGTCAGGTCAACGTTCGAAATCGTCATTCAGGGTACAAAAACGACATTCGTCGGGGTCGGTTGCCGCTAACACCGATCGAGTCTGGACCTGCGTTACATTGGCTGATCGGTCTGAAGGCAGGGGATTCGACATATTCGCGCGTGGCACAAAACACGCCTGAGTAGTCAATCAAAAAAATGTGGTATCACTTTGAGAAATCAACGCGATTCCAGTCTTTCATGCGCGCACGGAACCATGTCCGCTGACGTTTGGCAAATTGTCGGGTCGAGATTGTGGCGCGTTCACGGGCGGCCTCGAGTGTCATGTTGCCGTCAAGGTAGGCCATAAGCTCGGGAACTCCGATGGCCTTGAAAGCAGAAAGCGACGCATCGTAGTGCGCACGCATGGCTTTGACCTCTTGCAATGCGCCGGTGTCCAGCATCAGATCAAATCGCAGGTTGATCCGGTTCAGCAACCACTGTTTGTCCACGTCGAAAACGATGGGCACTGTATCCGCGATGTTCAAAACCGGAGGCGGTGTGTCGTTCTGCCAGTCGCGTAGGCCGCGACCGGTCGCGCGCAGAACCTCCCACGCGCGCTGAACTCGTGCGCGGTTCTGCGTGTCGATCCCCGCCAGAGTTTCGCGGTCAACGCCACGGATCAGATCGGGTAGGGTAAGCTGATCCGCCTCGGTCCTGATGTCGGATGGGGTTGCCGGTATGTCAGCCATACCTTCTGTCAGAGCGGAGAAATAGAGCCCGGTTCCACCCACTATGATGGGGCGTTGAGGTCCGCTCAAAAATGGTTTGACCTCGCGTAGCCAATGGCCGGTGGAATAGTCCTGATCATAGGCGATATGCCCATACAACCGATGGGGTGCGCGCGCTTCGTCGTCGGCGGATGGCCGGGCTGAAATTACCTGCCAGCACGCATAGACCTGACTGGCATCGGCATTCACGATGACACCGCCGAAGGTTTCAGCGATCCGCAACGCCAGTTCGGATTTGCCCGAGGCTGTGGGCCCGGCAATTAGCACAGGTTTATCGGTGGGAATGGGGGGCAGGCGGTCCCAAATCTGCGATGTGTTCGTGTTGGCCATCCAAGAGTGCCTTGTTCCTCATGATCCGCATTGAACCCGCAGAGGTTTTGCTTCATTTTGCGGCGAAATAAAACCCGTGCCAGCCCGGAGCGCAACATGAGCCTTTCCCCCGAAACCGACACCCCGAAAACCAAATACAGTCGCGTGATGCTGAAAATTTCAGGCGAGGCGCTTATGGGCGATCAGGGCTTTGGCCTGCACCCGCCGACGGTTCAGCGCATCGCGCAAGAGGTGAAATCCGTGCACGATCTGGGGGTCGAAATCTGCATGGTCATCGGCGGAGGTAACATTTTCCGCGGTCTGAGCGGCTCGGCGCAAGGGATGGAACGGACGACCGCTGACTATATGGGGATGCTGGCGACGGTTATGAACGCGCTTGGGATGCAGTCAGCACTTGAGGAAGTTGGGGTTTTCACGCGTGTGATTTCGGCCATTCGCATGGATGAGGTTTGTGAGCCCTATATCCGCCGCCGCGCTGTACGCCACCTTGAAAAAAAGCGTGTGTGCATCTTTGCTGCCGGAACGGGTAACCCTTATTTCACGACAGATACCGCCGCCACGCTACGCGCGAATGAAATGGCCTGTGAGGCGATATTCATGGGCAAGAACGGTGTGGATGGGGTGTATGACAAGGACCCCAAGGAACACGCGGATGCAGTGCGCTATGACACGGTCAGTTATGATGATGTTCTGGCAAAGCGTCTGCGGGTCATGGATGCCTCGGCTATTGCGCTGGCGCGTGACAATAACCTGCCGCTGATCGTGTTCGGCCTGGATGAACCGGGCGGGTTCCGCGGTATTCTTGCAGGTGAAGGTACCTATACCAAAGTTCAGGGATAAGCCTCGTCCCCAAAGACCGGGCATTCTGTATTCAAGTGCTTGACGCGGACGCGAACGCTGGGCAACTTGGCCCGGTCTTTGCGACCGCAGGGGCTGCCATCGCAAACGCGAAGGCTTGGCTGGAAGACCCGCCATGATTTCCGAGGGACCCGGAATCATGCACCGGTGTCCTCATGGATTGACGTGCATGATCTAAGGAGCCTCGTGCCATGAGCACTCTCGATATCGATTTCGTTCGGTCGCAGTTTCCGGCCTTTTCCGAACCTAGCCTTCAAGGGCAGGCGTTTTTTGAGAATGCAGGCGGATCCTATACCTGCAAACCGGTTTTGGATCGCCTGTTTCGTTTTTACACCCAGCGCAAAGTGCAACCCTACGGTCCTTACGAAGCAAGTCGGCTGGCGGGTGAGGAAATGGACGAAGCCCGCGTCCGCATGGCAGCGATTCTGGGGGTCGATACTGACGAGCTGAGCTTTGGTCCCTCCACGACTCAAAACACCTATGTATTGGCACAGGCGTTCCGGCGCTGGATGCAACCCGGAGAGGCGATCATTGTGACCAATCAGGATCACGAGGCCAACTCAGGTCCCTGGCGCCGCCTTGCTGAGGAGGGTATCGAGGTCAGGGAATGGCAGATCGACCCCGAGACCGGATCGCTGAACCCGCATGATCTGGAAAACCTGTTAGATGAAAAGGTGCGTCTGGTCTGTTTTCCGCATTGTTCGAATGTGATCGGAGAGATCAATCCGGTAACCGAGATCACTGCGATCGCTCATGCCGCTGGCGCATTCGTGTGTGTGGATGGTGTTTCTTACGCGCCGCATGGGTTCCCCAATGTCGGAGATATGGGGCCGGATATCTATCTGTTCTCGGCCTACAAAACCTATGGCCCTCATCAGGGTTGTATGGTCATGCGACGGTCGCTGGGTGAGTTGCTGCCAAACCAGGCGCATTATTTCAATGCGGACAGTTTGTACAAAAGGTTTACGCCTGCGGGGCCGGATCACGCTCAGATCGCGGCCTGCGCGGGGATGGCGGATTACGTCGACCTTCTGTGCGATCATCATGGCGGCCCCCAAAGCGGCGCGACCGAGCGGGGTGCGTTTGTGCACAACTTGATGCGAGGGCAAGAGGTTGCAATGCTGCAACCTGTTTTGGACGCCGTGAAGGATCGCAATTCGGTCCGGCTGATCGGGACCTCTGACGCGGCCCGTCGTGCGCCAACCGTAGCTTTGGCTTTGGAACAAAATGCCGAAGATGTGGCAAGCAATCTGGTCAAGCACGGGATCATGGCCGGGGGCGGAGATTTCTACGCAGTTCGCCCACTTGAAGCGATGGGTATCGATCTGACCCGCGGTGTGCTGCGTGTCAGTTTCACCCATTACACGTCTGAGAACGAAATCAACCAGTTATTGGAAAGTCTTGACACCGTTTTGTGATCCAGTTTTCGCCCTGTTTCGTATAAAAGAAAATACAAAGGGCGATCATGGAAAACGAGCAGTCACCGATCATCATTTGGTACCGGCGGGACTTGCGCCTGTCGGATCACCCAGCTTTGAACGCAGCAGTTCAAAGCGGTCGTTCCGTCATTCCCGTTTACATACTCGACAATCTTGCTCAGACGCTGGGTGCTGCACCTAAATGGCGACTGTCGCTAGGGCTGGAAGCGCTGCAGCAGCGTTTGACGCAAGTTGGCAGTCGGTTGATCCTGCGGCAGGGAAACGCCATCGAGGTTTTGCAACAGCTTGTCCGCGAAACCGGAGCATCTGCAGTGTACTGGACCCGCGCTTATGATCCGGACTCCATTGAGCGGGACAGCAGCATCAAGACAACGCTGAAGGACCAAGGGGTCGAGGCAAAGTCGTTTTCCGGCCATCTGCTGTTCGAACCCTGGACAGTAGCGACGAAGAGTGGACAACCTTTCCGCGTGTTCACGCCGATGTGGAGAGCTGTGCAACACAGGGACGTTGACCCACCGGTGCCAACTCCGAACCGCCTGATTGCGCCGCCAGCTTGGCCAAAGTCGGATGACATTGGGAGTTGGGCCATGGAGGCGGCAATGAACCGAGGCGCCGGAGTGGTCGCGCAGCATTTGCGCGCAGGTGAAGAGGCCGCCTTTGATGTTCTCGAAGCGTTTGTTGGTCGTGTTTCTGACTATTCCAACGATAGAGACCGGTTGGATTACAACGGAACATCGGCCTTGGCCGAATATCTCTCACTGGGTGAGATCAGCCCACGGTCGATCTGGCATCGTGTTAGGATCTCTGAGATGAATGGCGTGTCGGGTGCGGATGCGTATCTGCGCCAACTTGTGTGGCGCGAATTCGCGTATCACCTGATGTTTCACACTCCACACTTGCTTGGCGACAACTGGAAGCCAGAGTGGGACGCATTTCCGTGGCGTTTCGATGAAGATAACCCACGGGTAATTGCTTGGAAAACAGCAAGAACGGGTATTCCCGTCGTAGATGCCGGCTTGCGCGAGATGTACGTAACCGGGCGGATGCACAACCGGGCACGGATGATCGTCGCAAGCTATCTGACCAAGCATCTGATGACTCACTGGAAAGTCGGCCTGAGGTGGTTCGAGGAGTGTTTGGTGGACTGGGATCCCGCATCGAATGCGATGGGATGGCAGTGGGTGGCGGGCTCGGGGCCTGACGCGTCGCCGTTCTTTCGGATTTTTAACCCCGTGACACAACAAGAGAAATTTGACCCATCATCCGCCTATGTGCGCAAATGGGTGGCCGAGGGCCAGACTGCTCCGCCCGATACCGCCTTGGCGTATTTCGAAGCGATCCCTCGGGCCTGGGGCCTGGAGCCAACGGATAACTATCCGGCTCCTATCGTTTCATTGTCCGAAGGACGAGCACAGGCACTGGCCGCCTATGAGCACCGGAAAACCCAGTAAGGAACTGAAAACTTGCCAGAAACACAAACTCGGCCTAGCCTGAAACAACAACCGCACAGGGGAGAGCGGATGATCCTGACCACCACAGACGGACAGAAAGGCCTGCCACGCTATTTCGGGCAGGTTGTAAAAATGCTGAACAAGATGGAATACGGCCGCCTGGATATCGCGCTGCCGGATGGCCGTGTTTTCCGAGCCGAAGGTACAAAGCCCGGGCCAATTGCGCGGGTCGATATTCACAACCCGGACGTCTTTGCCCGGCTGATCCGAGAGGGCGAATTGGGGTTCTCGGACGCCTATTTGGAAGGCGACTGGAGCACACCGGATTTGCGGTCTTTCATGGATTTGGTCCATTTGGGAACCGAGACCGTTTACGACGATTTCACCGGTAAGTTTCTGGTTCAAGCCTATGAGAGGCTTCGCTTTTGGTTGAACGGAAATAGCCGTAAGCAAGCCAAAAAGAATATCTCTTATCACTACGATTTGGGCAATGAATTCTATGCCATGTGGCTGGATGATACGATGACCTATTCCAGCGCGCTGTTTGAGACTGGGCAGGAAAGTCTTGAGAAGGCGCAAACCGCCAAATACGCCAGTATGGTTGATGAGATGGGGGCAATGCCCGGTGATCACATCCTTGAAATCGGCTGTGGCTGGGGGGGATTTGCTGAATATGCAGCAAAAGAGCGTGGCCTACGGGTCACAGGCCTGACGATCAGCGAGGAGCAGTTGAAGTATGCCCGGCAACGCATTGATAAAGCGGGATTGTCCGATATGGTCGAGTTCAAGTTGCAGGACTACCGTGATGAGCGTGGCCAGTATGACGGCATCGCATCAATTGAGATGTTCGAGGCGGTTGGTCAAAAATACTGGCCAGTCTATTTCGAAGTTGTGCGCGAACGTTTGAAGCCGGGTGCTCAGGCGACTTTACAAATTATCACCGTGGCAGATCATCGTTGGGAGATTTACCGCAATGGTGTTGATTTCATTCAGAAATATATCTTTCCCGGCGGTATGCTGCCTGCACCTTCGGTGCTGAAAGAGCAGGTCGCTCAGGCAGGTTTGAACGTGGTGACGTCCAAGGAATTCGGCAAAAGCTACGATCTGACTCTGCGCCGCTGGTATGACACGTTCAATGATAAATGGGACGTCATTTCTGAGATGGGCTTTGATGAGCGTTTTCGCCGCATGTGGAATTATTATTTGACTGCCTGCGGCGCAGCCTTTGACACCGGCAATTGCGATGTGACACAGATTACTGTAGCAAAACCAACGTTATGAACGGACCCACCTGATGCCCACTGCTGCGCGACTTGTAGCCTCCATTTGTCTTTTGGTGGTGGCCTTTTTAGTTTCGAGCATGATCATCGCTAATGGGGAAGATGGTAAGGACTACGGTATCTTTACCTACGTGAACATGATCATTGCGGTTGCGTGCGGCTGGAAAATCATGGGAAAGCGAGCTGGCAAAGGGTGGACGTCCGGACTGAACAACGGTTTGACCGGGGTTGTCTCATTGGTTTTCTGGGGCCTGTTTGTTCAAGGGTGCAACGAAATGTTCCGATTGGCTATGCGCCATCGGTATGACGGACCATTTGAGGCACTGTTGGCCATTTTCCAGATTGGCATTGAATTTGGTCAGCAGTTGTTAGCACCAGAAATCCTGTGGACGCTCGGGATCGGTGCTGTGATCGCGGGTCTCGCCACGGAAGAGGCCAGTCGCCGCTGGCGGTGAGGGCTGCTGGCACTACGAGGGTAATTTTGTGTCCGCATTGTTTTTCTATGGAACACTTCGCCATCTGCCTTTGTTGGAGACCGTTTTGGATCGACCGCTCTCCGACTTGCAGATAAGAGACGCAGTTCTGCCAGACCACGCGGTCTATGATGTTCGGGACGAGCATTTTCCGATGATTTGCTCTGAAACAGGCCAAAATGCCCCGGGGCTGGTGGTTGAAGGGCTCGGGCCAGAAGACCTGAAGCGGTTAAAGTTTTATGAGGCCGGTTTCGACTTTGATATGGAGCCTCACACTTTGAACCTCACTGATGGTTCTCGCATTTTGGCAAGCGTGTTCTACCCGCAGCCGAACTTGTGGACCTCTGACGGTCCCTGGTCGCTACAGGATTGGTTGGACGACTGGGCGGAAATGTCGGTGTCAGCGGCGCAAGAGGTGATGGGCTACTATGGCAAGGTCGACGCTGACCAGATTTCCCGCAGCTTTCCTGCCATTCGTACGCGGGCTTGGGCAAGGCTCGCCGCGCGCAAGCGGCACACTGGCGATCCGCGCGATGTGCGCAAAGACGTGGTCCTGCAACAACACGCGCGAGAGTATGTCGACTATTTCGGGATGGAAAGAATCGAGCTGCAGCATCGGCTGTATGATGGCTCGATGGGGCCGGTCGTACATCGTAGCGGGCTGATGCAGGGCAGTGCGGTTGTCGTTCTGCCCTACGATCCGATCCGCGATGCAGTCCTATTGGTCGAACAATTCCGGGCACCGGTCTTCATGGCCGAAGATCCGGAGCCTTGGATGTGGGAACCCGTCGCTGGAATGATTGACCCCGGCGAAACGCCGAAACAGGCGGCTCGGCGCGAGACACTTGAAGAGGCTCATGTAAATCTGTTGGTTCTGGAAAGCGCGGGATCAGCCTATTCGTCAAGCGGGTCATCCACCGAATACCTTCATCTCTATGTCGGGCTGGCTGACCTTAATCAGACAGTCAACAATGGTGGCCTTGCTTCCGAGGGCGAGGACATTCGCACACAAATCCTGCCGTTTGTGGACTTCATGGACAGAGTTGATGCCCATGGGTTTAAAGATTTGCCGTTGCTGGCGCTGGCTCATTGGCTCGCGCGACATCGGAACCGTCTGCGCTCGTGATGATCGCTGCTTGTGGTTGGCGCGCAGCAACTGTAAATCTGCCTTGATCCGTAATGAAATGAGGGCGCCATGCGCATTGCGAAAGACCTTGCCGACGCAGTCGGAAAAACCCCGCTGATCCGATTGAAGCGCATTAGCGAGGAAACCGGATGCGAAATCCTTGGAAAGGCCGAGTTTATGAACCCCGGCCAATCGGTCAAGGACCGCGCGGCGCTCTATATCATCAAAGACGCCATCGCGCGGGGCGAGTTGAAACCCGGTGGTACGATCGTTGAAGGAACTGCGGGCAACACAGGTATCGGTCTGGCTTTGGTCGGAGCTTCTATGGGCTTCAAAACCGTGATCGTGATCCCGGAAACTCAGTCCGAAGAGAAAAAGGACATGCTGCGCCTTGCCGGTGCGCAATTGGTGCAGGTGCCAGCCGCGCCTTATCGCAACCCTAACAACTTTGTCCACTACTCCCGCCGTCTGGCCGAGGAGCTGGCGCAGACTGAACCCAATGGCGCGATCTGGGCAAACCAGTTTGATAACGTGGCCAACCGTCAGGCGCATGTGGAAACTACGGGCCCCGAGATTTGGGAGCAAACCGGGGGCAAAGTGGATGGCTTTGTCTGCGCCGTGGGTTCCGGCGGAACGCTGGCCGGCGTCGCCGATGCTTTGCAGCCCAAGGGTGTTAAGATCGGTCTGGTCGATCCGATGGGGGCGGGGCTTTATTCCTATTACACCACTGGCGAAATCGCGATGGAGGGCAGCTCGATCGCCGAAGGCATCGGGCAGGTGCGCATCACGAAGAACCTCGAAGGCTTCAAGCCCGATTACGCCTATCAGATGACCGACAATGAGGCGCTGCCGCTCATCTTCGACCTGCTGCGCGAAGAGGGGCTGGTCATGGGCGGTTCGACCGCGATCAACATGGCGGGTGCTGTGCGTTTGGCCAAAGACCTAGGGCCGGGCCATACTATCGTGACAATCCTGTGCGACTATGGAACGCGCTATCAGTCCAAGCTGTTCAACCCGGAATTCCTGCGTGAAAAAGAGCTGCCGGTGCCTGATTGGATGACCGAAGCCCCGCGCAGCATACCCGGCGTGTTCGAGGACGTGTGATGCTGCGACAGGTCCGCCTGCTCCTAGCGCTTGTCTCAGTTTGTCTGGCGGTTCTCTGCGGCCCTGCGGCTGCTCAGCTTTCCGACCGACAGAGCGAGTACTATCAGGGTTGGGTCAAAACGGCGGACCGAGCAGAAGTAGTGATCGAGGCCGACCGGGCCTCGAATGCATCGCTTGAAAACCTTCGTTCGGAAATTCATGCCTATCGCGATGATTTCAATCGTGCGCGTGGTGCAAATACCGAACGCATACAGACGCTTGACGCTCAGATCGAGGCGCTTGGGCCGAAGCCCGAGGGGGATGCAAGTGAACCCAAAGACATTGCCGCCCTGCGCGCGCATCTTGAAGAGCAACTGAATGCGCTTCAGGTTCCTAGGATTATCTCGGAAGAAGCGTTCAGCCGCGCCAACGGTTTGATCGCAGAAATCGATCAGCTTCTGCGTAACCGCCAGACCAAAGAGCTGTTAGAGCGCGGTCCGTCTCCGATTAACCCAATCTATTGGGGGCCAGCATGGACAGATGTTACCGAAGCAGCCCGCGGCCTGTTCAACGAAGCCCGAAGGAATCTGCAAACTGATGTAGCCCACGAGAAGTTGCGCAATCAGGGCTTGGGTATTTTTGTACTGGTGGTTCTCGCCGGGGTACTGTTGTTCTACGGCAAGCATTGGTCCGAGCTTGCAGGGAGCTACTTGCGTAAGCTGGGCGGCCGAGGCAGTGGTGTTTGGACGTTCCTGACTTCACTACTGCGTATTATTTTACCCTGGCTTGGGGTCTGGTTGATCGTCAAGGCGATTGTCATGACCGGCGTGCCGGGCTTGCGTGGCACTTTGCTGTTGGAAAACATCCCATATTGGGCTGCGATCATCCTCTACTATGACTGGATTGGCCGTCAGGTTTATGTCTTGCAAGAGGCGCAGGGTTTTAAGCGTCTGACCGCGAAGCGGGTGGCCGAACTGCGGGTCTATCTCGATCTGCTTGCAGTCCTGTTGATCCTGCACGAATTGGTGAATCTGTTCGAGCAGATCGAGAACATCTCGGACGCGACGCGCGCGGTCGTCGGTTTCCCTGTGACAATCATTACGGCACTGGTTCTTTTGCGGGTGCGTCAGGTGCGCAGCACCGAGGTCGTCGTGGACTCGGATGAGGGCGGCGCGACCCGAGGCGCGGGTTTGGCGCAGTTGATAGAATTCCTGCGTCGAGCCCTGTTTCTGCTGGGTATTGCCAGCCCGGTGCTGGCAGTGGTCGGTTATACCAACGCCGCCGAGGCGATCGTTTATCCTGCTGTCAAATCCCTTGTTCTCATTGCGGCTCTGGTCATCGTTCAGCGGTTCCTGACTGCTGTTTACGGGTGGGTCACGCGACAGGGCGACGCGGCCAAGGATTCCCTGTTTTCCGTCTTGATCGGCTTTGCGATGGCCATTTTCGCCATCCCGGTTCTGGCAATCTACTGGGGCGCGCGCCAGACGGATTTACTTGAAGTTTGGTCGCGTGTCCTGCTGGGATTCGATGTCGGTGGCGTGACAGTTTCACCGAAGAATTTCTTTACCTTCCTGATCGTCTTCTTGATGGGGTATGGCCTGACACGGATGCTTCAAGGGGGGCTGCGCAGCTCTTTGCTGCCAAAAACCAAGATCGATCCCGGCGGCCAAAACGCGATTGTCGCGGGGACAGGCTATGTCGGCATATTCCTTGCTGCCCTTTGCGCCATCATGGTCGCCGGGTTCGACTTGTCCTCGCTGGCGATTGTTGCCGGTGCGCTGTCGGTCGGTATTGGTTTCGGCCTGCAGACCATCGTGTCTAACTTTGTCTCGGGTATCATCCTGCTTGTCGAGCGTCCGATCTCGAAAGGCGATTGGATCGACGTCAACGGGATGATGGGCTATGTGCGCGATATTTCGGTTAGGTCGACACGGATTGAGACCTTCGACCGATCCGATGTGATCGTCCCCAATTCGGATCTGATTAGCGGTGTGGTGACCAACTACACCCGCGGCAACACAATCGGGCGGGTGATTGTTCCTGTCGGCGTTGCCTACGGAACCGATACTCGCAAGGTCGAGAAAATCCTGGGCGAAATTGCAAATGCGAACCCGATGGTTCTTGCCAACCCTGCTCCCAGTGTTGTGTTCCAAGGCTTCGGCGCGGATTCTCTGGATTTTGAAATCCGTGCTATTCTGAGGGATGTTAATTGGATGCTGTCTGTAAAGTCAGACATGAACCATGAGATTAACCGTCGCTTTGTTGAAGAGGGCATCGAGATCCCGTTCGCGCAGCGTGACGTGTGGTTGCGCAACCCTGAAACTCTGCGCAACACCGGTCCAGAGGTGAAGGCTACCCCCAATTCCGAAGAGGGCTCCGCAGCCAAACCTGCACCGATTAAAATGACGGAAGCCGACATGTCGGATAGCGACGGGGACGAGATTTGATCGGTTTTCCGGTCCCGCTCAGGAAGGTTGAATTTTCACCCTATTGGGGCCTTGCAAATCTGCAAGCGATAGTCCAAATATCGCCCGCACGGAGAGGTGGCCGAGTGGTCGAAGGCGCACGCCTGGAAAGTGTGTAGGCGGGAAACCGTCTCCAGGGTTCGAATCCCTGTCTCTCCGCCACATACCTTAAAAGTTGATTGGCGATGCTTGGTCTAACGAGTTTAGACACCTATGTGCTTTTCGCTCACCTCGGACGTCAAGTCGGACATGGCGCCACTCCAGACTGTGCGCCCGCGTGCTAGGATGGTTGCGGTGTCTGATACAGTGGCTAATTCTTTCAAGGACTTGTCGATCAAAAGGATTGCGACGCTGGTGTTCTGCTTTAACTGCCGCATTGCAGCCCAGATTTCCTGTCGTATGATGGGTGCGAGACCCTCGGTTGCTTCATCCAGAACAAGAAGACGTGGGTTCGTCATCAATGCACGACCGATAGCCAGCATTTGCTGTTCACCGCCAGACAATGAGGCGGCTCGCTGGTTTCCACGTTCATCCAGCCTTGGGAACAGACTTGCGACCCTGCGCAGATCCCATTCTCCGGGGCGGGCTGCAGCGATTAGGTTTTCGTGCACGGTTAAGTCCATGAAACACCTGCGCCCTTCGGGAACCAGACCTACACCGCTCCGCGCAACTTTGTGACTGGGTAGACCCTGCAAGTTCTTGCCATCTAAGGTGATCGTGCCTGAGGAACGGATCATCTGACAGATCGCCTTGACGGTGGTTGTCTTGCCCATGCCATTCCGCCCCAGCAATGCGGTAACTTCGCCCTCAGCCACGCGCAGATCGACACCGAAAAGCGCTTGGCTTGGACCATAGGCTGCCTGAAGGTTCTCGACCGTGAGAAAACTCATACTTCTTCTCCCAGGTAGGCCTCTCGGACATCCGCGCTTTGGCGGATGTCATCTGCTGATCCTGTGGCGATCACCGCGCCATAAACCATCACGCTGATGCGGTCTGCCAAAGCAAAAACGGCATCCATATCGTGTTCGACCAGCAGTATTGGGGCTTCGACGCGAAGTCCGTCGAGTAGAGCAGTCAGGTTCCGGGACCCCTCTGCTCCGAGACCGGCCATGGGTTCATCCATGACAAACGCGCGGGGTGAAAGCGTAAGCGCAACGGCGACTTCCAACTGTCGTCGCTGCCCGTGACTGAGGCTGGAGCACTGTGTGTCGCGAAAATTCGCAAGGCCGACACGATCCAGTGCACCTTCTGCACGGGACCGTAAAGTTTTTGATTTTTGAGCGGCCCCCCAGAACCGCCATGAGGCCCCTTCGATTGCCAGACAGCCTAAAATCGCGTTTTCTAAAACAGTGTCTTCCATGCATAAGTCGGAAATCTGGAACGTCCGACCCAAGCCAGCGCGTGCGCGAATGTGGGGGGGCAGGGCCGAAACATCCCGATCATCCAACAACACACGACCGGAATCGGGGTGGATTTCACCGCATATCTGTTTGATCAGCGTGGACTTGCCCGCTCCGTTCGGGCCAATGATCGCGTGGATTTCCCCTGGGTTGAGGTCGATTGACACATCGTCTGTCGCTGTCAACGCGCCGAACCGTTTGCTAAGTGCATCAGTGGCAAGGATGGGCTTAGACATGCGCACCCTCTTTCCCAGTGAGTAGGCCGATCAGTCCACCACGCCCGAACAGGACAATGCACAACAGGACGACTCCAAGGTAAACATGCCAATAATCGGTCAATGCTCCTAAAAAATGCTCGAGTGCTACAAAGACACAAGCCCCGATTACCGGTCCCATCAGCCGTCCAACGCCGCCGATCACGATCAATACGATAAGCTCTCCGGACAATTGCCAGCTAAACATTGTGGGCGACACAAACCGGTTGAGGTCAGCGAAGAGCGCGCCCGCCAATCCAGTTATTGCGCCTGAAAGAACAAAGGCCAGCAAACGAATTCGCGTAGGGTTCAGACCGACTGCCTGAACACGTGATCTGGTTTGGCGCGTGGCGTTCAGTGCCAAACCGAAGGGTGAAGCCTGAAGGCGGGCAAACAGGAACAACACGATGCAAAGAAGAGTGAAACAGATGCCGAAGAACTGAATTGGCACCAGCGTGTTTAAGCCGGGAAAACCGTTGCGCACATAAATGGACAGTCCGTCCTCGCCGCCATATTGCGCCCATGAGATGGCAAAGTAGAAAAACATCTGGCCAAATGCGAGGGTGATCATGATGAAATAAACCCCGGTTGTGCGCAGTGACAGCATGCCGATGAAAAACGCGGCCAGCGCCGAGATGACCATAGCCGACAGCCAGATCAACGGCATCGATGTTGTCCCATCAGTGCTGAACAGACCAAGGTTTAGGGTTGAATACGTCTGCGCGTGATAGGCAAGAATACCCATGGTATAGCCGCCAAGGCCAAAGAACGCAGCGTGGCCCAAGCTGACCATTCCGCCCAGGCCCAATGCAAGGTTCAACCCGACGGCTGCCAGTGCAAGGACAACCGCTCGGGTGGCTAACGTGATCGTGAAAGGCTCGTCCATCGCCAATGCCCAAATGGGTAATAGAAGCAGGCCAGTCAGAACGACGCCATTGATGTATCTTTCCTTAACTCTCATGCGCGGGCTCCGAACAAACCAGTAGGGCGCCAGATCAGAACAAGCCCCATCAGTATGTAAATCCCCATCGAGGCAATGGCTGACCCGCTTTTTTGCGCTGCACCGTGCTCCATGAACAAGCCAAGGAATTCAGGAAGGAAAACGCCGCCCAACGTGTCGGTCAAACCGACCAGCAATGCACCAATGAACGCCCCTCGGATCGACCCGATACCGCCGATTACGATAACCACAAAGGCAAGGATCAGAACGGGTTCACCCATGCCTACCTGCACCGATTGAATTGCTCCAACCAAAGCGCCGGCCAGCCCGGCCAGAGCAGCTCCTAGGGCAAAAACGAGGGTGTAGAGTTTTGAGATATCAACGCCAAGTACCGCGATCATCTCTCGGTCGTTTTCACCGGCCCTGATCTGAATGCCTATGCGTGTACGTTCGATGAACAGCCATAATCCGCCCGCGATTGCCACACCGATGACGATCAGGCTTAGACGGTAAAGGGGGTATTCGATGCCGCCGGGCAGGGTGACAGGCCCCGAAAGAGCTTGCGGGATAATTAAAAACAAGGGGAAAGACCCGAAAAACCAGCGGGTTCCCTCCGAAAATATAAGTATCAGGGCAAAGGTAGCTAGAACCTGATCCAGATGAGGTGCATCGTATAGCCTTCGTATGACAACAATTTCAATCATCGCGCCGGCAAGCGCAGCTGAGGCGAGCGCCGCAACTAGACCCAGAAAGAACGATCCCGTGGCACCGGCCACAGCGGCTGCTGCGAAAGCCCCGACCATGTAAAGCGAACCGTGGGCAAGATTTATCAACCCCATGACGCCAAAGATAAGTGTCAGGCCCGCAGCCATCAGAAATAACATGACGCCAAATTGCAGACCATTGAGGATCTGCTCGACAATCAGGATCGAGGACATGGGAACTCCGGTGGTCTGCCTGCCGTCTGGTTGACGGCGGGCAGCAGTCGTTTCTTACATTTTGCACTCAGCGGCGTAGGCATCCGAATGAGCTTCAAGCGCGGTGCCGATGATCTTGTTGGTAAAAACATCACCTTCCTTGATCACTTCACGCGCATAGATCGTTTGTACCGGGTGGTGGTTCGGGCCGAATGCAAACTCCCCGCGCGTACTGTCGAACTCAGCGGCTCGCAGGGCTTCGCGGAAAGCATTTGCGTCCGACGGATCGGCTTTTTCCAATGCGGATAAAAGCAGGTTAGCGGTGTCGAAGCCCTGGCTGGCATAAAGCGACGGCAGGCGGCCGTATTCGGCCTTGAAGCTATCGACAAAAGCCTTGTTGGTCGGATTGTCGATATCCTTGTTCCATTGCGAGGTGTTCACAACACCCAAGGCTGCGTCACCCACTGCCTGCAAGATACCCTGATCAAAGCTAAAGGCCGGGCCGACGACAGGCAGATCGATTCCGCTGTCGGTATATTGCTTGAGAAAGGAAATCCCCATCCCGCCGGGCAGAAAGAAAAAGACACTGTCGGCGTCACTCGCGCGGATTTGGGCGAGCTCGGCGGCATAGTCCGTTTGACCAAGCTGGGTGTAAATCTCTCCGGCCAGGTCGCCATCGAAGAAACGTTTGTACCCGGTCAGTGCATCCGTACCCGCCGGGTAATTCGGAGCCAGAATGAAAGATTTCTTGTAGCCAGCATCATTTGCGTATGCTCCAGCCGCTTCGTGCAGGTTGTCATTCTGCCATGCCACGTTGAAATAATTCTGATGGCATCCTTTTCCCGCCAAGGCCGAAGGGCCTGCGTTGGGGGATAAATAGAACACATTCTGGTTCACCGCTGCTGGAACGACGGCCATGGCAAGGTTCGACCAAATAATGCCTGTCATGACGTCGACGCGTTCCGATTGAATCATCTTGTCTGACAGTTGCACCGCAATGTCGGGCTTGCGCTGGTCGTCCTCGATCACGACTTCGATGTCGTCACGTCCTGACTGTTCAATCGCCAAAAGGAACCCGTCGCGCACGTCAAGACCCAGGCCGGCGCCGCCGCCCGAAAGGGTAGTGATCATCCCGACCTTGACCTCAGCGAATGCTGATGTGGCTAGCAGCGATGCAGTTGATGCAGCCAGCAATAGCTTTTTCATTTTTCTCTCCCTCGTTGGTTAGCCACAGTTGATACTAAAAACGCGGGTCATGACCAGCCGAAGGTTTGAATTTCGTTGGAAAAACTGTTCAGACCTGCAATCAAGTTGCGGTTTTGGATCATCAGACAACGCTTTGTCTTAAGATGGGCTCATTGCTGCCACATCGTACAGGCAAGAACGGCGCGAATATTTTGCGTGCAGCCCGTCTGAACGGGTGATTGAATGTGTCGCATTGGTAACTACGGTCTGAAAACTGGAACTTACCGATTAGCGGCGACCGGGTGTTAAGATATCAAGGGTTCCGACCCAATACGAAGAAGCTAAACCAAAGCGACGTGTTCCAACAGAAGCGAAATATTCGCCACAAAATCGAGCAGGACAGATCGCGTTCGGAGGTTAAATGTTACTGTCTGTAGTCGTTCCATGTATGAACGAAGAGGACTCATTACCAGCTCTGGTAGAGCGCTTGATCGCAGCAACAGACGCATGGTCTGACGACACCGAGATCCTGTTGGTCGACGATGGTTCGACCGACGACACCTGGGATGGGATTTGTTTGCAAAGCCAGAAGCATCCGCGAGTGCGTGGTCTTAAACTGTCCACCAACAGGGGGCATCAGGTGGCTTTGACAGCCGGGTTGATGGCCGCAACGGGTGAGCGCATCTTTATGTTGGATGCTGACCTGCAAGACCCGCCCGAGTTGTTGTCTGACATGATGGCGATGATGGATCGCGGATACGATGTGGTGTACGGCCGCCGCAGCGAGCGCAAAGGAGAAAGCTGGTTCAAAAAGCTGACCGCTCATGGGTTCTATCGCATTCTCAACCGGTTGTCGGATGTCCCGATCCCGAATGACACAGGTGACTTCCGATTGGTCAGCCGCCGGGTGTTGAACGCGGTGCTGGATATGCCTGAACGTGCACGTTTCATCCGCGGGATGTTCGCCTGGGCTGGGTTCCGGCAGATTGGTATCGAATACGTGCGGGATCCGCGCGTTGCTGGTGAAACCAAGTACCCAATGTCCAAGATGATCCGCTTGGCCTTTGATGCGTTGTCCAGTTTTTCGATCAAACCGTTGCAGATTGCCACGCGCCTTGCGTTCTTAACCCTGATCGTTGCGGCGCTGATGCTTGTTTATGTATTCTGGTCGCTGATCCTATACAACACGGTTGCTGGTTGGGCCTCAACGGTTTTGGTGATCAGCTTTTTCTCGGGTATCCAGTTGCTGACATTGGGAATTATGGGCGAATACCTCGGGCGGCTCTACATCGAAGCCAAAGGGCGCCCCTTGTTTTTCATCGATGAACAAGTCGGCGGCGTGGTTGAGAACACGCCGGAAACAATGAGCAAACAAGCATGAGCGAACGCCGCCGGATAGTCCGCTTTGCGGTCGTGGGAGTAGGTGTGGCCGTCTACTATATCCTGGCGTATCTGGGGTTGCTCAGGTTGTTCGGATCGTCTTGGGTTGCCAACTTTCTGGCGTTTGGGTCGGCCATCCTTATCCAGTATGTCGGCCAAACCAGTTGGACCTTTGAAAAGAAGCTGGCCGTTCCGGCTCAGTTTGGCCGATTTATGTGCATGATCGGCATCGGATTGATCGTGTCTTCGGTTCTGACTTCGGTTCTCGGCCCCAGACTGAACATGTCCGAGCTTGCAACGGCTGGGGTGGTGGTCGTCGTTCTACCTGTCATCAATTTCGTGATCCTGCGGCTGTGGGTCTATCGCGAAGAGAATTCAATTTAGAGAGTTGAGATGTCACATATCTATTCCAACGAGTTCTTCGACTATATCGACCGCGGCGCAAGGCAGTCGGCTGTTCGGTTGATTAAGTGCCTGCACGCTTGGGTTAAACCAGAAAGCGTCGTGGATTTCGGATGTGGACGAGGTGTATGGTTGTCCGAATGGGCAGCTGCCGGTTGCCCGGATGTTGCCGGGGTCGATGGTGACTACGTTGACCGGGATCGGTTGGCTATCGCGCCCGAGTCTTTTTATGCTGAAGATCTGAGCAAGCCCGTTGATCTGGGGCGAAAGTTTGGTTTGGCGCAATCGCTTGAAGTCGGAGAGCACCTTCCTAATGCGGCGTCCGCCAGCCTTGTGCAAAGCCTGACAACCCACAGCGATCTCGTACTTTTTTCGGCGGCAGTTCCCGGGCAGGGAGGAGAGTTCCACGTCAACGAGCAGCCTTTGGCATTCTGGCAGGGCCTGTTTGCCGAGCGTGGTTACACTGCCTATGACTGCTTGCGCCCCGTTCTGTTCAATGACAGCTCGATTGAGCCTTGGTATCGCTACAACAGCGTTCTTTATGCCAGTGAGGCAGGAGCCGAAACTCTGCCGACAGAGGTTTTGAACACTAAAGTCGCGGCAGGTGCTCTGAAAGAGGTTGGCAGCTTCGGATGGAACCTGCGCAAGATGATCGTTCGCCAATTGCCGCAAAAAACCGTTACCTCGATCGCGCAGGCTCGCGCCTCGGTCATCGCCCGCGCTCACCGGAGTAAATAATGAGTACACAGTCTTTGGGGCGCGATGTCATCCGGTTTTCGTTGCTGGGACTGGCAGCGCTTGTTCTGGTTTACGCGCCTTTACTGTTCGATCCGCTGGTGCGGCATGATGACTTCCCGGCTTTGCTGGGAACCAAAGAAATGGCGTATATAAAAGCGCTGGATGAAGGGCGCTGGTTGAATTACTGGTGGCAGTTTCGCCCGTATTTTTGGCCTGCACCCGTCAGTTTTGCACTCTACCTGATCGCCAGTGCCGTTTTTGCGGCATCGACAGCCTTGATCGTTTTTGGTCGGGATGCTCCGGGTTGGTACCGCGGCTACTTTACCTTGTTCGTGGTGCTATCGATCCCGACATTTTTGATCAGCCTTTGGTTCAACACGTTGTTGCCTGGGGCATGGGTTATTGCGCTTTTTGCGCTTGCGGTCGTGTTTTTGCCTCATCGGATCGCGCTGGCCTTGATGTTGATCGCAGTGCCGCTGTCCTTCATGGCCTATACGACCTATCCGTTTCTGTTGCTGACGCTGCTGTTATTGTCGCACAAAGCACCACAGACTTACAAAAGCATGGTCACTACACTGCTTGTCTTCTTTGTCAGTCTCGTCCTGGCGGTCGTGTCGGTTTACTCGCTCAATTATCTCTACCACGGGGTTTTCGGTATCCCCATAGCTGAGTGGCGGGCCCCGACAGAAGCCAAAACGCTGGATGACCTGATAGTAAATCTGGGCAAGCTAAAAAGGTTTCTAATGATGACCGTCCGCCAATTCGGGGGTGGGACTGCAGGAACCGGAACTGTGCTGTTGCTGTTTTTTGTTGGGGCATGGGTTTGCTTGTTTCGTTGGCAACGGTTCACTGCCATAGCCGTTTTGGCAGCAGCGCTGGCCGGTCTTGCACCTTTGTTCGCCAAGTCACTGATGTCCGGCGTGTTAGTGCCTGTGCGCGCCTATGGCTGGATTTGGATCCTCATCGGATTTACCTTTACCACAGCAACCTTGCACATGGCCAAAACACCAGGCAGGTGGGCGAGTGTCGCGCGGATTACAATAATGTATGTGCTGTTGATCAAGTTGATCCTATTTGGACGCGCGACTTACCTTCAAATTCCGGAATGGCAAAAAACCACCCGCGATTTGGCGGCGTCCATTCCTGAAGGCACAAGCGCGATCCACATTTATGGTGAATTTCTTGGGTTGAACGGCGCGCGTTCGGCTGGAATCCAGTTTTCGCGTGGGCTGCAACTGCGCTTGGCTTATCTAACCGGGGCCGAGGTTTTCATCTGTCATAAGCAACCTGAAGATTGCGAAAAGGAAACGCCTCTTTTCGACCCTAGGGATTGGACACATGTTCCGGTAGTTGAAAGCCGGGGCGAGGTAAGCTTTCTTCTGTTGCCTTCGCCTCCGGTCGGGCCGTAACAGGACGGTATGAACTAACTACGCCCCGTATTTCCCGACGGGGCGTTTTTCATTTGGTTTGGGCAAAAGTCATTTGTAACAATTCTAAGAAGGTTTTATTAAGCCAATTCCGGTTTGACACTTTATTCCGAATGACGCGACCGTCGTCTTCTATCATAGGGCAACACTAAATGATTGATCTCAGTGGGCGTAAGCCTTTGCGAGAAAGTCGCAACTACCTGATTTTCGAGCACCCGGATCACGAAGACGCGCTGCTAAAGGTCAGAGCGGACATTCCTGTCAGAAATCACGCTGTCCAGCGCTATGCCGAAAGACGATACGGCAATTTACGCCAATGGAACCGCGAGGCTAACGAATACCTCGCCGCGCTGCACAGGGGGTGTCCAGAAATTGAGCGCCTTGCGCTGTTTATGGGTTATGCACCAACCTCATTAGGGCCAGCCATGGCCGTAGAAAAACTGACAGGTCCCGATGGCGGGTTGGCGCCGACGGTTTACAGTGAGTGGCTGTTGGTCAAAGACGATCCCGTTGGTCTGAAGCGTTTGCACGATGATTTCGCCGAGCTAATGGACGATCTGGAACGTGGACGGATCATCGTCGGAGACATGAGCCATGAAAACGTAGTGCGCGCTCAAGAGCGTGGCGGAAAGTTGACTGTCATCGACGGCGTCGGTGAGAGGGTTCTGCTTCCGCTGGCTCTGGTCAGTGATTTAGCTTTTCGCAAGTCGATACAACGTCGACGTGAGAGGATGCTTGGCATGCTGCGCCCGTAATTCGTCAGGGTTATTTCCGTTCGTGAAGAATATGTTCACGGATGCGGACTTTCGGCCAGGATAATCCAATGTGCAGAGATGACAGAATCGAGATTGGTTTTCTGCTGTTTGATGGCTTTCCGATGGCTTGCCTGACTTCGGTTATCGAACCTTTGCGTGCCGCCAACGAGATCGCAGGGCAGGAGACCTTTTGTTGGACGTTACTGTCCGAGCGCGGACAAAAGGTACGTTCTAGCGCCGAGGTGGGATTTGACGCAATGCGTGGCTTGCTGGATCACGGTGAAGTCGACATTCTGTTCCTTCTTAGTAGCCCGACCTCGAGGTTTGAAAACGCCAGCGCGGGAAATGCCGCTCTGCGCAGCCTTGGGCGACACGGTACAATTCTGGGTGGGATCAGCGGTGGTGTGTTCCCGCTTGTTCGCTCGGGCACAATGCAAGGGCAACCGGTCTCGGTTCATTGGTGCTATGAAGCGGCGTTCGAGGCCGAATTTCCCGATTTTGATGCCCGGAGTGAAGTCATCGTCAGAACCGCAACGCGCTACACTGCCGCCGGGGCCGCAGCAGGGTTTGATCTGGCATTGCATCTGATTCAGGATCGTCTTGGAGCGGAAATAGCGCATGAGGTTGCGTGTTGGTTTCAGCACCCCATGATGCGTGGAGCTGGGGTGCGCCAACAGGTGCCCAGTGCCACACAACCCGAAACGGGCGACAGTCTTCCGCCGCTTGTCGCGCGTTGCGTGGCGCTGTTTGGGCAGGATATGAGCGAACCAGTCTCGATCGCCGACGTCGCACGGGAAATAGGCGTCACTCCGCGCCAAATTGAACGTGCCTTCAAACGGGCAACCGGCAAAAGCCCCAGTCACTACTACAGGGCCATGCGTATGAAGGCCGCGCGGCAGATGGTGATGTATACAGCGGATCCGATCCCCGAGATCGCTGCATCGGTCGGCTATAGTTCCGCCGCGCCTTTGGTGACACATTACCGGGCTGCATTCGGACTCAGCCCGGCCGAGGATCGCCGCCGGATCAACCGGTTCCGGGTCCAGGGCAACGCACCACTTCCATCAGTTTAGTAGACTGATCGCATCGAGGTCAGCACAGCGTGATGTAGCGACCCGGCCGAGGATCGTGGACCGTATATGCTGTAATGATCTGCATCGCGGCACAAAAGGTAACACCCGACATGGTGGATCGAACAGCGTGCTGCGGTGCCGGGGGGTAGGCGGCGCAGGTCCAGTTGGCTTAGCAATTCCAACACTGACGGAATGCCATCACCGCGCAGGTCGAAGCGTACCCAGGCGTCGGTCTGTTCGGTGACGGACGCCGTATTCCCTACCGCTGCCTTGATCCGATCCGCAAGGTCTTGGTGTCCTTCATAGGGGGCCTCAATCATCCATTGATCGAGGCCGGACCAAAAGGCGGTTTTTTCGCCACCTGCTATGCGCTGGATGTCGGGTGCAGGCGCGCCGATCACGTTGGCCAGTGCCTCACGTGCCTTGGCTTCCTGTCCCAACCGGGCCGCGACCGAGGTCAGCGCCACGTCGGGCACCTCGGTGAATGTTACCGGCCCGACCGTGTCGACGCGCGGCGCGGCCCCGCCGAGGGCGGTTATTGCTACAAGATCATGCACGCAGACGTTCTCCTTCGGGGTCAATGAAATGGGCCGAGACAATTTCGACCTCGACCGTCAGGGCGGTCAGTGGCGAAACAAGGCGCATCTTCTCACCCATCCGCGCATCACCGCGTTTCAGCAGGCCCAGCCCGATATTGCTGTTCAGATTGGGCGAATAGGCCGCCGAGGTCACATAACCCTGATCATGCGCCGCATCGACCGGGCCATCCGTGTTCATCAAGTGGCCGCCAGCGGTGATATTTTCCTCGGGGTTGACCGGTTTCAGCCCGACCAGTTTCAGCACATCGTGCGCGGTCAGGGCCTCGCGTTCGCATAGAACTGAACCAATGCTGTCTTTCTTCTTTGATACCATCTTGCCCAGACCAAGATTCAGCGCCGTGGTGGTGCCGTTCAACTCATTGCCGACCGGGTGGCCCTTTTCGATGCGCATCACGCTCAGCGCTTCGGTGCCATAAGGGGTGACGTCAAACTCTGCGCCCTCGGTCATCAACCGCCGCATCAGCGCGTCTCCATAGCGCGACGGGACGGCAATCTCGAACGCCAATTCGCCCGAGAACGAGATACGGAACAGCCGCGCCCGTAATCCACCACAGACGGAGATCTTGCCGCAGGCCATGAAGGGAAACGCCTGGTTCGAAATATCAAATTCGGGGTCCACGATCTTTTGCAGAAGCTTGCGGGAATTTGGCCCTGCCACCGCGTATTGCGCCCAGCCATCGGTGGTCGAGATAAGCTGCACATCCATATCTGGGAACAGGCAATGGCGCACAAATTCCATGTGACGATAGACACTTACAGCATTTGCGGTTGTGGTGGTGACGACGAAATGATCCTCGGCCAGCCGCGCGGCGGTGCCGTCATCCATGACCATGCCATCCTCGCGCAGCATCAGCCCATAGCGGGTTTTGCCCACCGCAAGCTTGGCAAAGCCGTTGGCGTAGACGCGGTTGAGGAACGCGGCGGCATCCGTGCCCTGCACGTCGATCTTGCCCAGCGTGGTGCAATCGCACACTCCGACCGAGGCTCGGGTCTGGCGTACCTCGCGGTCGACGGACTCGCGCCAATGCGTCTCACCGGGCAGGGGGAACCACTGCGCGCGCAGCCAGTTCCCGGCCTCGACAAACACTGCGCCACGTTCCTTGGCCCAATGGTGTGACGGGGTCAGGCGGGTCGGGTGAAACTCTTTGCCCGTCATCCGACCGGCAAACGCGCCGATGGGAACGGGTGTGTAGGGCGGGCGGAAAATGGTGGTGCCGGTTTCGGGGATCGACTTGCCCGCAACCTCGGCCATGATCGCAAGACCCGTGATGTTGGAAGTCTTACCCTGATCAGTTGCCATGCCCAGCGTGGTATAGCGTTTCAGATGCTCGACCGAGCGGAAGCCTTCCTGATAGCTGAGCTTCACATCCTTGACAGTCACGTCGTTCTGTTGATCGACCCAGGCGCGTTTGCAGCCCTGCACATACCAGAACGGCTTTAGCGCAATGGGCGCGTCCTCGGCTTCTGGCAGGTCGGGCAGGGTGGTCAGGTCCAGCACGGCAGCGGCCGCTTCGGCTCCCGAGCGCAGTGCGCCATGGGTTGACATGACGCCATTGGCAGAACCCGCGACGGACATGCCAACCGGTAGGTTTTCTCCCGGAACGAAAGCAGCAAGGGCTTCGTTCCAAACAGGGCGTCCGCGTTGGTGGCAAGTCAGATGAACATTCGCGTTCCAGCCGCCCGACACGCCCAGCGCGCCACAATCCAGTGTCCGGGTCGAACCATCGGGCAAGGCGACCTCGACAAAGCTCAAGCCCAGACGGCCTTTGGTGTTCACGACCTGCGCGCCTTTCAGCACCTCATAGTCATAGCTGAGGGGGGCATCTTCGCGCACATCGACCACGGCGGCGATCTTGACGCCTTTGGCGTGAAGGTCCGAGGCCGTGCGGTGGCCGTCATCATTGTTGGTAAAGATCGCAACCCGAGGCGAAGCTGTCACCGCAAAGCGATTGACATAAGTCCGCAGCGCGCTGGCTGTCATGATGCCTGGTCGGTCATTGTTTTCAAACGCAATCGGCCGCTCGGTCGCCCCGGCACAGAGCAGCGCCTTTTGGCTATAGATCCGCCACAGGATCTGGCGCGGTTTGCCGGTGGGCAGCGAAGGCAGGTGATCTCCGGTGCGTTCGACGGCCCCGTATATGCCGTGGTCGAAAGCTCCGATCACCGTGGTGCGCGGCATCAGCCGGACGTTCGGCATTGCCGACAGTTCGGCCACAGCCTGTGCTGCCCAATCGGGCGCGCTGTGGTCGCCGACCGAGAAGGTCTCGCTGTTCAGACGTCCGCCCAGCGTGAAATCCTCGTCTGCCAGTATGACATCTGCGCCCGCACGCCCGGCGGTCAGCGCTGCCATCAGACCCGCAGGCCCGGCACCGATGATCAGCAGATCGCAGTGACGAAACCCTTTGTCGTATTCATCCGGGTCGGCCTGCATCGACAGTGAGCCAAGGCCAGCAGCGCGGCGGATGATCGGTTCGTACAGCTTCTCCCAAAACGTGGCGGGCCACATAAAGGTTTTGTAGTAGAACCCCGCCGACAGGAAGTTAGAAAACATGTCATTCACGGCCAACGCGTCGAACCGAAGACTTGGCCAGCGGTTTTGCGAGTTTGCGATCAACCCGTCAAACATCTCGATCGTCGTGGCGCGGGTGTTGGGTTCCTTGCGGGCACCTGCGCGCAGTTCCACCATGCCGTTGGGTTCCTCGGATCCCGCCGTCAGCAGCCCGCGTGGGCGGTGGTATTTGAACGACCGCCCGATCAGTCGCACATTATTGGCCAGCAGCGCAGAAGCCAGAGTATCGCCGGGATGCGCCGTATAGCTGCGCCCGTCGAAGTAGAAGTTCAGGGTCGTATCGCGGTCGATCTGCCCGCCGGTCAGCCGGTTCACTTGTGTCATTTCGAACGCCCCCGCGCGCGGGCCACATCGCGGGCCAGTTCAACCTTGGAAATCTCGTGGGTCAGAGTGTTGCGGGTGACAACTAGCCAAGACCGGTCCCCGGCTTCGTGATACCACAGCTCGCGGTGTTCACCGGCGGGATTGTCGCGCAGATAGGCATAGTCATAGAGCGCATCGGCGGCATTCTCGGCCATCCCGTCGGGCCGGTCGATCAGGGATGCATCGCCCAGATAGGTGAACTCTGAGGCATCGCGAGGCCCAAGCAGAGGGTGGTTGATGATCATATCCGTGGTCCCCTCTAGTGCAGGTTGGGCTGGTTGCCCGCGCCTTTTTCGTCGATCATCCGGCCAGTACGGAACCGGTCCAGACGATAGGCGGTGGCAACGGGGTGTGGTTCATCTTTTGCCAGCAAATGCGCAAAGCAATAGCCCGAGGCAGGCGTGGCCTTGAACCCGCCGTAGCACCAGCCGCCGTTGAAATAGAGTCCTTGAACCGGTGTGCGGTCTATGATGGGTGAGCCGTCCATCGACATGTCCATTACACCGCCCCACATCCGCAGCAGCCGCGCGCGGCCGATCATGGGCATCAGGGCCATGCCGCCCTCGCACACATCCTCGACCACGGGCAGGTTGCCGCGTTGGGCATAGGTGTTATAGCCGTCGATATCGCCGCCAAAGACAAGCCCGCCCTTGTCGGATTGGCTGACATAGAAATGGCCCGCACCAAAGGTGATGACGCTGGGCAGAACGGGCTTCAGCCCCTCCGACACAAACGCCTGCAACACATGGCTTTCAATGGGCAGCCGCATCCCGGCCATGCCCATCACGCGGCCCGAGTTTCCAGCGACCGCACAGCCCACTTTGCTGGCTCCGATAAAGCCTTTTGAGGTTTCGACGCCCAAGCAGGTGCCGTTTTCAATCCGCAGGCCCGTTACCTCGCAATTCTGGATAATGTCGACACCATGCAAATCCGCCGACCGCGCATAGCCCCAGGCCACCGCGTCGTGGCGTGCCGTGCCCGCGCGACGCTGGACCAGACCGCCTTTGATCGGAAACCGGGCGTCGTCAAAATTCAGATAGGGATGCTCGGCCCGGACCTGATCGGCGTCCAGCAGTTCCGCATCCGCACCGTTCAGGATCATCGCATTGCCGCGTCTGATATACGAATCGCGCTGGCCGTCGGTATGGAACAGGTTGATGATCCCGCGCTGGCTCATCATGGCGTTATAGTTGACGTCCTGCTCCAGCCCCTCCCACAATTTCAGCGAAAACTCGTAGAACGGCTCATTCCCGTCCAGCATATAGTTCGAGCGCACAATGGTCGTGTTCCGCCCCACATTGCCGCCCCCAATCCAGCCTTTCTCGACCACGGCTACATTGCGCTGACCGTAGACTTTGGACAGATAGTGAGCCGTGGCTAGCCCGTGACCGCCGCCGCCAATAATGATGACGTCGTAATGGGATTTGGGCTCAGGCTCGCGCCAGACCGGTTTCCAGCCTTTGTGGCCGGTCAGTGCCTCTTTGATGACTCGAAAGCCGGAATATCGCATGAATCGGACCTTTTTCGCCAGAATTCACTATTTTGGCGCGGTTTGATATCCTCGGATGCGACATAGACATGTCTGAATCAGACCCTTAGCAAGTCGTAAAACCACGCGGTGAAGGCGTCTATCTCGGCTGACCGGCGTTGGACGGCCAGAAAATACCCCTCGGTCGCGGGGGCAGTATGGTCCGAGGCCCGCACCACTTGACCAGAACCCAGCGCGTGGGCGGCGATCAGTTGGTTGACCAAAGCGACCCCGTTGCCGGACGCCGCCATCTGCAGCGCCAGACCATAGGAATCCACGAAATAAGTCGGGGTGCCCATGGTTTGGCCTGTTGTCTCGGCCCAAGTGACCCAGCTGTCCGAGGTGCCCACGGATTCGATCAGCGGCAGGGCCTCGCCCGCAAGCGCCGGGGATTTCACCGGCACAAGCCGATTAGGTTGTAGGGCCACCGCGTCCTTGCCCACCTGTTTCGCCGACCCAAAGCGGATTTCCACATCAGCACGCGCAGCGGCGTATTCGTCGGGCCAGATCGTGCTGACAAAGCGAACCGATGTCTCGGGGTGTTGCGCCTGAAACGCGGGCAGGGCGGGGGCGATCACCCATTCGATGATACTGATCGAGGCAGCAACTGTGATGTGGCGTGCCTTCTCCTCGGTCAGATAGGGAGAGGCAGCGGTTTCCAGCATCTCAAGCGCGGCCTCGACCTGCGGCAGCAATTTGCGCCCTTCGTCCGTCAGAGACAAACCGCGCGCGTGGCGGTGGAACAATACAACGCCCAGCCGCGTTTCCAGCGCTCGGATCTGCTGGCTGACGGCGGATTGGGTCAACCCGATCTCATCGGCAGCGGCGGTGGAGCTTAGCCGTCGGGCGGCGGCCTCGAAGGATCTGAACCATGTCAGCGGGGGCAGAGTTTTGGCCATCGGTAACCTACCTAGTAGTGATGTTAATACCTAAGGCTGAACTTCTTTCATTTGTCAAAACATGACTCTGCCGTGGATATTCCGCGCAACACGCAGGAGGACACCGTGCAGCCAGAAATCCGCAAAATTGTGACGTATGACGAAGAGGTTCTGATCGAAGGTTTCCGCCCGGCGGACCGCCCGTGGCGGATGTTCGCCGTAGCCGCTGTGATCAAGAACCCTTGGGCCGGACGGTATGTCGAAGACCTGCGCCCCGAAATTCTGGCCTATGGTCCGGTGCTAGGCGAGATGATGACCGAGCGGATGGTGGCGCTGGCCGGTAGCGGTGAGGCGATCGAAGCCTATGGCAAGGCGGCCGTGGTGGGTTTGGATGGTGAGGTTGAACATGCCTCGGGCCTGATCCACACGCTGCATTTCGGCAATTTCTACCGGCAGGCGGTGGGGGCCAAATCCTACCTGTCCTTCACCAACACGCGCGGCCCTGCGAATACGCCAATCATGGTGCCGATGATGGACAAGAACGATGCGGGCCGCCGGTCGCATTACTTGACGCTGCAATTCTCCATCCCTGATGCGCCTCGCGCAGATGAGGTCGTGGTGGTGCTGGGCGGGGCGACGACGGGGCGGCCACATCATCGCATCGGAGACCGCTACCAAGACCTGAAGGATCTGGGACATGACGTGGACAACCCGGCCTCGGTCTGAGATCGGCGGCCTCGCCGCGATTGACGCGGGTGAGGGGCCGCTGGTCGTCTTGCTGCACGGTGTTGGCCTGCGGGCCGAGGCGTGGGGCGCGCAGATTGATGCTCTGGTCGCGGCTGGGTTCCGGGTGCTGTGCCCGGACATGCCGGGGCACGGGGACTCAGCGTTTAACCCGGTCGAGGGACTAGAGAGCTATGCCGCACCCGTGGCGGCGCTGATTGACCAACCGGCCGTTTTGATCGGGCATTCGATGGGCGCACTGATCGCAACCCGGGTTGCGGCAGAGGGCGGAAACGTCAAAGGCGTGGCCGCGCTGAACGCGATTTTCCAGCGCTCGGATGAAGCCCGCACGGCGGTTCTGGCGCGGGCGCAGGCGCTGGATGCCGAGCGGGCCAATGACCCCTCGACCACGTTGCAGCGCTGGTTCGATGACAGGGCATCCCCCGAGCGGGACGCCTGCGATAGCTGGCTGCAACAGGTCGGGCCACGCGCCTACAAGGCCGCCTATACCGTCTTCGCCGAAAGCGACGGACCGACTGCTGAGCAACTTGCCGCGATCACCTGTCCGGCCCTGTTTCTGACGGGCGAGGATGAGCCAAACTCGACCCCGCGCATGTCGCGAGACATGGCCGCGCTTGCCCCGAACGGGCGGGCCGAGATTATCCCGAACGCGGCTCACATGATGCCGATGACACATTCCCAACAGGTCAACGCTACTCTGTTGTCGTTTGTTAAGGAGTGCCATTCATGACGCTTGATCCCCGCGCGCTGCGCGACGCTTTCGGCAGTTTCATGACCGGTGTGACCGTGGTGACGACACGCGATGCATCAGGCAACCCAGTCGGGTTCACGGCCAATTCGTTCTCGTCCGTCTCGCTGGATCCGCCTTTGTTGCTGGTCTGTCCGGGAAAATTCCTGTCGAGTTATGAGGTGTTTGCGGGCTGTAGCCACTTTGCCGTCAACATTCTGGCCGAGGGGCAGCAGGACGCCTCGAACACGTTCGCAAGCTATAAGGGCGACCGTTTCGCCAAAGTGGCCCACAGCACAGGGGCCCATGATCTGCCGCTGATCGACGGTGCGTTGGCGCAGTTCTGTTGCTCGACTCATCAGACGATCCCGGCGGGTGACCATACGGTGCTGATCGGGCAGGTCACGGATTTCTCGCATGCCGGGGGGCGGGGGCTCGGTTATGTGGGCGGCTCGTATTTCAGCCTTGGGCTGGAACAGGAGATGGACAGCGATCAGCCCACCATCTGCGGCGCGATCATCCGGGCCGACGACGCGGTTCTGATGGAGCGGCGGGGGACCACGCACAGCCCCTTCCACATCGCCGGTGCCGAGCCCGGCGGGCAGCGTCTGCGGTTGGCGCAGGGTCTGGCGGACCGGGGGATCAAGGCGCGGCTAGAGCAAGTCTATTCCTCGTTCAACGATGCGACGACCAAGCTGCATTACACGTTCTTTCTGGCGTCATTCGCCGGGGCAGCGATCCCCGAAGGGACCGAGTGGATCGCCATCGAACACCTGCCCAACCTGACATACGCCACCCCATCGGTGGGCAAAATGATAAGACGCTTTGCGCTGGAAGCGCGCGAAGGGGATTTTTCGCTCTACCTTGGCGATGCCGACCGGGGTGAGCTGCACAGTTTCGACAAAGGAGCCGGTTAATGGAGTTTTCTCTCTTTGCCCATATGGAACGTCTGACACCCGATCAGCCCCATAACGTGTTGCATGATGAGTTCGTGAGCCTCGTGAAAATGGCCGATGATGGCGGCATGCGCGCGGTCTGGACTGGTGAACATCACGGGATGGAATTTACCATCGCGCCGAATCCGTTCCTGTCTCTGGTCGATCTGGCGCATCACACCAAGAATGTGCGCTTGGGCACTGGTACGGTGATCGCGCCCTTCTGGCATCCGATCAAGCTGGCCGGTGAGGCCGCGGCTGCGGATCAGATGACCAAGGGCCGGATCGAGCTGGGGATCGCGCGCGGGGCCTATTCCTATGAATACGAGCGACTGATGCCCGGCATGGACGCGTGGGAGGCCGGGCAGCGCATGCGCGAATGCACCCCTCTGGTGCCGCAAATCTGGCGCGGGGATTGCGCGCATGAGGGCGAGTTCTATTCGTTCCCGGCGGCCACCTCGGCCCCGAAACCGTATCAGGAAAATGGCCCCCCTATCTGGATCGCCGCGCGCGATCCCAACAGCCACGAATTCGGTGTTCACAACGGGTTCAACATTCAGGTCACACCGCTGTGGCAGGGCATGGAAGAGATCGAAACGCTGATGGGCCGTTTCAATGCCGCCTGCGAAAGCTATTCCGGCCCACGCCCCAAGATCATGCTGTTGCATCACACCTATGTAGGTGCGGATGAAGATGACGTGGCGCAGGGTGTGCAGGAATTGCGCCGTTATTACAATTACTTCGGCGCATGGTTCCTGAACAAGCGGCCCGTCCAGCAAGGGTTGATCCAACCGATCTCGGATCAGGAGATGGACGCCAACCTGATGTATACGACCGAGAAACTGGGCCAGGATCTGACCGTTGGCACAACGCAGCAGGTGATTGACCGGATCAAACGGTACGAGGATTTGGGATATGATGAGTTCTCGTTCTGGGTTGACAGCGGCATGACCCATGACCGCAAGCGCGCCTCGTTGGCGCGGTTCATCGACGAAGTCATGCCAGCCTTTCAGTGAGGAACACCATGGGAAACCTTCCACATTTTCAGCTTTTCATTGACGGCGCATGGTCCGAGGGTGCGGATGCGCAGGTCATGACCTCGGAAAACCCGGCCACCGGGCAGGGCTGGGCCACGTTCGCCTGCGCCGCGCCCGATGACGTGAACCGCGCTGTGGCCGCAGCCAAGCGCGTGCTGGACGACCCCGCATGGCGCGACATGACGGCGACAGCGCGCGGTAAGTTACTCTACCGGCTGGCTGATCTAGTGGCGGAGCACGCACAGAAGTTGGGAGAGCTGGAGACCACCGACAGCGGCAAGCTGCTGGCGGAAACGGCGATGCAGACGGGCTATGTGGCTGACTATTATCGCTATTTCGCGGGGCTTGCGGACAAGGTCGAAGGCACTGTCTTGCCCATCGATAAGCCCGACATGCATGTGTTCACCACGCGCGAACCAATCGGTGTTGTCGCCGCCATCGTACCGTGGAATGCGCAGATGTTTCTGACAGCCACCAAGCTGGGCCCGGCGCTTGCGGCGGGGTGCTCGGTTGTGCTGAAAGCTTCGGAAATCGCTCCCGCGCCGATGTTGGATTTCGCGCGGCTGATCGAATTGGCCGGGTTCCCGCCCGGCGTTGTTTCGGTCATCACCGGTGATGCCCAGAACTGCGCCATCCCGCTGACTCGCCACGCGGATGTGGACCGCATTGCCTTTACCGGAGGGCCCGAGACTGCACGCCACGTGGTGCGCAACTCGGCCGAAAATTTCGCGGTGACCTCGCTGGAACTGGGCGGCAAATCTCCAATCCTTGTGTTTGACGACTCCGATCTGGACGGGGCCGCAAACGGGCTGATCGCCGGGAATTTCGGGGCCTCGGGTCAAAGTTGCGTGGCGGGAACACGGGGGTTGGTGCATCGTTCGATCCTTGAGCCGCTGATCGAAAAGATTTCACAAAAGGCCAGCGCCATTCGGCTGGGCGATCCGCTGCAGCCCGACACCCATGTCGGCCCGCTATGCACCGCCGCGCAGGTCAGAAAGATTGAGGCGACACTGGCCACAGCCCAAGGGCAGGGGGCGAGGATTCGCTTTGGCGGCGCGCCCGCAGATCGTCCGGGCAATTACATGACGCCCACGCTGGTCGAATGCGCAGTGCCTGAGACCGAGACGCTGAAGGTGGAGATGTTCGGGCCGGTCATGTCTCTGCTGCCGTTCGAGACCGAAGAAGAGGCCATCGCGCTTGCCAATTCCACGCCTTATGGTCTGGGGTCCGGCGTCTTCACGCAGAATCTTGCGCGGGCGCATCGGGTGTCGAAACGCATCCGCGCGGGGATTTGCTGGGTGAATACCTATCGTGCGATTTCCCCGATTGCGCCGTTTGGCGGGTTCAACCAATCCGGCTATGGACGCGAGGCCGGGGTTGAGGCCATTCTGGATTACACCCGCACGAAAACCACGTGGATCAGCACTGCGCAAGAGCCGATGGCGAACCCGTTTGTGATGCGCTAAACCTGTGGAAACACAGGGAGAGCGCGCATGAAACTGAAGACACCTCACTTCCCAGCCCCCGCAGATGCGGGGGCGCGTAAGGACATTCCTCCGCTCGTCTGCTATCCGCCGGATACGCTGCCCCAACCCGATATCGCCGGGCTGAACACCCTGCGGCAAAGCGCGGTTAAAACGGCTGAGGCCACGGCGGCCCCGCGCGATGCGGCCTGTATCGAGGTGCCCGCCGGGGCCTTTGTGCGCGTGGTGTCGGTGGATGGCCCGCAGGTCGGCGATCTGAACATGTGGAACAAGCATGACCTGACCGAGCGGTTCTATTCCGGCAAAACCCGCGCGTTGCACGGTACGCACCTTTCGACCGGCGACCGCATGTGGTCCAGCTTTCCCAACATGCGCCAGATGGCAACCATCGTGGGGGACACGCTGGATTGGTACGGGTTCGATGCCTATGGCGGCTCGGTCCATGATGTGATCGGGACGCGCTGTGATCCCTATACGGGGCGGCTGCTGTCGGGGGACGACTATCACTATTGCTGCCATTCCAACCTGACCCGCGCTTTGGCCGATCATTGCGATCTGCCGCTGCACGAGGCCGAGATGCATGTGCATGACGTACTGAACGTCTTTATGTGCACGGGCTTTACCCGCGATACCGGTCAGTACTTTATGAAGGCCAGCCCGGTGCGCCCGGGCGACAACCTTGAATTCTACGCCGAGATTGACCTGATCGTGGGCCTTTCGGCCTGTCCCGGCGGCGATTGTTCCTCCGAGCATTCCTCGGACGTCGCCGCCTGTTACCCTTTGTTGATGGAGGTCTATGACCCCGGCGTGGATGCCCGCGCGGCCCATGTTCAGCCGCCGCGATCCGCCTATGACCGGACCCACGGCACGGGCTAGGCGATCAGGCGGCGGCCCAATCGGTCGAGCATCCGGCAACACAGGTCCAGCTGCTCGATCTCGACATATTCGTCGGCCTTGTGCGCCTGTGTGATCGAGCCCGGGCCGCAGACGATAGCGTGGACGCCAAGCTGCTGGAACAGACCGGCCTCGGTGGCGAAGGCGACCGTGCCGGTGCCATTGGCGCCGGTCAGCTCGGCCACCAGTTTGCGGGCGGCGTTGTCCTCCATCGGCTCGAGCCCTTGCACCTCGGCCACCACGTCTTGGGTGATGCTGGCCTCGGGGTGGACGGCCTTCATCTCGGGGAGCAGGGTGTGGGTCACGTAATCGCTGAGCGTCTGGTTGACGAGGTCGGCGTCACTGGCCTGCACCGGGCGCATTTCCCAACCGATCTCGGCTTTGCTGGCGATCACGTTATGGGCCACGCCGCCGTTGAAGAACCCGACATTGATCGTGGTCCATGGGGGTTCAAACAAGCTGCCCGCAGGGGCGCGGGATTTCAGAACATGGCGTAATTCCAACAGCTTTCCGACATAGCGTGCGGCGTATTCGGCAGCGTTCACGCCGTCATCGGGGGCCGAGCTGTGACCCTCCAGCCCGGTAAACCGCGTGGTGTATTCAAAGCAACCCTTATGGCCTTCGATCACCCGCATCTCGGTCGGTTCGCCGATGATTGCGATGTCGGGCACGATGCCACGTTCGGACAGGTCATTGACCAAATTCTGCGCGCCCAGACAGCCGGTTTCCTCATCATAGGTAAAGGCGAAATGCAGCGGTTGGGTCAGTTTTTCGACGTCTAACGCTTCGGCAAAGGCCAGAGACGCCGCAATAAACCCCTTCATATCGCAGGTGCCGCGCCCATACAGGCGGCCATCACGCTCAACCATTTCGAACGGGTCCGTGGTCCAGTCCTGATCGGCCACGGGCACGACATCTGTATGGCCGGACAGCAGGATGCCGCCGGGCATGTCCGGGCCGAGTGTGGCAAAGACATTGGCCTTCTTGCCTGTCTCATCGCGTGTCTCGATACAGCGCGCACCCAAGGCCTGAAGTTGGTTGGTCAGGTATCGGATGATCTCAAGGTTGCTGTCAGCGGATACCGTTTCAAAGGCGATTAGATCGGCGAGGATTTTGGTGGTTCTGGTCAGGGTCATGGTTTCACGAACAGTTTGCGGGGCCGGTTGCATAGGCATTCTGCAGGGCCGGAATCGGTGATCAGGATGGTCTCGGTGATTTCAAGGCCCCAGTCGTCTATCCACAGGCCCGGCATAAAGTGGAACGTCATGCCGGGTTCCAGCACCGTCTCATCCTCGGGGCGCAGCGAGATTGTCCGCTCACCCCAGTCCGGCGGATAGCTGAGGCCCACCGGATAGCCGCAGCGCGCACCGCGCTCGATTCCGGCGCGTTCCAGCGGAGCGGCCAGCGCCAGCGCGATGTCGCGCGCCTGATTGCCCGCACGGGCGGCGTCCAGCCCGGCCTCAAGCCCTTCGACCAGTGCGGCTTCGGCCCTTAGCAGGTGGTCGGGCGGCTGACCCAGAAAGACCGACCGGCAGAAAGGTGCGTGATAGCGGCGATAGCAGCCCGAGAGTTCGAAGAAGGTGCATTCCCCGGTTTTGAATGGCGCGCCGTCCCATGTCAGATGCGGGGCGGCGGCATCAGGCCCCGAAGGCAGCAGGGGCACGATGGCGGCATAGTCTCCCCAATCCTCACCCACGCCCGAGATCGCATCGTGATAAATCTGCGCCACCAGTTCGTTCTTGCGCAAGCCGGGTTCGATCCGTTCAATCACGCCATCAATCACATGTTCCGAAATCCGCGCAGCTTTGCGCATCAAGGCGATCTCTTCACCGGATTTCACGGCACGCTGCCAGTTCACCAAAGCGTTGCCATCGACCAACGTGGCCTGAGGCAATTCGGCGGCCAATGTCAGATGCGCCTTGGCCGAGTAATAGTAATTGTCCAACTCAACCCCGATACGCGCCTGCCCAAGGCCACTCTCAACCAGCAACTGAGCGAGGTCTTGCATCGGGTGCCGCTCTGTTGATTGAACATAGCCATCCGCATAGCTGTGAATGCGGTCATCGCTCATCCAGACCGTGCGCCGCGCGCCGTTGGCGTCCTGATTGCGGCCCCACCAGATTGGATCGGTATCGTGTAGAACGACGACGCCCTGATGCACGTAGAAGGACCAGCCCTCATAACCGGTCAGCCACGCCATATTCGATGGGTCCTGCACAAACAGGGCATTTAAACCAGCGGCTGCCATTGCGGAACGCGTCTTGGCAAGCCGGCGATCATATTCGGCGCGTGAAAAGGCCGGATTGGCATGAGGCATAGCAGCTCCAGTCGTGTTCGAGTTATGTTGACAGAACTGGACGAATGCAGTCACGTCAATGGGCAACTCAGGAAAGACGCCCCATTGAAGATCACACTCAATCCACATCGCGGAGGCCGGAAACTTGCCGCTTCTGCTCCGTACCCGTCCATTGATGCAGCCCGCGTAGCCGATCTTCTGTCGCAATGCCCCGCTGCGGGTGAAACTCCATTGGTCGATGCAAAAGAGCTTGCCGACGTGGCCAATCTTTGGATCAAGGACGAGCGCGGCCGCATGAATCTTGGGTCTTTCAAGGCGCTTGGGGCGGCCTACGTAATCGCGCGACATGCGGCCGAGGCAACGGATGCGCCGGACTGCAATACATTGAACAGTCGAACCTATGTGACGGCCAGTGCAGGAAACCATGGCATGAGCGTCGCCGCAGGCGCGCGAGTATTTGGCGCGCAGGCGGTCGTCTATATCGCCGAAACTGTACCGGAGAGTTTCGCGGACCGCCTCCGCGCGCAAAAGGCGCAGGTTGTGCGCCAAGGCGTCGATTATGCCGCCAGTATGGAGGCCGCTAGCCAAGCCGCGCAGGATAACGGGTGGACGCTGCTGTCCGACAGTTCTTGGGACGGATATATCGAAATTCCGCATATGCTTATGGAGGGGTATCTGCAGATGGCTGCCGAGGCCGTGCGTCAATGTCCGGAAATGCCCAGCCATATCATGCTGCAGGCCGGGGTTGGCGGGCTGGCGGGCGCGGTGGCGGCCTATGCGCGCCATGTCTGGGGTGACGCGCCCAAAATCATCGTGGTCGAGCCCGAGTCCGCCCCCGCGCTACAGGCCAGTATCGAAGCCGGAGCCTGCGTTTTCGCGGATGGCCCTGACAGCATAATGGGACGTCTGGATTGCAAAGAACCTTCGTTGATCGCTCTGAACGGCTTGGCCAGAGATGCCGACGCGTTTTTGACTTTGACCGATGACGAGGTTGTTCAGCATTTGCCTGCGATGGCGGCGGCTGGGGTGGCAACGACGGCATCCGGTGGGGCAGGGATTGCCGCTGCCATGAATGCCCAAGTGCTGCAGCGTTTAGGAATTGGTGCGGACGCCAAGGTTCTGTGCTTTCTGTCCGAGATTGCGGAATGAGAGGGTTCGACACTGCTGAGTTCACCGCCCGGTTGCAGCGTGCGCAAAAGATGATGGCCCAAGCGGACTTGTCTGCCTTGCTGCTGACAACTGAACCCGAGATTCGGTACTTTACCGGCTACTTGACCCGGTTTTGGGAAAGCCCGACCCGACCTTGGTTTCTGGTGGTTCCGGTCAGTGGAAAACCGATTGCCGCTATCCCCTCTATTGGTGCTGCACTGATGGGGCAAACCTGGATCGACGATATCCGAACCTGGAGCTCTCCGGACTTGTTGGATGACGGCGTTAGTCTGTTGGCGGAAACCCTGATCGAGGTCACTCCGACCGATGCCACTATTGGTTTGCCTGATGGGCACGAAACCCATGTCCGTATGCCGATGGCCGATTTGTTGCGCCTTCAATCGCTATTGGGCTCGCGGAGGGTTGCTGGCGATGCGGAACTTATGCGCGGCCTTCGGATGATCAAATCAACGGCAGAGATCGCGAAAATCGAAACCGCCTGCGCGATTGCCGCGCGGGCTTTTCAGCGTGTTCCTGAAATCGCAGGATCTGGCATTGCCGTTGATGAGGTGTTTAGAAAGTTCCAAATGCTGTGTCTGGAGGAAGGCGCCGATTGGGTGCCCTATCTTGCGGGCGGTGCCGAGCAGGGGGGATATACGGATGTAATCTCTCCGGCCCGAGATACGGCGATGGAGGCCGGAGATGTCCTGATGTTGGACACTGGTTTGGTGTGGGACGGGTATTTTTGTGACTACGACCGAAACTGGTCGATTGGTCCGGCCTCGACGTCAGTGCGTTCTGCGTATGCAACCTTGATTGAGGCGTCAGATGCAGCATTCGAGATTGCAAAGCCGGGCGCGACCGCTTCTGACCTTCATCATGCAATGAATAGTGTTCTGTCACGTCAAAATGCGGATACGGGGGCTGGGCGTCTGGGGCATGGCCTAGGGATGTCCCTCACAGAATGGCCTTCGTTGATTCCCGACGATCATACTGTGTTGCAACCCGGCATGGTTTTGACGCTCGAACCCGGAATAGCCGTTGGCGATAAAATTCTGGTTCATGAAGAGAACATCGTGATTACCGAAGATGCGCCGCGGTTCATCAGCCCTCGGCTTGGGCCGGAGTTGCCTGTGATATGAGCTATTTACCCTATGAACTGGAAGAGGACGACCCGCAGCTCAACCCGATGGGCTTGATCGTCTTGCAGACGGACGAAACTATTGAACCGGAATTCAGCGCTTACTTCGCAAATTGCCGCGCGCCGATTTACGTTTCCAGAATTCCCAGCGGCGCAGAGGTGACAACGGACACGCTGGCCCAGATGGAGAACGCCCTTCCTGCGGCCTCAGATCTATTGCCCAAAGTCCGGCCTTATAAGGTTGTGGGGTATGGCTGCACCTCGGCCAGCTCCGTGATCGGTTCAGCTATGATCGAGCGCATGGTTCAAAAGACCTGCAACGTTGCGACCGTCACGAATCCGCTGCGTGCAGCTTCCGCCTGCGCTGCGGAAAAAGGTGTTTCCAAATTCGCTTTGCTGTCGCCCTATATCGAAGAAGTGAACGATCCATTACGTCGTGCCTTCGCAAAAAACGGAGTGACAATGGACGTTTTTGGCTCATTCGGTGAGTCCGAGGAATCCAAGGTTGTTCGAATATCCCGCCAATCGCTAGTCGACGCGGCGCTTAACCTGGGCTCTGATTCGGCAGTTGAGGGTGTTTTTATAAGCTGTACGAATCTAAGGACTTTTGATGCTTTGCCAGAAATTGAAAGTCGGTTGGGAAAGCCGGTTCTTTCAAGCAATCAAAGCCTTGCGTGGCACATGCGACGCTTGAATGGCGCCTGAATATCAGGCGTGTGGCGCTTTCTTTGTCATTCTCCTGACATATTTTGGTTGCGTCGCCCGTCCTGCTTGTCCTTAAATGGGCTCTGACAGGTCCTTGAGATCCGGATAAACCGGGCACACAAGGACAGACAGGGGAGCCAAGTTGGTAATGTCTAATGACGCAGCGTTCGTCGAGTTTCAGCGTGTCCAGAAATCTTACGACGGCGAGATCCTTGTCGTAAAAGATCTAAATCTTTCAATGCCTAAAGGTGAGTTCCTGACAATGCTCGGCCCGTCCGGGTCAGGCAAAACCACTTGCCTTATGATGTTGGCCGGGTTCGAAACAGCAACCCATGGCGAGATCATGTTGGATGGTCGTCCGATCAACAATATTCCGCCCCACAAGCGGGGGATCGGCATGGTTTTTCAGAACTATGCGCTTTTCCCGCACATGACGGTTGCCGAAAATCTCGCTTTCCCGCTGGAAGTTCGAAAAATCGGGAAGGACGAGCGCGAAGAAAAAGTGAAACGCGCCCTGGATATGGTTCAGATGGGGGCATTTGGCAGCCGGCGCCCCGCTCAGTTGTCCGGTGGTCAACAGCAGCGGATCGCATTGGCCCGCGCACTAGTTTTTGAACCCGAGCTTGTTTTGATGGACGAGCCGTTGGGTGCGTTGGATAAACAGTTGCGCGAGCACATGCAGTTCGAAATCACGCGTCTGGCGCATGAGTTGGGTATTACCACTGTTTACGTAACCCACGACCAGACCGAAGCGTTGACCATGTCGGACCGTGTGGCTGTTTTCGACGACGGACGAATTCAACAACTTGCGCCGCCCGATTTGCTGTATGAAGAGCCGGAAAACAGCTTTGTGGCTCAATTTATTGGTGAAAACAACACATTGGAAGGTGTCGTTAAGTCGATTGACGGCGACTCGTGTGTTGTTGCGCTGGACGATGGATCCGAGATTGACGCCAAACCGGTGAATGTGACGAAGGCGGGCGAACGGACCAAGGTCTCTATCCGGCCTGAACGGGTCGAGTTCAACAAGGATCGCTTGCACGCTGATGCACATACGCTCAAAGCAACGGTGAAAGAGTTCATCTACATGGGCGACGTATTCCGTTTTCGTTTGTCGGTTGCCGGTAACGATGACTTCATCATCAAAACCCGCAACGCGCCGGATGCGGTGCGTCTTTCGCCGGGTCAAGAGGTCGAAATCGGCTGGCTGGCGCATGATTGCCGGGCGCTGGACGCCTGAACACAGAACCCCCCGCGTCTGCGGGGCAAGAGTTGGCCGGTTTGCCCCGTGATCCGGCCTAAGAAAGTAAAAGTAACGGGTATAACAGGGAGTTAAACATGAAAGTTAAAACCACTCTTATGGCAAGTGCGGTTGCTGCCGTAGCCGGTGGTGCGATGGCCGAAGAAATGACCATCGTGTCCTGGGGCGGTGCTTATTCCAAGTCGCAGCTGAAAGCATATCACGAGCCCTATTCGGAAAAGACAGGCGTCACCATCCTGAACGATGACAGTTCGGCTGAGGCGGTGGCCAAACTGCGAGCGATGAACGAAGCGGGCAACATCACTTGGGATGTGGTGGATGTTGTTGCAGCGGATGCGATTCGTTTGTGCGACGAAGGTCTGGCGATGGAGATCGATTTCGACAGCCAACTGGCCGCCGCACCTGACGGGACACCCGCATCCGAAGATTTCGGTGATCTGTTGGTCAGTGACTGCTTTATCCCGCAGATCGTGTACTCGACCACTTTCGGCTATCGTACCGATCTGGTGGGTGACACGCCTCCGACCGAGATCTGCGCCGTATTCGATCTGGAAAACTATCCCGGCAAACGTTCGCTGGAAAAGCGTCCGATCAACAATATGGAATGGGCGCTTCTGTGTGATGGCGTAGCCAAGGACGACGTCTATGACGTTCTGGCGACACCGGAAGGTCAGGATCAGGCTCTGGCCAAGCTGGATACTATTAAGGACAGCGTTGTCTGGTGGTCTGCCGGTGCCGACACACCGCAGTTGCTGGCCGACGGCGAAGTCATCATGGGCTCGACCTATAACGGTCGTCTGTTCAGCGTGATCGAAGAGCAGAAACAGCCCGTCGCCATGCTGTGGGACGCGCAGGTATTCGATCTGGATGGCTGGATCATCCCCGCCGGTCTGAGCGAAGAGCGTCAGCAGCGCGCGCTGGACTACATCATGTTCGCAACTGACACCCAGCGTCTTGCGGATCAGGCCAAGTACATCTCGTACGGTCCGGCCCGTGCCTCGTCGGCGCCGCTGGTTGGTCAGCACGCCGATCTGGGCATCGACATGGCACCGCACATGCCGACCGACCCGGAAAACGCCAAGAATACGTTCCTGTATAACTACGAGTTCTGGGCGGACTACCGCGACGACATCGACGCCAAGTTCCAGGCGTGGCTGGCACAATAAGCCTTTTGTGACAAATGGTTGGGGCCGGTTTTGGCCCCAACCCACCAAAAGACCAAGGGACGCAGATGACTGACGCAACTCAATCCGGTCCGATGCTGGCCGCTGACGGCACGCCTCTGAAGAAATCGCTGGCGCGGTCGTTAAGACGTCGCAAACTTAGGGCGCTGGCCCTTATTGCGCCGTTGCTGCTGTTTGTGCTGTTGTCCTTTGTGATCCCGATCGTGTCCATGTTGTTCCGTTCGGTCGAGAACGGGATTGTGGCTGATACTCTGCCCCTGACCGTGGTCGAGTTGAAGAACTGGGATGCGGAAAGCGGCGAACTACCGGATGAGGCATTATACGCCGCGTTCACCAAAGATATGGTCGTTGCCATTGACGAAAAGACACACACCCGGCTTGGCTCGCGCCTGAACTATGAGCAGACGGGTATGTCCTCGATGTTCCGTCGCTCGGGCCGCCAGATTAAAAAACTGGACCCTGAAACCGATGGCCCGTTCAAGGACAAGCTGATCGACATTCACGACGGTTGGGGAGATGTCGAAACCTGGCGAACCATCAAGACCCACGCTGTTCCGATCACCAACGGATATTTCCTGAACGCAATTGACATGCGCCGCACGCCCGAAGGTGCGCAGGCGCAGCCTGAAGACAAACAGATCCTGATCAAGCTGTTTGGCCGTACGCTGATGATGTCGCTGATCATCACTGCTTCGTGCATCCTACTTGCCTATCCGGTGTCATATATCCTGGCGACCCTGCCGATGCGGGTGTCGAACCTGCTGATGATCCTTGTGTTGCTGCCGTTCTGGACATCACTTCTGGTGCGAACGTCTGCGTGGAAGGTGATGTTGCAGCAGCAGGGGGTGATCAACGAAACGCTGGTCTGGCTGGGGTTGGTCGCGGATGACGCGCGATTGGTGATCATCAACAACCAGTTCGGCACGATCATCGCGATGACGCATATCCTGCTGCCGTTCATGATATTACCGATGTATTCGGTGATGCAGACCATTCCTGAATCCTACACCCGCGCCGCGAAATCCATGGGCGCAACGAACTGGACGACCTTCTGGCGCATCTACTTCCCGCAATCTATACCGGGCATTGGTGCGGGCTCGATCCTCGTGTTTATCCTTGCCATCGGCTACTATATCACGCCGGAGATCGTTGGCGGGACCAAGGGTGTCTTCATCTCGAACCGGATTGCGTACCACATCTCATCCTCGCTGAACTGGGGATTGGCGGCTGCGCTCGGGACGATCCTGCTGGCGGTCGTTCTGTTACTCTACTGGTGCTATGACAAGATCGTAGGCATCGACAACGTGAAGCTGGGATAAAGACGATGGCAGCACTAACACCAATATCCCGCAAACCCATGTCGGTGGTTCTGCCCGCTGTGGCCATCGCCGGAGGTTTCGTCGGTATGTTCGTCGGCGCCGGGCAGGGCAGCGTCCTGCTCGGGATCGTGATCGGAGCCGCTCTAATGGCGGGTCTGGCCTGGCTTTACATGAATGTCCTGGACAATGAACGTGTCGCCCGCTGGATCACGATCCTTGGGATGGGCGTGTTGGGCTTTGTGTTCGCTGGGGCGACTGGTCTGATCATCGGCCTTCTGGTTGGGTGGTTTTTTGCCTTCTTCATCTTCTGGCTTTACGAGGGTCGATACCGCCAAAAACTGCTGCCCTATATGACCGGGCGACAGGTGTTCTGGCACTATACGTTCCGGGTGATCTGTGGCGCGATCTTCGTGTTCCTGATCACACCGATCCTTGTGGTTCTACCACTGTCGTTCAACGCGCAGGATTTCTTTACCTTCACGCCCGAAATGCTGCGACTGGACCCCGAGGGGTATTCGCTGAAGCATTACCGCGACTTCTTTACAAACAATGAATGGCAGCGCAGCTTCAAGAACTCGCTGATCATCGCGCCGATTGCGACTATCATCTCGGTGTCGCTGGGGACGCTGGCGGCCATTGGCCTCAGCCAGAGCCACGTGCCGGGTAAACGGGCGATCATGGGCATCCTGATCTCGCCCATGATCGTGCCGCTGATCATCTCGGCCACCGGCATGTTCTTTTTCTACAGCGATATCGGCCGGTTCCTTGAAGGCACGCTGGGCATGGACAAGAACTTTGTAGGCTATGTGAAGGTCATCCTTGCCCACGCTGTTCTGGGTATTCCGTTTGTGATCATCACCGTGACGGCGACCTTGGTGGGCTTTGACCAATCGCTGACCCGTGCAGCGGCGAATATGGGGGCAGGGCCGGTGCGGACCTTCTTCAAGATCCAGATGCCGCTGATCCTGCCGGGCGTAATCTCGGGTGGTTTGTTTGCCTTCATCACCTCGTTTGACGAAGTGGTCGTGGTGCTGTTCGTCGGCTCGGCCAGCCAGAAAACGCTGCCATGGCAGATGTTTACCGGTCTGCGAGAACAGATCAGCCCGACCATTCTGGCGGTGGCGACGATCCTGGTGGTGATCTCAATCGCGCTGCTGACCACGGTTGAATTGCTGCGCCGCCGGTCCGAGCGTCTGCGGGGGCTTTCCCCCGCTTGACGCACGGCGCGGCGTGATTTAGCCATTGCGATATGCAGCCCGGTCACGATGGCGTCGTGACATCCAAACGGGCGCATGGCTCTCGGTTCCCGAGGCCGCTTGTCCTGAACGCCGGGGCTTGTGGCCGGGCACCTTTCGTCCGGCATTGCAGGAGAGAGCATGATGACAGACCTGACAAACCGCCCCGAGTTTTTCACCAGCCATAATGGCGACAAGGCCCCGCTGCCGTTCAGCAAAGCCGAATACGCCCGCCGCCTGTCGGGCCTACGCGCCATTATGGCGGCACGGGATATTCCGGCGGTGTTGCTGACTTCGATGCACAATATCGCCTATTACTCGGGCTTTCTGTATTGCGCCTTTGGCCGTCCTTATGGCTGCGTGGTGACGCAGGACGCATGTACGACGGTGTCGGCGAATATCGACGCGGGCCAGCCGTGGCGGCGCTCGGTCGAGGAAAACGTGATCTATACCGACTGGAAGCGCGACAATTACTGGCGCGCGGTGGCCAGCCTGATCGGGGGTGCCAAGCGGATCGGGATCGAAGGCGATCACATGACGCTGGCCGCGCGCGACACGGCGCTGACGATGCTGGGGCAGCCGGAACTGGTGGATGTGGCCGGTGATACGATGGCCGCCCGCATGGTGAAATCGGCGGAAGAGATCGAGCTGATCAAGGGCGGGGCCCGCACTGCAGATGTGGGTGGGGTGGCCATCCACGCCGCGATCCGCGAAGGCGCGACCGAGATCGAGATCGCCATGGCCGGGCGCGACGCGATGGAGGCCGAGATCGCCCGCGCCTACCCGGATGCCGAATACCGGGACACCTGGGTCTGGTTCCAGTCAGGCCTGAATACGGACGGCGCGCATAATCCCGTAACCAAGCGGGCGCTGCAAAAGGGCGATATCCTGTCGCTGAACACCTTCCCGATGATCTCGGGCTATTACACCGCGCTGGAACGTACCCTGTTTCTGGGCGAACCCGACGCCGACAGCTTGCGCATCTGGAAGGCCAATGTGGCCGCGCATGAGCTTGGCCTAAGCCTGATCAAACCCGGCGCGACTTGCTCGGGCATCACCGCCGAGATCAACCGCTTCTTTGCCGATGAGGGGCTGCTGCAATATCGCTCCTTCGGCTATGGCCACTCGTTTGGCGTACTCAGCCACTACTACGGGCGCGAGGCAGGGCTGGAGCTGCGTGAAGATATCGACACGGTGTTGGAACCCGGCATGGTCGTGTCAATCGAGCCGATGTTGTGGATTCCCGAAGGTCAGCCCGGTGCGGGTGGCTATCGTGAGCATGACATTCTGGTTGTCGGCGATGATGGGGCCGAGAACATCACCGGGTTCCCCTATGGGCCGGAACATAACACGATCAACTGACCCGAAGGGCAGGAGGGGCGCTTAGCCCCTCTTGCTACGTTCGTGGAAAATGAAGCCGATGAAATTCAGCAGTACCTGCGCCGCCAGAATCTGCGTGCTCTCAGTAGGGTCGTAATTCGGCGCGACCTCGACCAGATCAATGCCGACCACATCGCCGCGTTGCGCCAGACCTTGCAGGATTTCCAGCACGTCATAATACAGAAACCCCCCGTGGCTGGGCGTGCCGGTGCCTGACGCAATCGATGGGCAAAAAGCGTCGATATCAATCGTCACATAATACCGCGCGCCTTCGGGGATGCGGGCCAAGACACCCTCGGTTCCCAGTTTGCGGACCTGTCGCACAGACAGGATATCGGACCCTCGGGCGCGGGCATCCTCATAGCCTTCCTTTGCGGTTGAGGACACATTGCGGATGCCCAACTGCGTCATGCCCGAGACATAGTCTTTCTCAATCGCGCGCCGCATCGGATTGCCGTGACCGGCAGTGACCCCGTGGCGTTCATCCACGAAATCCAGATGGGCGTCGATCTGAACCACATGGATCGGACCATTTTCCGCGCAATCGTCAGAAAAAGCATTGATGCAGGGGATGTTGACTGAGTGATCGCCGCCAATGGTGACGGGCAGGGCGCCTGCGTCCAGAATTTTCTGGACCCCGAATTGGATATTGGCGTGGCTTTCCTCGGTCTTGGTGTGGATGATGTCCGCGTCGCCGATATCGACCATCCGGACCGAGCTATCCAGATAGGTCGCGTCATCCTCGTGATCATACGCCCCGGCATGGCCAAAGCTGAACAGTGTCGACGCCTCACGCACCGCACGTGGCCCGAACCGAGCGCCGGATCTCCATTGTGTGCCGAAATCGAAGGGTGCGCCTATGATCGCCACATCAGCGTCGATCTGGTCCCAATCCTCGACATAAGGTGACTTGCCAAAGGTCGAAATACCGACGAATGGCAGGTTCAGGCGGCCACTTGCATACCCATGAGACGACATAGCGCGATTCCCGTTTCTTGTTTGTCCGTTGCAGCTTAGAAGCGTTGCCTTAAGCAGGATAGGTTTCTTTGAGGGGTGGATGGGTTGAATGTCGCCCGCCAAGGGTGTCTATCTGAGCGAAAGGTCTGAAAGGAATTGCCGTGGGACAGCACGAACTGCCACCCAAGACAGGTGTGTTCTACATCAATCTGGATCGTGTTCCCGCCCGTCGGGATTTTATGGAACGGCAGTTCGCGCACGCTGGCCTGTCCGCTGCCGTCCGTTTCAGTGCCGTTGACGGGCAGCGAACTGGCGCGTTGGACCAGAACAGCTATGTTCCCGGCACTGGTAGCCGTTGGGGGCTGAAGCAGAGCGAGATCGCCTGTTTCGAAAGCCATCGTGCCGTTTGGCAAGCCGCCGTCGATCAGGACTTGAGGGCTGTGGCCGTTTTTGAGGATGACGTGGAAATGTCCAGCAGTGCAGGGCGCGTTGTCACCAATATTCTGAATGAAAGTTCCAAGTTTGATTTTGTGAAGCTTGATTATTCCCCCCGAGAGTTGCGATTTGGGACCCTTCAGACCGTTGGCGCAGTTGACGTGCGACCGATGTTGGAGATGGCACCAAGCGCTGCTGCGTATGTCTTGTCGAATGCCGCCTGCCGTAAGCTATTGGCCTGGTCCACCGCCTATTCCGACCACCTGGATGACTTCGTCTCGATCCCGCGTGCGGATTGGCGCATGTTTCAGAGCTTTCCGGCCGTCGGTGTGCAGGTTATCTGGTCTCAGCATCAGGAACAGACGCAAGAGGATGTTAAGGTCAGCGAACGCTCTAGGGATCGTAAAACCAACAGCGGCCTGGACAAAGGGCCCACTTGGTTCCGCTTGCGACGAGAGCTTTTGGCCGCACAGCGGAAACTGTATTGGCGGATGGGTGGCCAAAGGCGGCTGATCCGGAAGGGTGGCTTTGTTGGCTTTATTCCTTGTGCGGGCGATCTCAACGTTTAGACGCGTCGTTTTGTGGCGCCGCGAGCCTATTCGGTGCTTTCTGCACGTATTAGCGTTAACAAAACTGTCAGTTTGATATAACGTTGTGGTGTTGTTTACGGGTGGCGCACGGGTTCGCAGCATGAGTCAGACGATTTACGAACGCTACGGTGGGTTCAAAACGATCAGTCGAATCGTTATGACGTTCTATGAAATGGCCTTGGATTCCGATCAGATCGGAGGGCATTTTGAAGATATCGATATGCCACGTCTGATCGACCACCAGACCAAATTTGTATCTTCTTTGGTCGGTGGACCCGCTTCGTTCAGCGATGAGCGTATCGAGGCCGTGCATCGGCACCTCAATATTTCACACGAGGATTTTGATGAGATGGCTGCGCTGTTTGCGCAGGCGCTTGAAATGCACGGGATGGATGACTCTCATGTTAAAATCGCGCTGGGAGCCATTGAATCGAAACGCAGAATAATCGTTACACGCAGCGCGGCATGAGCATTTTAGCGATAAATGAGCAACTGTTACGCGCTATCGGAGTCGGTGTTGCGGTTGTTCGCGCCTCGGACCTTGGCTTTGTCTTTTACAATGGTCCGTTTTCAGAATGGTTCGGCACACCGGCTGAGGGCCAAACTCTGTTGGACGTTTTCCCGACCCTTGATCAGCGTGAGTTGGAAGACGTCAAGCAATCGGGGTTGCGCTATTCCTTCGAAATGCAACTGAAGCCAAAGCGCAGGACTTTGGTTTTTGCGACGGCCATTTCATTGGCCAACGGCGCGGAAGAGCAGCTTTTGGTCATTGAGTGCCAGAACATCACCCGCATTCGTGAATTGGAAAGCATGATCGACAGCTACTCGACCATGGTGGAACGCAATACGCGCGAATTGGAGCGGGAAAAAGAGCGGGTTGAGCGGCTTTTGCTAAATCTGATGCCGCGCGCTGTGTATGAAGAATTTAAGACGTTTGGCGTTGTCACGCCTCAGCTTTACGATCAGGTTTCAGTTGTTATGCTTGATTTCGTGGGCTTCACCGACTTTGCCGCCAAGACGGATCCGACGGTTACACTGAGTGAATTGAACGACATTTTCACAGCTTTTGACCGCATCGTCGAACAATTTGGCTGCGAGAGGATCAAGACCATCGGCGACGCGTATCTTGCTGTATCCGGGATGCCGGATGCTACGCCGGACCATGCGACCGCAGTTGCACATTGTGCAGTCCGGTTCTTGCGGTACTTGGAACGTCGCAACGAAAGCCACCCGCACAAGTGGCAGGCAAGAATTGGTCTGGGAATGGGCCCCGCCGTGGGATCTGTGGTTGGGATTCAGAAATACGTCTACGATGTGTTCGGACCTGCGGTTAACATTGCGTCTCGGCTGCAAGTCTTTGCCAACCCAATGAATATTGTCGCTCCGGAAGAGATGAAATATGCGTTGATCGACGAGTTTCAGGTCTCCGACTTAGGACGCGTTGACATCAAGGGTATGGGCGAGATGGATCTGATCAATGTGACGTCGGGGTTGAGCATGCCACAGCCCCGGCATTTGTTTTAGTCATCGTCATTCGTCGGGTGGCACCAGTCCCAGTCCGCGCAAATAGATGCCTATCCCTGATTCCAACAAGTCCTCGGGTGGGAACGGAGAGCTTGCACCAGTATTGCGCGCAAATAGCTCTACCACCCCGTGGCTCATGGCCCAGATATGAGCGCTGAACATCGAGGCCGGAGGGCGCTTTTCTGGTGGGATATGTTGGGACAGGTCAGAGGCAGCCTTTTCAAGTACGCTTTTGGCGCGGTTCGCTGCCATTGACAGTTCCGGCGTGCGATTGAGTGAAATGCCACTTTCGAACATCGCGATATAGTGACCGGGATGCTTGCGGGCAAAAGCCAGATAGGCCCGACCGGTCGCCTCGAACGCGGCCAAAGCTGACGGCTGCCCCTTGTCGTAGGCATATTGCATCAGATCCGCGAACATCTCGAAACCCTGACGAGCTGCCTCGGCAATCAGATCCTCGCGACCCTGATAGTGCCTATACACTGCAGCGGGTGTAACCCCGGCAGTCTTTGCGGCCTCGGATAAGGTGAAGCCGGTCGGGCCCTTCTTTTCAATCAGCGACAAAGCAGCCTCGATCAGCGCTTGTTTTAGATTGCCGTGGTGATACCCGCGTTTCGTCATCTCCTGATCAGCTGCCTTTGTTGTCGTTGTTTGTTGTTATTTCGACATAATCCGTGACCGGGCTTCGTCCAATAGCAACAGTGGAACACTCATGCATCCCAGATGTCCGGACCGCCACAGATTTTCGGGTCATTTTCACCGATGGCATCTGCGTCTTTTTCATCATAGTCGACCGCGTGCAGAACCGTCCGGATTGCAGCCAAACGCGCGCGTTTCTTGTCGTCGGAACGAACGATCGTCCAGGGACAGTGGTCAGAATGGCTGCGGGTCAGTGTTTCGCTGATCGATTGCGTGTACTCGTCCCACTTACTAAGCCCAGCGACATCAATTGGACTAAGTTTCCATTGTTTGAGGGGGTCAGTTTCGCGCGCAAGAAACCGGTTTAACTGTTCGGCGCGACCGACATTCAACCAGAACTTAAACAACTGGATACCGTCATTGACCAGCCCGGTCTCAAGCGGCAGGACCTGTCGGAAAAATCTTTCGCGCTCAACAGCTTCGCAAAAACCGAAAACGTTTTCGACAACGCCGCGGTTGTACCAGCTGCGGTCAAAAAACACGATTTCTCCCGCCGCAGGTAGATGTTGGATATAGCGCTGGAAATACCACTGGCTGCGTTCCTGATCCGAGGGTTTACTGAGCGCAACATTGCGTGCCCCGCGCGGGTTAAGATTTTCTCGGAACCGTTTGATTGTACCGCCTTTACCTGCGGCATCGCGGCCTTCGAAAATAAGCGCAATGCGGCTGCCGGATTCTTTTACCCAAGATTGCATTTTGACCAGCTCGACCTGCAGAGCCTCCATCTGCTTGTCATAGTCCTTACGCTTCATGCGCTCGTTGTAAGGGTATGATGGATTGAGGATGTCGTCTTTGTCGGATTTCTCGATGGCCGAGCGGACATCCTTTGGCGCTTCTTTACGAAAGTATTTTTCAATAGAGCCTTTTTCAGACCGGGCCATACCTCACCTCACAATAAAACCCATAACTTACTATGGATTAGCCGGCGAATTAACGCAAACCTGCCCTTTGGGCTGCGCGATCAATGGCTGCGGCGACTTCGGGGGCTGCGACGACCTGCGGCATGTGGCCAATGCCCTCAAGCTCGATCAGCTCTGCGCCGGGAATCTGTTCGATCAAGCGATGTGAGTGCCAACCAAGACCCACGGTGTCATCCGCAGTGCCGTGTACGATCTCGGTCGGTACGTCGATGTTCTTATAGCTGGGTTGCAGGGCGCGCACTTCTTCCAGAAGGTTGGCACGTTGTTTGGCGTTGGCGTGCATCGAAGCACGACGGATCGTTAAGCCGGTGCCAAAATGGTCTGCATATCCTTCAGGGGCCGTTTGAGGCGCGAAGACGCGATCCAAAGCTTGTTCGACATACCATTCCGGAACAAACGCACTGATCAGCGGCAGCGCCAGCACATTTCCTGTTGGTGTTGAGGCCATCTTGTTGAACTCATCTAGAGGTGTCTCCCACGGGATGGCAGCCGGCGCGATCAGGACCAGCGCTGAAAGGTTATCAGGACGCTTCACTGCCCATGCCAGAGACACAGCCCCCCCATAGCTTTGCCCTGCTACTACAGGTTTCTTGGCGCCAAGTTTTTCAGCCGCTTTTTGCAAGATTTCTGCTTGTTCTACAATAGTTTCTCCGTCGGGATTAAAGCTATCGCTATATCCCAGGCCGGGACGGTCGAATACGATAACCCGGTAATTTTTGGCAAGGATCGGCGCCAGCGCAAAGGTCATGTCCCGTGTGTTGCCACTCGATCCATGGATCAAAACAACATCGGGGCCATTACCCATTATGACAGCGTGAATGCCGACGCCATCAACGTCGATGATCTGGCCCTCTGGTGGGAAAGCAGTTTCCGCGCGCGCCTTGTTGTGCGACTCGCGCCAAGTGGTGATGACGGCAAGCCCAATGACGAGCAAAAGAACTGCTATAAGCGCTTTAACGGCCAATGTTTTCCATCTCGAACGGGGTGGACTGATAAATTTCGTTGACCCAGTTACCGTAGAGCAAATGCGCATGGCTGCGCCATCGGTTCTGCGGCGGGCGACTTGGATCGTCGTCAGGGTAGTAGTTCATTGGAACGTTGATTGGGGTACCGTTGGCCACGTCGCGGTCATATTCCTGTTTCAGCGTATCACTGTCATATTCGAAGTGATTGAAGATATAGATCGCGCGGTGAGCTTGATCCTCGACAAGGCACGGTCCGACTTCGTCACTGCCCAAAAGCGTCTTTAACCCCGAGGCGGTGTCGATTTCGGATTGCTTCATTTCTGTCCAACGGCTGACAGGGATAACGCAATCGTCCGAAAAACCCCGTAAGAAGGGCGACGCTGGTGCAAGATTACTGTGACGGAAACAACCAAACGCCTTGGCGTCCAGGATGTGCTTTTTGACGCCGTGGAAATGATTGATCATCGCCATTCCACCCCAACAAACGCCAAAAGTCGAATGGACATTGGTCTGAGTCCACTCAAAGACTTCGCTGATTTCGTCCCAGTAGGTAACATCATTGAACTCAAGATGTTCGATAGGTGCACCGGTGATGATCAGGCCATCAAATTTCTGATCTTTGACCTCCTGAAACGGGCGGTAGAACTCAGCCATGTGTTCGGCCGCAGTATTTTTCGTGCGATGCTCGGTCATGCGGATCAACGACAGGTCGATCTGCAAAGGCGTCGCGCCAATCAGGCGGGCGAATTGGTTTTCGGTCTGAATCTTTTTCGGCATCAGGTTCAGCAACCCGATCCGCAAAGGGCGAATATCCTGACGCATTGCCTGATCCTCGGCCATGACCATGACACCCTCTTTCGAGAGGACGTTAAATGCGGGCAGATCGGAGGGAATCTTGATTGGCATCAGTGCAAGCCTTTGGAGTTACAGTGTAGAGGCGGTAATTAAGCGTGGTTAGCGCGGGTCTCAAGGGTACGTTCGATCAACTCATCGAAATCACCCGCGTCACGAACGCTGTGCATATCATTTGCAGTGACCGTCACGCCCCAATTGTCGGCCATCGCCTGATAGCGCGGTTGCCGATGCGCTAACGCGCGCGCATAGGTCCACCGAACAAAAGCATCTGGATCGACCTCGGTCGCGCTGCAGCCTTGTTCTGCAAGATATTCCTCCCAAACTCGTGTCAGGAACTCTGGCTGGTAGGACATCGGTTTAGGGGCTTTGTCAAACCTGCGGACCAACTCGGCGGTGTGATCCTCATCGCCTTTTAACCAGATCATCAATGTCTGGCGCGACAATTCCGACAAGACCGGATCGCGCGCATCATCGGGATCAACCCACTCGCAAATAGAACCGCCCGTGTCGCAAATGAAATGCGGATATTGGTACAGGCGCTTGGCACGATCAATGAAATACTCGGTGTCCAGAAGAGCGTGAATTTCGGCCAGGCGAAACTGCTCTTGTCGGCGGCGATATTCCGACAGCTCCAACCCGCCGAGCGCAGGATTGCCCGGCTTGCCCAGGTAAGCGGCAACAGGGGTCAGGTTTTCGAACGAGATATTCGAGCCAATGTAAATCGAATCCGACAACAGAAGATCGCGCAGAAAAGGGACCTTCATGGCTTGGGCTTTGGCGTTATCGATAATGTATTCGCCCATGTAGCGTGTGCCGATGCGATAATCGATCGAGTAGTGAAACCAGTCTCCAGAATCCCTCAGGACATTCGAGACATAGGTTTTGCCAAGCCCTGACATGCCGAAGAAAAGCACTTTCTTCCGCTCTGCGTCCCGCCACTCTTTCGCCGAATTGTAGATCATCGACCGCTATCCCTTTTTTCGACCTTGCTAATTCGGGGCAGCGGCGGCGTCAATCGCGCGCAGCGGATCGGTTAAGTATTAGCAGCCCAAGTCCGAGAACCGCAAAACCTAGATATGCTTGTACCGGAAGGGCTTCGTCCCTCAGGACACTGCCCAGCAGAATGGCGATGGGCGGAATGACAAGTGTTACTAACATCAGGTTTCCTGCACCCGCCATAGCCAGAACGCGGTAATACAAAAGGTACGCACCTGCGGTCGCGACCAGGGCGTAATATGTGATCGCGACCCACGTTATCGCAGGCAGATTGAGCACGGGTATCCCGTCGGTCATCAAGGTTATGGGAAGGATCACCACCGTAGCTCCAGTTAACATCCCCGCTGCTGCAACGGTTGGGGGAAGATGCGAAAGCGCAACTCTCGCCCATGCGCTGGCGAAAGCGTATGACAGGGCGCCGGCAATGATCGCCAGTTGGGCGACGTTTTGTATGTTAAAGCTCGCAAAGTTCCGCCAGCCAATGGCGATAGTGACACCCAGAAAACCTAACCCGACACCAAGGGCGCGGGCTTTAGTCAGCCTTTCGTCCCGGAACAGCATAGCGGCAACCAATACACCGAAAACCGCCGTGGCCGCGTTGAGGATCGAGGTCAGCCCGGTGTCGATATACAACTGACCCCATGCCATAAGGGAGAATGGGATAGCGTTATTCAGCAGCCCCATGACAAGAAACGCACCCCATGTACGCAGGTCGGTCGGGACGCTTTGTTGTTTTGCCCAGACTATTAGCCACAAAGCTAGCATCGCCCAGAACACACGATGCAGAACAGAAGTCATCACAGGGATTGTGTCCAAAGCGATGCGGATCGCCAAAAAGGATGCACCCCAGATCAGCCCCAGAAGTAAAAGCTCGGCCCATGCGCGGCCAGAGAGATGTTTTTGATCAGCCATATGTTTGTTTCTCATATCGCCAAGGCTGGAGGCGACCCGAAACATGCGAAAAAGCCCCACCGATTGGGCGGGGCCTTTGAATGGTTTGGATTAATCTGATTAGTCCAGCGCGTAGGTCAGCTGCAGACCGACGCTCCAGGCCGAGTTTCCGCTGAACTCGCCGCCAGTGGTTGTGGTCGCGTCGCCGATATCAGTGTAGCGAATACCGCCCGAGATCTGAGCTTTCTCAATCGAGTAGGTGCCACCGACGCCGACGCTCCAGAAACCGTTGGTCGGGCCCAGGTTGGACACCTCGGAGCCTGTGTCTCTTTCATAGCCCAAGGAGAATGCTCCGGAGAATTCATCCGAGAACTGATAGCCCACACCCAGCGTGTATGTGAACGTTTCGTCAGCAAAGCTCACAAGTGGATCACTGTTGGGCGGCAGCGCTGTGAACGCCTGAGGCGAAACGTCAGCCTGCGGCCAATCAACCCAACGCACGGAGCCGAAGACCAGAGTTTTAGGTGCAACGCCGGTTTGGAAATCCAAGTTGATGGACTGAGGCGTCTCGACTCTGGTTGTTGAGTCCTCGGTCAGGAGAACAACACCTGTCGGTCCCAAGGCATTGAAAGATTCAGTAGTGCCTATGTCGTGGGTGATCTTAGAATTGTAGACCAAAGAAACACGCGCGGCAATTTCAGGACGCTCCCAAGCAACACCTACCAGATATCCAAAGTCCGTAGTGTTGTCGAAATCCACCTCGTAACCCAAGACGGCGGGAACAGCTACGTTTGCATCAATTCGCTGACCTCGGATACCACCAAGCGCGCTGAAACCGTTTCCAACTTTGTAACGCAGGACGGCGGTGATGGCATCGACATCGGCTTCTGCACGCAGAACATCAGTTCGACCACCAAACTGCGCCAATGGGTTCTGAGAGAGCGGGTAGTTCGATGGATATTCAACGTCTGCGCCAAAAGGTTGGTCGTAGATAAGAGCAAAATCCAATTTATCCGTCAGGGCCCGTTTGTAGCCCAGACCCGGAGAGAAAAAGCTTTCACCGACGTTTCCGGAATCCACACCATTCTGCTCACCGCTGATATCTGGGTTTGCGTAACCCAGGCGCGCCTGGACCACCGAACCGTCTTCGAAAATCAGGTTGATGCCCTGACCGCTGCGATCAAGTCCTGCGGCATGCACGCCAGTCGCGCCAACGCACAAAGCGCACGCCTGTAGAAGCGCCTTTTTCATGAAATTCCTCCCTTATACTTTCCTGTATGCTGCGCAGTGCTGTGATGTGAGTGCGCGCAGTGTGGTGTTTACTTATGATGCTCAATATTCACTCGGGGTTCATTTTAGCGTCAACTGGTGACGGTGCGTTACTTGCGCTGAGTGTCGCGAGGAACTGTTGCTAAACTGTTACGATTTTCGGCGTGAACGTTCAGAAAGATACCTGCAAAGATCACAACGGCCCCTAAAAGCGTCCAGTGATCCAGTGGTTCTTGGTAGAGAATCACCCCGACAATCGCGATTGTCGGCAGTCTGGCGAAGTCGAAAGGCACCACAACTGTGGCCGGAGCAATCGCCAGAGCGTTCGTAATACAGAAATGCGCAAGCAACCCAGCCAGCCCGACGAGCAGCAGGAAAGGGGCGGTTGATAATGTCGGCAGGGTGATCTGGCCATCGAATGCAGAAGCGGCAAACCCGAGGCCGGCCTGAATAACAGTCAGCCAGAACATAATGCACCCGATGCTTGCGAATTGGGTCAGTTTTTTTGTCGAGATCGTCGTCAGGGCAAAGAAGATCGCAGACATGGCGGCGGCCACTACGCCCGCGCTGAGGGGAACGGCCCCCGGACGCGCCACGATGAGGATACCGAGGAATCCGATCAGGGCCGACAGGACGCGAATTGTGGTCAAACGCTCACCCAGCAGGAGCGGGGACAACAGGATCACCCAGATGGGCTGCGTAAATTCCAGTGCAAACACTTGCGCCAGCGGAACTACCGAAACGGCGTAGAACCACAGATTTTGCCCGGTGAAATGCAACACGTTCCGAACGCCGTGCAGCCCCAGCCTGTGCATTGAGACCTGATGCCAATTACCGGTTGCCGTAAGAACAAGGCCGACCACCAAGATGCCGACAATGCTGCGGTAGAACATGATTTCGAACGTGTCATGCGTCACGCTCAGCTCGCGTCCGGCTACCGCCATTGAGGAAAACGAAGCGATCGCACCGAGCATCCATAACGCGGCCTTGCCGATTTGCGGTCTGGAAGTTTCCATGCAAGGCCCTGTTAACTCTGATGTGTATTGTTCTGATACGTAACCGGAAATCTGTCGCGCAGAAACAAAAAAGCCGGGCGATGGCCCGGCTTTTTGCGTCATTCCCACTCGATTGTGCCCGGAGGCTTCGAGGTGATGTCATAAGTGCATCGGTTGATGCCCTTGACCTCGTTGATGATCCGCGTGGCGGTTTCGCCCAGGAATTCATGGGTGAAGGGGTAGTAATCCGCGGTCATACCATCGACCGAGGTCACGGCCCGAAGGGCGCAGGCATAGTCATAAGTGCGCCCGTCACCCATTACACCCACGGTGCGCACGGGCAGGATCGCCACGAAGGCCTGCCAAATCTCGTCGTAAAGGCCGTGTTTACGAATTTGGTCGATATAGACGGCATCTGCCTCGCGTAGAATTTCCAGCTTTTCGCGGGTGATTTCGCCAGGGCAGCGGATCGCCAGGCCGGGGCCGGGGAAGGGGTGACGACCGATGAAACTCTGAGGCAGGCCCAGTTCGCGGCCCAAAGCGCGGACCTCGTCCTTGAACAGTTCGCGCAGCGGCTCGACAAGTTTCAGGCCCATTTTCTCGGGCAGGCCGCCGACATTGTGGTGCGACTTGATCGTGACCGACGGACCGCCGGAAAAGGACACCGATTCAATAACGTCCGGGTAGAGCGTACCTTGTGCCAGGAACTCGGCACCGTCGATGGTGTCGGCGTGTTTCTGGAACACGTCGATGAACAGCTTGCCGATGATCTTGCGTTTGGTCTCGGGGTCGGACTGGCCTTCCAGCTCACCAAGGAACAGCTCGCTTTCATCGGCGTGGATTAGCTGGATGTTATAGTTGTCGCGGAACATGCCGACGACTTCCTCGGCCTCGTTCTTGCGCAGCAACCCATGGTCGACGAACACACAGGTCAACTGGTCGCCGATCGCCTCGTGGATCAGGATCGCGGCGACCGAGCTGTCGACGCCGCCGGACAGACCGCAAATGACTTTCTTGTCGCCCACCTGTTCGCGGATTTGTTCGATCATCTGCTCGCGATAGGCGCCCATGGTCCAGTCGCCGCTGAACCCAGCCAGCCTGACGAAATTCTCATACAGTTTCGCACCTTTGGGGGTGTGGTGCACCTCGGGGTGGAACTGTACTGCATAGAAATGGCGCGAGCTGTCGGCGGTGATGGCAAAGGGCGCATTTGGAGACGTCCCGAACACCTCAAACCCCGGAGCGATTTCACTGACGTGATCGCCATGGCTCATCCAGACCTGCTCGTCACCCTCGGCGAACCAACCGTCCAGAATGTCCAGCTGACCCTTGGGAGTGACGAAGGCACGACCGAATTCGGCAGTACCGTGGCCGCTTTCGACCTTGCCACCCAGTTGGTGCATCATCACTTGCTGGCCGTAGCAGATACCAAGGATCGGCACGCCATAGTCGAAAATTTCTTGCGGGGCGCGGGGTGAGCCCTCGCGTGTGACGCTGTCCGGTCCGCCTGAGAAGATTACAGCCTTGGGTGCCATCTGGCGCACAAAGTCCATAGTAACATTCTGGTAGGGGTGGATTTCGCAGTAGACGTTAAGCTCGCGCAGGCGACGGGCGATAAGCTGCGTTACCTGGCTGCCGAAGTCGATGATCAATAGGCGGTCATGGGATGTCTGGCTCATGGTTGGCTATTAGGTTGCACGGCGGGTATGTGCAAGCGTTATGAGGTGTTTCTGACCAGATACGAGAGGGAGATTGGATCAATGACTGCCATTCGTTTCGCGAACGCGACTCAGAAAGACGCCACGGCGATCACTGATTGCATAAATGCGGCTTATTTAAGCGCGCGTGAATACCTTACCGATTTACCGGATGTGACTGCGGGTATTGATCAGGATATCGCTGACAATAGGGTGGTTATTGCCGTTTCAGATGACCGTTTGGCGGGGGTGATCATTTTTGCACGGCAAGGGGCCGAGATGAAGGTTTTTAATCTGGCCGTCTCACCAAAGGCACAAGGGCAGGGAATTGCCGGAAAGCTGCTTGCCCGGGCCGAAGCCGAAGCGCGCGAAGCCGGATGCACCCTGATGGTATTGCGCACGCACCGGCTGATGCGAGATACCCGCGCGATCTATGCGCATCTGGGTTGGATTGAATCAGAAGTCAGCGGAAATTCTGTGGCCATGCAAAAAACACTCGAAGCAGATTAGCCCATCGATTCCGATTTTTCGCGACCTCGATGAGAGGCACGGCTGACATCTGCCCGGTAACTCCAGATCGCGATGAGGGACCAACAAAGTATGTAGAAAATGCCTGTGATAATAAGAAACTCACCGGGAATGGGGCCGACATCCGCTCGATCGAGGGCCTGATGAAAACTTTCAACTGGCGTCGGATGGACCGAAATCTTGACGCAAAAGGCAAGGCTCTGGATCAATAAAATCCACAGATAATTCCTTCGGATTCGCCGCCCGATCGCGATCATCAGGCTGACGTGGTAGCGTGGGTGTAAATAGTCCTGAGCCAAAACCTTTTGCCAGTTCTCTTCCATGTGAAGATCGCCGTCATACAGAAGTGGTGCATAGAAATGGGTTTCCAGCCATCTGGCCCGGGCGCGCCACACATTGAAATACCGGTAGCGCCGCGCTTCGAGCATCAGGAAAAGGATAATCAGAACGCCAACAAGTACCAGTGGAAGCGGCGAAGCCTCGGGCGATGAAAAAGAAATAGACAGCGCAACGCCCAATGTGACAACTGCCCAGTTGGTCGTGGTGTCCAGTCGTGTGCGCCAGATCGTGCTCCGGTAAACTTCGCCGCGGTAAAGGTGCGCAACTGCACCAATCTCGGCCGCGTCCAGATTTTTTCGTTCCGCAGATGGGCCCGCGGCGTGAGGCGTTTCCGAATCCATGCTTACATTTTGAGCATTCGTGAAATTGGGTCAAAACAAAAGCGAATGGCTGATCATGTCGCTTTTACCCCTATTGCGACGTAATCCACGTCTGGTGACTCCGGCTGTTCCGGTAACACAATGTCCAACGTGAACATGTTTAACGGGATCATCTCATGACAGAGGCAAACACCCGACGCAGAGCCAGAAGCGGTGGCGGAGCCGCCCGCCGGGCCGAGCGTACCGCGGTTCGTATCGAAACGGCGAAGTATATCGAGCGCAACATTCCGAATTTTGAAGTTCTGAACGAGGAAGCGCTGGAAATTATCGAAAGCAACGCTGAAACCATTCTGGCCGAGGTTGGCGTCAACTTTGTCGACAACCCCGCTGCACTAGTGCGCTGGAAGAACGCCGGTGCCGACATTGATGGCGAGCGTGTGCGTATCCCCCGAGGGTTGGCGCGTGAACTGATTAAAACCGCGCCCAGCGAATTCACGCAGCACGCGCGAAACCCCGAAAAATCGGTGGTTGTCGGCGGCCGCAACCTGGTTCTTGCACCGGTTTATGGCCCTCCATTTGTGCGTGATGCTCAGGGTGGTCGTCGTTACGCGACCATGGATGATTTCAACAAGTTCGTGAAACTGGCCTACATGTCCAAGTGGTTGCACCACTCGGGTGGTACGGTCTGCGAACCGACAGATGTGCCGGTGAACAAGCGCCACCTGGATATGTTGATGGCGCATATGACTTTGTCGGACAAACCCTTCATGGGTTCGGTTACTGATCCAAGCCGCGCGCAGGACTCGGTCGAGATGTGCGAGATTCTGTTCGGCAAAGAGTTCGTGCAGGAAAACACCGTCATGACCTCGTTGACCAACATCAACTCGCCGATGACCTTCGACGATGTGATGATGGGCTCGCTGGAGGTGTACGCCGCGAACAATCAAGCCTGCATCATCTCGCCCTTCATCGTGGGAGGTGCGATGGCTCCGGTTTCGGTAGCGGGGACGCTGACGCAAGTTCTGGCCGAGGTTCTGGCCGGTGTCGCCTATAGCCAGATCATCCGTCCCGGCGCACCAGCGATCTTTGGCGCGTTTGTGTCGTCGATAGACATGAATTCGGGCGCGCCAACCTTCGGGACGCCTGAGGCGTCTTTGGTTACCTATGGTGCGGGTCAGTTGGCGCGACGCCTTGGGTTGCCATACCGGTCAGCAGGGTCGTTCTGCGGCTCGAAACTGCCTGACGCGCAGGCCGCATATGAAACCGCTAACTCGCTGAACATGGGGCTGATGGCCGGTGTTAACTTTATGCTGCATTCCTGCGGCTGGCTGGAAGGTGGTCTGGTGGCGGACTTTGAAAAGTTCGTCATGGATGCTGACCAGTTGGGTGTTCTGCACGGCGTGGCCAAAGGCGTCGCCTTTGACGACAACGCACAGGCGATGGATGCGATCCGCGAAGTGGGCCCCGGTGGTCACTACCTTGGCTGCGCCCACACGCAGGCCAACTTCAAGGACGCGTTCTGGAAATCGGAACTGCTTGACTACAAGCCATTCGAAACCTGGGAAGATGAAGGCGGTCGGGATACACGGCAACTGGCCACTTCGCGGGTCGAACATCTGCTGGCAAACTACCAGCAGCCGCAGCTCGACCCGGCGATCCATGCCGCTCTGAATGAGTATATCGAGAAGAAAAAGGCCTCTATGCCGGATGCCTTTGCCTGATCACTGATATTGCGCGGCGCGGCTGGCCTTGTACAGCTGCGCCTCGCCTAGTAACGCGATCAACAGGTCCAGATGGCGGACCAGAGAATAGGCGGCGTCTTCGGCCAGCCTTTGCGCGTTTACATCTTTCTCCATTTCCATCAACTGCATGAGTGCCGCGCCAGATCCGGGCAGTGCACCATAGCCCAACAGACGTTGAAGATGACGATCTCGATCGTAGTCCTGCGCTCCGTGTTTTGCAGCCCGCGCCAGCAAACGAGGGCGGCGAAGGGCAGCTATCATGGTCATCAGGTCCTGCATGTCGGGGTTCCTTGGTCCGAGTAAAAGTTGCCCTCTTTGTCGCACAACCTAAGTGGGCGGGGCCTTAACAGCATTCCCTCCAAACGATGGTTTCATGAGTGTTTATGATTTTGAAGCAAATCTGGTTTTCGTCCCTGTTGGTTAACGAACGAGTAACGAAAGCGGCTCTAGTTAGAATTGGTTAACACATTTATCGGGGGCGATTGGGAACGGAATTGTTTTGTCGACGAGGGCAAGTAACTATGGAAAATAACGTGGCTTTTACCATTCCGGCTTGGGTACCCGAAGGGGCGCAGAGGTATCTCGCGCATACCGAAACCGGTCAGTCGATCCGCGATATAGCGCGGTCAGCGGGGTGCCATGCGTCGACCATACTCAGACAAATTCGCCGGATTGAGATGCGGCGAGACGATCCGCTGGTGGATGCTGCGCTTCAGACGCTGGCGGAAGCTTATTTTTTGGACACAGCTCAACAGAGTTGCACCTTTCCGGCCGCTCAGGAAGACGATCTTGCTGCGGCCGAGGAAAAATTCAATCGAGAGGCGATGCGCGTTCTCAGGCGGCTTTGCGAAACTGGGTCAGTTCTAGCCGTGGCCGAAGAAATGGATAAGGCCGTTGTAGTGCGCGATGCGGGTGACAGCGGTACCACGCGGACGGCTGTAGTGGATTGCAAAACCGCTCAAGCCTTGGCTTTTAAGGACTGGATCACGTTCGATAACCCCGGACGAATTTCACGTTATCGGATTTCGACTTCGGGTCGTGCTGCGCTAAGCCAGCTTGTGGCCGAGGCGGAAACAAGGCACATAACCGAAATGATTTCGGGTTGGCCGAGGCACAAGCGCCGTTTCAGATGGCCTCATCCCTTGCGCAAGTGGGCGCTACAAAGACAGAACGTCCGCGGCGCATACGGTACAGCGCCGCTGAAAGCCCTCTGATCGCCTTGGCGCGGCGTCGGGATCGGGACGGAAAGCCTTTTCTGGACGAAGCACTGGTTCGGGCGGGTGAGAGGCTGCGTGAGGATTTTGAACTTGCTCAGATCGGTCCTCAGGTCGCGCAGAACTGGGATCATTTCCTGACGGCAGGAGGGCGCGGCAGTTTTGGCGCGGGTGTGAAGGACGGGCGGGGCTCGTCCGATGCGCGCGATCGGGTCGAGCGGGCTCTGTCCGATCTGGGGTCGGGCCTCAGCGATGTTGCACTGCGCTGCTGCTGTTATCTGGAGGGTTTGGAACTGGCCGAGAAACGCATGGGGTGGTCTGCACGCTCGGGCAAAATTGTGCTGCGGATTGCACTTCAACGGTTGAAACGCCACTATGAGAGCCAAGCCGAAAAGAGCCGGATGATAGGCTGGCGCGATAATTTACGGTTGCGGATAATGCGCATTGAGATAATCAGGGGTTATGAATTTTACGCTCCGACAACTTCAATATTTCAGCGCAGTGGCCGAACAGCGAAATTTCGGCAGGGCGGCGCAGAAATGCAACGTGTCACAACCCGCCCTGTCAGTGCAGATCAAAACGCTTGAGGAAACGCTGGGCGGCCCGCTGTTTGAACGACAAGCGCGCGACATCCTGTTAACCCCGTTGGGGCGGGATGTTCTGGACTATGCGCAGCAGGTTTTGGGGGCCGCTAGTCGTCTCGACCAGTTTGCTCGGGATCATTCGGGCGGTCACCGGTCATTGTCGATCGGGATCATCCCGACGATTGCACCCTATATTCTACCCGGTGTTTTAGCAGGATTGCGGACGATGGACGTTTCGTTGCGCGTGCAGATTCGCGAGGCGCGCACCGATCGACTGTTGGACATGCTACGGGCTGGTGACATTGATGCGGGGGTCATGGCTCTGCCCTCGGGCGGCTCTGAGTTGTTCGAGCAGCCTTTGTTCGAAGACAGGTTTTTACTGGCGGGCAGTGCTGGCCGGTTGCAAACCATGCAGCGCGACACTGAGGCTTTGCGACCGGTGGACCTTCAAACCACTCAGTTGATGCTTTTGGACGACGGGCATTGCCTGACAGATCAAGCGCTGGAGGTCTGCGGTCAGGACCGCAGCAGCGGCTTGATTAATATGGGGGCTTCTTCTCTGGCGACATTGTCGCGTCTTGTTGCCGAGGGATTTGGTTTGACCTTGATGCCGGAACTGGCCGCGCAGGCTGAGATTGGCGCTGTGCGCGGTCTGAGCTTAAAGCGTTTCGGCGCACCACAACCCTTCCGGACTGTAGGGTTGGTGCGTCGGATTTCTACCCGGGGCGAAGACTGGTTTGACAGTCTGGCCGGGGTCATCCGAGCTGTCGGAACGGATATCGTTTCGGCAACGCGGACATGAAAAGACCCGCCAACAGGGCGGGTCTTGCAGAGGTACTCAAAGTCGCGATCAGGCCAGAGTTAGTTCTTTCTCTGCTTCCAGATGCGTCATCAGATTTTCCGGAGATGACACGCCATAGGGGTCTTCGGGGCAGTTATCCATCAGTCCGGGCTCTTCGAACCACGCTTCGACAACGCCGTCGGTGATGATGGCCGCATAGCGCCACGAACGCATTCCGAATCCCAGATTGTCTTTGTCGACCAGCATCCCCATCTTTCGTGTGAACTCACCCGATCCATCGGGAATGACCTTGACGTTCTTCAAGCCCTGATCTTGCGCCCATTTGTTCATGACAAAGCTGTCATTGACCGACATGCAGTAGATCTCATCAATGCCGTTTTCCTTGAAGTCGGCAAAGCCGTTTTCAAAACCGGGCAGTTGGTAGGTCGAGCAGGTGGGCGTGAATGCACCTGGCAACGAGAACAGGATCACGCGCTTGCCGGCGAAGTAATCTGTGGTGGTCTTGTCTTCCCAGCGATAGGGGTTGGGGCCTTCGACGGCCTCGTCACGCACTCGGGTGCGGAAGGTCACTTTCGGCAGCTCGGTCCCGGTCTTCATGTTCAAATTCCTGTGATTCCTGTGTGAATTGAGGCGGATTTAAAACAGTTCTAAATGTGCTTCAATGCGATTGTTTTCGCAGATGCGAATTTTCTGATATTTATTGGAAGACGCTGAAATATCGCGATAATCGATTGAATCAGTACAGCCAGTATTCTGCGGAAGCATGGTGCGCGGTCATGGCAGCTATGCACGGTTGGGCTAGCTTGTTACACAGGAATGTACTAAATCCCACTCAAGTGACCCTAAGTCAGGAAAGCCGCCGTGCGTGATCTGAAGATCCCCGAACAACGTCATCCCGAAAAAGCGCATCGTCAGGACAATGCGCAGCCGAAAAAACCGAAATGGATTCGGGTGCGGGCACCGGGGGGCAAGGGCTATGCAGAAACGCACAAGATTATGCGTGAAAACAATTTGGTCACCGTTTGCGAAGAAGCCGGGTGCCCCAATGTCGGCGAATGCTGGAGCCAAGGCCACGCCACCATGATGATCATGGGCGAAATCTGTACCCGTGGCTGCACCTTCTGCAACATCGCCACTGGCCGCCCTGATGAACTGGATGCGTTCGAGCCGGGCCGCGTGGCCCATGCGGTGCAAAAGCTGGGGCTAAACCACGTGGTTATCACTTCGGTGGACCGTGATGATCTTGCCGATGGTGGGGCCGAGCATTTTGCGCAGACCATCCGCGCCGTGCGTCATCGCTCGCCCAAGACCACGATCGAGATTCTGACCCCCGATTTTCTGAAGTGTGATCCTGCGGTTCTGGAAACCGTGGTCGAGGCCAAGCCGGATGTGTTCAACCACAATCTGGAAACCGTTCCCGGCCTCTATCCGCAAGTCCGCCCCGGTGCGCGCTATTTCCACAGCCTGCGCCTGTTGCAGCGGGTGAAAGAGATGGACCCCTCGATCTTCACCAAATCCGGCATCATGGTTGGACTGGGTGAGGGCGAGCAAGAGGTTCGGCAGGTTATGGATGACATGCGCGCTGCCGATATCGATTTTCTGACCATTGGCCAATACCTACAGCCGACGCCAAAACATCACGGTGTTGACCGCTTTGTAACGCCCGAGGAGTTCGCTTCATACGAGAAGGCTGCTTTTGGTAAAGGTTTCCTGATGGTATCGGCGACTCCGCTAACACGTTCGTCATATCACGCAGGTGACGACTTTGCGCGCCTGCGTGACGCTCGTCAGGCAAAGCTCGAACAAGGGTGAGCCCCGAGGCGTTGGCCCGGCTGACCCGGCTGCGGCACGAATTGCATCAATATCCTGAATTGTCCGGGCACGAGACCGAAACGGCCGCCCGGATCGCTGATGAATTGCGCGCGCGCGATGCCGATCAGGTATTGACCGGGATCGGCGGGCATGGCGTGGCTGGAGTATTCGACAGCGGCCAGCCCGGGCCCACAGTGGCGATAAGGTGCGAGTTGGACGGGCTGCCGATTCAGGAAATATCGGATGCAGGCTATGCTTCGCGCGTGGTGGGCAAGGGGCATCTGTGTGGACATGATGGCCATATGGTCATGGTTCTGGGCGTAGCTGATCATCTGGCGGAGACCCGCCCGAAAAGGGGCCGGGTGGTTCTGATCTATCAACCCGCCGAGGAGACCGGGCAGGGGGCTGCAGGCTTTCGCGCTGATCCCCAGTTCGCGCCCATCGCGCCGGACCATGTATTTTCGTTGCACAATCTGCCCGGCCTCGAGCTGGGTGAGGTGTCGTTGTGTGCAGGCCCTGCCAACTGTGCGTCACGCGGGATGAGAGTTGTGCTTAAGGGTAAGACCTCGCACGCTGCGGAGCCGCAGGATGGAGTCTCTCCGGCAAAAGCGCTTGCGTCTTTGATTCCGCAACTGGCAGGTTTGGGATCGGGCGGCGCACTGAATGCCGATTTCGCCCTGACCACTGTTACTCATGCCCGGCTGGGCGAACCCACGTTTGGCGTCGCCCCGGGCGCGGCCGAGCTGTGGGTTACGCTGCGCACGGTATCCGACACTCGGATGCAGAACCTGATCGCCGAAGCCGAAGGGCTTGTCACCCAAGCCGCCGAAGCTCAGGGTCTTGTGGTTGAAATCACCTATGAGGATGTGTTCGAGGCCTGCACAAACAACGCGCAGGCTGTAGCCACTGTAGCTGAGGCCTGCGCCGCGCTCGGCGTTCCTTGTACTTTTACGACAGAACCCCAGAAATTTTCCGAGGACTTCGGCCAGTTTGGCAAAAGCGCCGCGGCGGCCATGTTTTGGTTGGGTGCCGGACAAGCGCACCCGCAATTGCACAACCCGGACTATGATTTTCCGGATGCGCTGATCCCTGTAGGGGTAGATGTATTCAGTGCGGTAATTCGATCTCTTGTAGGCTGAGCCCTCAGTTTACAAGATCACCGACGATTCCAACGGCATCAATAACTGTCTTTGTGTCATCGGATATCGAAAGGATTTCGTCGTCTACGCGGATATACCGCTGACCGGCGGGCAAGGGTTTCAACTTCCAACCATCCAGATCGTCAAGATAGTCAAAATCCAAGTCATTAGGGATTTTCTGACCTCGCGTATAGCGCTTGATTTGTCCGGGCGGTACACCGACGCCTTTATTTGTTTTTAGCGACTTTTCAATTTTCGACTTGTCGGGGCCTTTACCTTTGCCCTTGTTGTCTTTTGCATCCGCAATTCCAAATGTTGCGACTAGCGCGAAAGCCGCCAGAATCCCAATAGACAGTGTTTTCATATGTATAAAACCTCCCAAAGTACTCGAATGGTAGTCTCTTGCTGGGAGAAATGTCCAATAATATTCCAATAGATGAATTTTTAGGAAGCTTAACCACTGCTACTTGCACAAGATGGATAGGTCAGAAGGCCGCTCAGTCTTCGACAAATCGAACCTTACCGATAAACGGCAGGTTGCGATTGCGCTGCGCGTAGTCGATGCCGTAGCCCACGACAAACTCATCAGGTATTTCAAACCCGATCCAGTCTGAGCGGAAATCGACCTCGCGCCTGCTGGGCTTGTCGAGCAAGGCGATGGATTTCAGCCGCGCGGGTTTACGGCTGCGCAACAGTTTGGTCACGTGGTTCAGGGTATGGCCAGTATCGACGATATCTTCGACTACCAGCACATCGCGTCCTTCAATTGCGCCGCGCAAGTCCTTGAGAATGCGTACTTCACGGCTGCTCTCCATCGAGTCGCCGTACGAGGACGCCTCAAGGAAATCCACCTCGATTGGCAGATCCAGCTCGCGCACCAGATCTGCGATGAACACAAAACTGCCGCGCAACAGACCCACAACAACCAACTTGTCGGTGTTGCCGAATTCCTGCGTGATCTCGCGGCAAAGTTCTTCGATCCGGGCGGCGATGGCCTTGGCCGAGATCATCTCATCTATCACATATGCGCGGTCTGTCATCACTGCCCCCTTGATCTTTGGCGCGCAACATACGACATGACGCGCCATTGTCACCTGCAAATAGCGGACCGCCATGCCGACCCATTCCGAGACACGTCACCTGCCGTATACCGCTCAGCAGATGTATGACCTTGTCGCGGATGTGGCCAAATACCCGCAGTTTTTGCCGTGGTGCGCGGCGGCCCGGATCAGGCGCACTTATGCGGCGGGCGAGGCCCAGGTGCTAGAGGCCGATCTTGTGATTTCCTTCAAAGTGTTCCGCGAACGGTTCGGCAGCCGTGTGACGCTACACGCCGAGGATCGCCGGATCGACACCGAGTATCTGGACGGGCCGTTCAAATACATGAAATCCGACTGGCGGTTCGAAGACGCGGCTGATGGGGGCTGCAACATCTCGTTCCATGTGGATTTCGAGTTCAAGAATGCCATCCTGCAGGGCATCATCGGCGTCGTGTTCAACGAGGCCATGCAGCGGGTGGTCAAAGCCTTCGAGGCCCGCGCCGCAGATTTGTACAGCTGAGGCTTTACCCATCCCCGGCGCACGCTAGACTGCGCCGCATGAGTGATTTTACCAACGCCTTGGCCGGGTTCGCGGCCAGTCCCGTATCTACGTCGCAGCAGGCTCGGATTGTAACGTCTTTGTCCGTTCTGGATTGGCTGGCCGTAGGGCGGGCTGGAGAAGACGAGCCCGTTTCGAAATCCGTACGCGCGCTGGTTCTTGACGAGGGCGGCGAAGCACAGGCGCATCTGTTCGGCGGTGGGGCCGCGCCCTTGCGAGGTGCGGCACTGGTTAACGGGACGGTGTCCCATGCGCTGGACTATGACGACACGCATTTCGCCCATATTGGCCATCCCTCGGTTGCCATTCTGCCAGCGGCCCTTGCGCTTGGAGAGTGGGACGACCGCATTCTGGTGGATGTTCTTGAGGCCGCTTTGGTGGGGATGGAGGTCTCAATCCGTGTCGGTCTCTGGCTAGGGCGCGACCACTATCAGGCCGGGTTTCATCAAACGGCCACCGCCGGGGCTTTCGGGGCAGCGGTCGCAGCGGGCCGCATCCTACGGTTTGACGCTGGGCAGATGCGCAAGGTTCTGGGATTGACGGCCACCCGAGCGGCGGGGCTGAAGGCGCAATTTGGCACGATGGGGAAGCCCTATAACGCGGGGCTTGCGGCCTCGGCCGGGGTCGAAGCGGCTCTGCTGATCGCCAAGGGGTTCGACCCCAGTGCAGATGCGTTGGAAGGCCCCTGTGGGTTTGGGGCCACGCATCAGGGGCAGGGTGATGTGCAGACCGCTCTGGATGGATTGGGCGAGGATTGGCTGTTCACATCCGTAAGCCATAAGTTTCACGCTTGCTGCCACGGGCTGCACGCGGCGCTAGAGGCGGCGCGCGCGTTGGACATCGCCGAACCCGAAGTGGCCGAGATCACGGTCAAGACCCATCCGCGCTGGATGAGCGTGTGCAACCAGATGTCTCCGACCACCGGGTTGGGGGCCAAGTTTTCATACCGGACGGTGATTGCGATGCAGGCGCTGGGATATGACACCGCCTTGCCCGCCAGCTATTCCGAGAAAACCTGCGCCGATCCGCGCCTGACATCGCTGCGCGACCGCGTCACGGTCGAGGAGGATGAAACGCTGTCCGAGACGCAAGCCCACCTGACCCTGTTGCGCCGTGACGGCGCGCGCAAAGAGGCCAGTCATGATCTTCTGACCCCGTTGCCCTTGTCCGAGCGTGAGGATCGGGTGCGTGGCAAGGCTGCCAAGCTGATCGGAGGTGACGAGGCGGACGCGATCTGGTCGATGCTGCGCACCGGAGGCCGCGCCCGCGATCTGGCGGCATTGCTAGCGGATTAGTCCACGCGCCAATGCAGCGGGAATCCTGGGTCGAACACCGTGACAGGCCCGTCACCAGAGTCGATTTTTTCGGGATACACGACCGGTTCGCCCTTGGTTAGTGTGATCGTGTCCTCATTCACCGGCAGGCCATAGAAACCGGGGCCATTGAGCGAGGTGAACCCTTCCAGCTTGTCCAACGACCCTTCACGGTCGAACATCTCGGCCACTAGTGACATCGTGTTCGTCGCGGTGAAGCACCCGGCACAGCCACAGGCCATTTCCTTGTTCGCATCCGTATGCGGCGCGCTGTCGGTGCCCAAAAAGAACCTTGCATCACCCGAGGTCGCAGCAGCCAAAAGTGCCAGCCGGTGTTCTTCGCGCTTGGCGACGGGCAGGCAGTAGTAATGCGGTTTGATCCCGCCAACCAGAATATGGTTACGGTTGATGATCAGGTGATGCGCCGTGATCGTTGCGCCCAGATCGGCGTCATTGGCCTTGACGTAGTCCACACCGTTTGCGGTGGTGATATGCTCCATCACCACGCGCAAGCCGGGGGTCGAATTACGGATCGGGTCCAGAACACGGTCGATAAACACGGCCTCGCGGTCGAAAATGTCGATGTCAGAGTCCGTGACCTCGCCATGCACACACATAGGCAGGCCAATCTCGGCCATCTTTTCAAGCACCGGGCGCACCTTGTCGAAATCCCGCACACCCGAGGCCGAATTGGTCGTGGCTCCAGCCGGGTACAGCTTGCACGCCTTGATCAGCCCGCTGGCATGGGCGGCGGCGACGTCTTCGGCATCCGTGTCCTCGGTCAGATAGAGGGTCATCAGCGGCTCAAAGCTCATCCCGTCGGGCAGGGCGGCCAGGATACGGTCGCGATAGGCGGCGGCCTGATCGCCGCGCACCACAGGCGGCACGAGGTTCGGCATGATGATCGCGCGGGCGAAATGGCGCGCGGTTTCGGGCAGGACGGCCTGCAACATTGCGCCGTCGCGCAGATGCAGATGCCAGTCGTCGGGGCGGCGGATCGTCAGGGTATCGGTCATGGCCCCCGGCTAGCACAGTGCGCGCAGCCGTGAAAGGCCCCGAATGCACGGCTGCCCCTTGTCAATATGCCCGAACGTCGTAACTCCTTGCAAAGCCCTGGTCTTGACGCGCGCCCGCCGTCGTGACCTCTTGTGCCCCGAGGGAGATCGCCATGACGCAGCCAAATTCCATCGACGCCGTTCAGACTATGCTGGGCGATCAGGGCTATGTCTGCGGGCGGGCCTTGGCCACGGTTGTTTTCCTGTCGCTGAAACTGGGCCGCCCGTTGTTTCTGGAGGGTGAGGCCGGGGTCGGCAAGACCGAGATCGCCAAGGCGCTGGCCGCCGGGCTGAACCGCCGCCTGATCCGCCTGCAGTGTTACGAAGGGCTGGACGCGTCCTCGGCCGTTTACGAATGGAACTTCCCGGCGCAAATGGTGGCAATCCGCACCGCCGAAGCTTCGGGCGGCGCCGACCGGGGTGCCCTGCAATCCGAGCTGTTTTCGGATGACTACCTGATCGAACGCCCGCTGTTGCAGGCTATGCGCCCAGACGAACACGGCGCGCCGGTTCTGCTGATTGACGAACTGGACCGCACGGATGAGCCGTTCGAGGCGTTTCTGCTGGAGGCGCTCAGCGATTTTCAGGTTACAATCCCCGAACTGGGCACTGTTAAAGCGCCGGAACCGCCCATTGTCATCGTCACCTCGAACCGCACGCGCGAGGTGCATGACGCCCTGAAACGCCGTTGCCTCTATCATTGGGTCGACTACCCCGATTTCGAGCGCGAGATCGAAATCCTCCACGCCCGCGCACCCGAAGCGGCACAGGAACTCAGCCGCGAAGTGGTGGCCTTCGTCCAGCATTTGCGCACCGAAGACCTGTTCAAGAAACCCGGCGTTGCGGAGACGATCGATTGGGCCAAATGCCTCCTGGCGCTTGATGTGATCAACCTCAGCCCCGAAGTGATCGGCGATACGCTGGGCGCGATCCTGAAGTACCAGGACGACATCCAGAAACTCCAAGGGTCTGAGGCAAAACGTATTCTGGACGAAGCCAAAGCCACGCTCGAACCGGTGTGATGTCGGAGCAGCTTCCCCTAGATATCCCAGATGACCCCAAACTGGCGCAGAACATCACCCATTTCGCGCGGGCCCTGCGCAAGGCGGGCTTGCCCATAGGTACGGGCCGTGTTGTCGATGCCATCCGCGCGGTGCAGGCTGCCGGGTTCTCGGAAAAGCAGGATTTCTACTGGACCCTGCACGCCTGTTTCGTGAACCGTCCCGAACATCGCACGGTGTTCGCGCAGGTCTTTCGCATGTATTGGCGCGACCCGCGGTATATGGAGCATATGATGGCCATGATGCTGCCGGCGATCCGTGGTGTTCAGGAAGACCGCAAGGCCGACGCGGGCGAAAAGCGCGCGGCCGAGGCGCTGCTGGATGGTGTCGAACGCGATCAGCCAGAGACGCAAGACACGGGCGAAGAAACTGAGCTTGAGATCGACGCCTCACAAACCGCCTCGACCGAGGAACGCCTGCGCAGTCTGGATTTTGAACAGATGAGCACCGCCGAGATCGCTCAGGCCAAGCGCATATTGGCCCGTATGACGCTACCCGTAAAACCAATCGAATCCCGGCGCGGTCAAGCCAGCCATGTTGGGCAAAGGATAGACCGCGCCCGCACCTTGCGCGCCGCCATGCGCCAGGGCGGAGAGTTGCACGAAATCGCCCGTCAGAAACCCCGAACCCGCTGGCCAAATCTGGTGGTGCTGTGTGATATCTCGGGCTCGATGAGCCAATACAGCCGCATTATCCTTCATTTTCTGCACTCGGTCTCGAACGCGAAGGGCGCGGGATGGGCCAAGGTTCACGCGTTCACTTTCGGGACGCGGCTGACCAATATCACCCGCCACCTGCATCAGCGCGATGTGGACGCCGCTTTGGCCGCCGCTGGGGCGGAGGCGCAGGATTGGGAGGGCGGCACCCGCATCGGCGAATGCCTGCACGCGTTCAACCGCGACTGGTCGCGGCGCGTCATGGGGCAGGGTGCGGTGGTTCTGCTAATCTCGGACGGATTGGACCGGGGCGAACCGCAAGCGTTGGGAAAAGAGATGGAGCGTCTGCACCTTTCCGCCCGCCGTCTGATCTGGCTGAACCCACTGCTGCGCTGGGACGGGTTTGCACCTAAGGCGCAGGGCGTGGCCGCGATGCTGCCGCATGTGGACAGCTTTCGGGCCGGGCATTCGATTGCCTCGCTCGAGGATCTGGCCGAGGTCATCTCGAAACCCGATGACATGGGTGAGAAAGCGCGGCTGATGACCGCGCTTTCGAGTTAGAGTTAACTTAGCTGTTCTTCATTGCACTTGCGGGCCATTTCCATGGCCTTGTAGGTGCCAGTCAGATCCACGGTGAAGGCAAATTCCTTCTCGGGGAAGACAAGCATCACCTTTTGCTTGGCAATGTCTTCAGCGAATTGGGGATCATTGGACAGAACGTAACCGCCCGAATACCCCTTGGTGATGTTGCCCTTCATGCCGGTGGCTTCACCGATATAGAGGTTTTCTCCCAGCAGAATTGCCACAGCCTCGGTATCGCCGCGCTTGATGTCGGTTTTTTCTTTGGTGAAGACGCCCACATAGCCAACGCCGCGATCTTCGGTTAGCCCCATCTGAACCACGTTTTCGGAGTCATCGATAGCCTCAATCAGGCAGGATTTTTTGTCCTGATCAATGAATACCTTCCAGCCCTCGACCTCGCCATAGCGCAGAAATGTATCTGCACTGACTGCCGTGGATGCCAAAAGTCCGATTGCTGTTCCGAGTGCAAAAATGCGTTTCAACTCTTTGTCTCCCTTGTGAAAATTAAATATGCGCATACTGGAATGCAGTAGATGTATGTGTAGGCTAGAATCTGCTCTGTAGACAATCAATGCTTTGCAGAAAATGGTAAAAACTCAGCCAATTCGCGCCGAAGCCTGACTGCGGCGTCTGACCTTAAAGTCGGGGTTCCTTTTCATCTGGCCAAACCTGCCTATGTTGGGTCAAAGCACTATGGGAGGGCGCAATGGACAGATTCGACAACAGCCCAGAAACTGCGCTGCGCTGGTTCAGCAATGGCAAAAAGGCCGCGCTCGCCACCGTGGTTGAGACTTGGGGAAGCGCCCCGCGCCGTGTGGGCGCGCAGTTGGTCATTGGCGGCGATGGTCGTATCGAAGGCTCGGTTTCGGGCGGTTGTGTCGAAGGCGCTGTGATCGTCGAAGCGCTTGAGGCCATAGATGAAGGCGAAGCACGTCTGTTGGAATTTGGTGTCAGCGACGAAGATGCGTTCGCTGTTGGTCTGGCCTGTGGAGGGACGATTCGGGTGCTGGTCGAGCCCATCGGAAGCGTTCTGCCCGAACCCATGCTTCGTGATCTGGTCGAGGCGCGGGCCGCGCGAGAACCACTCGCCTATGAGGTCAATGTCGAGACCGGCCACCGCGCGCTGCGTCGCAACGCGTATGCCGACCGGCTGCGCATGGATCGCTCGGGGTTCGAAGAGGACGGCAAGACCTTTGTGGCTGTTCACAACCCACCTTTGCGCCTGATTGTCGTGGGTGCGGTTCATATTGCGCAGGCGCTGGTGCCGATGGCACGGATTGCAGGGTATGACCCCGCGATTATCGACCCACGGGATGCCTTTGCGTCCAGCGCCCGTTTTCCGGGTGAAAACATACTGACCGATTGGCCGGATGAGGCTGTTGCCAAGCTGGGTCCGGATTCGCGCACCGCTGTGGTGTTGTTGACCCACGACCCCAAGCTGGACGACCCGGCACTGGAATCAGCGTTGGCCGCCGGGGTGTTTTACATCGGTGCTCTGGGCTCGACCCGGACCCATGCCAAACGCGTGGCTCGTATGACCGAGGCCGGGTTCACCGAAGATCAGATTGCCCGCATTCATGGTCCGGTTGGTCTGGATATCGGGGCTGCCGATCCGTCCGAAATTGCAGTCGCCATATTGGCACAGATGACCGCCGTGTTACGAGGCAAAGCGTGAAGTTCGGTCCTGTCCCCGTTGCCGAGGCCGTCGGCACGATCCTAGCCCATTCGATCAAGGTCGGTGACCGTAAGCTGCGCAAAGGCATCGCGCTGACGGCAGACCACATCGAAGACCTGACCGAGGCTGGCTTTGGCTCCGTCACTGTCGCGCGACTTGAACCGGGTGACTGTCACGAGGATGAGGCCGCCCAGATGCTGGCTGCCGCTCTGGCTCCGAACCCAACCGAGGCGGGTTTACGCGTGACCCAACCTTTTACCGGTCGCGTGAATCTGCTGGCGGATGGACCGGGCGTCGCCGTGCTGGATGTTGAGGCGTTGGAGGCTTTCAATCGCGTCAACCCGATGATCACCGTGGCGACTGTTCCGCAATACCAGCAGATGGGCGAAGGCGGCATGGTGGCGACGATCAAGGTTATCTCTTATGCCGTGCCCGGAGGCGATGTGATGCACGCGGCACGTCTGGCGCAGGCATCGATCCGTATGGTCTCGCCGATCCACAAAACTGCGGGTCTAGTGGTGACTGATATTCCCGGCGGCCCGTCGAATGACAAAGGGATTGCCGCGATCAGGGGGCGTGTCGAAGCCTTGGGGATGGAACTGTCAGACGTTCGGATCGTCCCGCATCAGGCGGAACCTTTGTCCTTGGCTGTGTCCGACTCTGAAGGGGATATCGTCATGATCCTGACCGGCTCGGCCACGTCTGACGTGTACGACGTGGCACCCGAGGCGGTACGCGCCGCCGGAGGGCAAGTGGACCGGTTCGGAATGCCGGTCGATCCGGGCAACCTTCTATTTCTCGGAGCGCTTGGCGAGCGGCCCGTGATTGGCTTGCCGGGCTGCGCGCGTTCACCTGCACTGAACGGGGCCGATTGGGTTTTGTCCCGCGTGGCCTGTGGGGTCGAAACAACGGGGCTTGATATCGCTGGAATGGGGGTCGGCGGCTTGCTGAAAGAGATCCCGACACGCCCGCAGCCCCGGTCTTCGCGAAAGCCCTGATGTGGTGGGCTTGCCCGACAATCCTCTGAACCGTCTCAGATTTTTGTTCTCAAATGAAAACCCGCGTGTTTAACTCGACCCGAGGAACAACACGAAACGGGAGGATTTCATGGCACAGGTTTCGATGACTGTGAACGGCGTAGCTGTGAGCGGTGATGTTGAGGGTCGGAC